>NZ_FUZD01000010.1:0-137688 GCF_900168135.1 Arthrobacter sp. 49Tsu3.1M3
CCGGCCTCCGCCGCGAGATCCTGGGCAGTCTCACCCGCGATGAACCGTTCGACCAAGGCGAGCTTGAATTCGAACGAGTACACCTGTTTCGTCGGCTTGGCCATCAGCGCTCCTCGACCATGGATTCTCCACCGCAGATAGAGAAGCTGCACCGGCGAGTGAGACACACCCAGGACCCGAGCCGCCGCTTTATCCGCGATGCCCTTCTCAAACCACGCTACAGCGGCCTCGCGCTGCTCTTCGGATAACGGACTACGTACATGCATAAAACTGCTCCCCGGGAGTCGGAACTGAATTTCTCAGTCCAACTTCCGGGGAGCAGTTCACCGCGAGCAATGGACATGTGGCGACTATGTCCATTCTCGGCCGCGAGCAAGGGACATGTTCCAAAGACCCGCTTGCGAGCAATGGGCATGTTCCGGAGTCCTGCAGTCGAACGATGGGCATGTCCAGCGGGAAGCCGTGCGCGCTGGACATGTCCAGCGAACAGCTTTGCCGGGCAGAACTTCTAGCGCACGGCGACGCGGATCCGGTTGCGCCACGGATCCTCGAAGCGCAGTTCGGCGCCCGTGTGGTGGGATTCGACGCCGGCGACCTTGAGCCGGTCGGCCAGGCCCGCGACGTCATCGCCGGAGGGCACTTCGATGAGGACCTCGCCCAGGCCCAGCGTGTCGCGGCGGGGGCCCGCGCCGCGGCTGTTCCAGACATTCATGGCCATATGGTGGTGGTAGCCGCCGGCCGAGACGAACAGCGCCTGGCCGTGCCAGCCCGCGGTCTTCTCGAAGCCGAGCGTGCCGACATAGAAATCATGCGCCGATTGGACATCGCCGACCTGCAGGTGGACGTGCCCGACGCCGGCGGCGGCCTGGCGCTGGCCGGCCACGGATTCCTCGGTCAGGTATTGCTGGAGATAGCGCTGCGGCGGCAGGGCGAGGCTGTCCATGACGACATTCTTGCCCTCCCAGGACCACGCCGCCCGCGGCCGGTCCCAGTACAGCTCGATGCCGTTACCTTCGGGGTCGTTGAAGTAGAAGGCCTCGCTGACGAGGTGGTCCGCGCTGCCGGTGAAGGACTGGGGCTCGTACTGGGCCGCACTGGCAACGGTGGCCGCCAGGGAGTGCTGGTTCTCGAAGAGGAGGGCGGTGTGAAAGAGCCCGGCCTCGCCGCGGGAAGGAAGATTCAGGCCAGGGGCAGGAGCCAGATGCACCAGCGGCTTCTGCTGGCGCCCAAGGTAGAGCCCGCCGTCCTGTTCGGCCACAGCCTCCAGGCCGAGGGCGCGCTGGTAGTAGTCGGTCATCAGCTTCATGTCGCCGACCTTGAGCATCACGGTGCCCATGGTGAGTTCGGCAGGAAGGAGGTTCTGGGTGCTGGCTTCTGCGGTCATGGCAACGCTCCGTGGATTCTGTAGCCACCGGCCTTCGGCGACTCTACATAAAGATAAATTACTTGAAGCTTCAATTTATTCCTAACGGCCGCCTGACGCCCGGTCCAGCGGGACCCCGCGCAGCACGATGCGCCGGATCTGACGGAGCGTGGCCGGATTGCTCCGCGGATCCTCGGCGGTGACGAGGACATCGGCGCTTGCCCCTTCGCCGATGGAGTCCGCGCCGAGCCAGGTCCGCGCGGACCAGCTGGCGGCGTTGAGGGCGTCAGCGGCGGGGAGGCCGGCGGCGTGCAGGGCCTGGATTTCGTCCACGATCCTGCCATGGCTGATCACGCTGCCGGCGTCGGTACCGGCGTAGATCTTCACCCCAGCTTCGTGGGCTTCGAGGATCCGCTCCGCCCGTCGCTCCCACAGCGAGCGCATGTGGGCTGCGTAGCGGGGGAACTTGGCCTCCGCCCGGGCCGCGATGTCCGGGAACGTGGCGATGTTGATCAGGGTGGGCACGATCGGAACACCCTGTCCGAGGAAGCGCGGCAGGTGCCGCGGCAATAGCCCGGTGGCGTGTTCAATGCAGTCGATCCCGGCGTCGAGCATGTCATCAAGGGTGTCTTCGGCGAAGCAGTGTGCGGTGACGCGGGCCCCCTCATCGTGGGCGGCCCGGACAGCGTCCTTGACCGTCCGGGCGGGAAAGCTGGCGGCAAGATCGCCGGCGTCACGGTCGATCCAGTCCCCCACGAGCTTGACCCAGCCGTCGCCCGCGCGGGCCTGCTTCCGCGCAGCCTCGACGAGATCCTCCGGCTCGACCTCGACGGCGAGGCCCGGCAGGTAGCGCCGGGTCCTCGCGAGGTGCCTGCCCGCGCGGATGATCCGGGGAAGGTCCGCGCGTTGCTGGAGCCAGCGGGTGTCGTGGACGGCGCCGGCATCGCGGATCAGCAGCGTCCCGGCGTTGCGGTCCGCCAGGGCCTGGGATTCCGCGGTGTCCTCGGAAACGTCCCCGCCCGGGCCGAGGCCGATGTGGCAGTGTGCGTCCACGAGGCCGGGCATGACCCAGCCGTCCAGCACGAGCTCCGGCGCGGCCGCGGGCCGGCGAAAGGTCAACCGGCCTTCCACCGACCACAACCCGTGTCGGACCTGGTCCGCCGCCGTGAGGATGGGCCCGCTGAACTCGATAATGCTGGTCATGGCCTAAAGCCTAATCCGCATGGCAATCCGCGGGCCCAGATCATCCAGCCCCAGCTGAGCTTCGTGGATCCGCAGGGCTGCCACCGCCGGCCCCGGCCGGGCGATTTCCTCGAACCCGCAGCCCGCGTACAACGGCGCGTTGAACGGGACGCCTGCGAAAGTGCAAAGCGTCATCCATGAATAGCCGCGGCCTCGGGCCGCATCGAGGGCCGCCTCCACCAGCGACCGTCCGATCCCCCGCCTGGCAAAGTCCGGCTGCACGGAGAGTTGCTCCAGATGGGCCTGGCCGCCGAGTTCGTCACCGCGGTCCGCCGTGCGCGTCACACTCGACCGCCGGCCGGAGGTGCGTGGTAGCTTCGTCTACGACCACACGGGTGCCCCTGCAGGGGCTGAGATCGGGCTGACGCAGCCTGCGACCGTTGAACCTGTCCGGGTAATGCCGGCGAAGGAAGTGAGTATTTCCGTGAACACCCAAGTGACACAGCACAGCCCTGCCCACGATCAGTCAGCACCCGCTGGGTCTGCCCAGCATGTGTCTGACCCCAGCCAGCCTCCGGCCCCCACACAGTCCCTGAAGTCCCACTCGCTGGCCTTCAGCACGGACCCGGACCACGGGATCCGCGTGCCGGTGACCGAGATCGCCCTGGAACCCTCCCCGGGCGGTGTCCGGAACCCGCCGTTCCGGGTGTACCGCACGGCCGGGCCGGGCAGCGATCCGGTCCGCGGGCTGGAGCCGTTCCGCACCCCCTGGATTGAGGCCAGGGCGGACACCGAACCCTACGCCGGCCGGGAACGGGAGCTGCTCGACGACGGCAAATCGGCGGTGCGCCGCGGTGCGGCGTCGGCCGAGTGGCGGGGCGGCCGGCCGGTGCCGCGCCGGGCCGTTGAGGGCAGGACCGTCACGCAGATGCGCTACGCCCGCGACGGTGTCATCACCCAGGAAATGCGGTTCGTCGCGCTGCGCGAGAACTGCGATGTGGAGCTGGTGCGCAGCGAGGTGGCCGCGGGCCGCGCGATCATTCCCAACAACGTCAACCACCCCGAATCCGAGCCGATGATCATCGGCAAGGCGTTCCTGGTGAAAATCAACGCCAATATCGGCAACTCCGCCGTGACCAGCTCCATCGCCGAGGAAGTCGACAAACTCCAGTGGGCCACGCAGTGGGGCGCGGACACCGTCATGGACCTCTCCACCGGGGACGACATCCACACCACGCGCGAGTGGATCATCCGCAACTCCCCCGTCCCCATCGGAACGGTCCCGATCTACCAGGCGCTGGAGAAGGTCAACGGCGAGGCGAACGCCCTGACCTGGGAGATCTTCCGGGACACCGTGATCGAACAGTGCGAGCAGGGCGTGGACTACATGACCATCCACGCCGGCGTGCTGCTGCGGTATGTGCCCCTGACGGCCAACCGGGTCACCGGCATCGTGTCCCGCGGCGGTTCCATCATGGCCGGCTGGTGCCTGGCGCACCACCGGGAGAACTTCCTGTACACCCACTTCGATGAGCTGTGCGAGGTCTTCGCACGCTACGACGTCGCGTTCTCCCTGGGCGACGGGCTGCGGCCGGGCGCGACGGCGGACGCCAACGACGCGGCACAGTTCGCCGAACTGGACACCCTGGCCGAGCTGACGCAGCGGGCCTGGGCCTTCGACGTGCAGGTCATGGTGGAGGGCCCCGGGCATGTGCCCTTCCACCTCGTCCGGGAAAACGTGGAGCGCCAGCAGGAACTCTGCAAGGGCGCCCCGTTTTACACGCTCGGGCCGCTCGTAACGGACATCGCGCCGGGCTATGACCACATCACCTCGGCGATCGGCGCAACCGAGATCGCCCGCTACGGCACCGCCATGCTCTGCTACGTCACGCCCAAGGAACACCTCGGGCTGCCGAACAAGGACGACGTGAAGACGGGCGTGATCACTTACAAGATCGCGGCCCATGCCGCCGACCTCGCCAAGGGCCACCCCGGCGCCCACGAACGCGACGATGCCCTGTCCAAGGCAAGGTTCGAGTTCCGCTGGCGGGACCAGTTCGCGCTGTCCCTGGACCCGGTCACGGCCGAGGCCTTCCATGATGAGACGCTTCCCGCGGAGCCGGCCAAGACAGCCCACTTCTGCTCGATGTGCGGTCCGAAGTTCTGCTCCATGCGGATCAGCCAGGACATCCGGGACGAATACGGTTCAGCGGATTCGCAGGCCGCCCGTGCCGAGATGGCGGCCGGAATGCGGGCGAAGAGCAGCGAGTTCCTCGCCGCGGGCGGCAAGGTCTACCTGCCGCAGCCCTCGGTGGGAGGACCCGCAGCCTCCTAGGAGGCCCGGGCGTGCTGGCGCCGGCTGACCTCGGCAATGTAGGAGCGGATGGCCCGGTCCCCTTCGGCTGAATCCTGGGGCCGGTGCCCTCCCGGCGCCGTGCGGTGCAGGGCCCCGGTCTCGCGCAGGTAGCCGGCGATTTCCTCATAGAGAGGTTCCCAGCCGCCGGTCAGCACCAGGGTCGGCACGCCCGGCACGATCTGCAGCGGGGCTTCCCACGGCGGCGCCTGCAGGCGGAGCCGGCGCGCAGCCCGGAGGGCCTCCGGCGTCGTGGCCCCGGGGGCGTCCGCCGCGAATGCGCGGCGGATGAACTCCCGCTGGAAGTCGTCGTCGCTGAGGTTGTGCCGGACGTCGAAGAGCGGCTGCATGAGGGCCCGGTGCGCGGCGGTGGCCGGGAGCTCCGCGGTCAGGGACAGGCAGGCCGGTTCCACCAGGGTCAGGGACTGCACGAGGTCGGGCCGTTCGACGGCGGCCATCATCGCCGCGATCGCGCCCTGCGAATGGGCCACCACATGGCCGCCGGCCTCGCCGCGGCCGTCGTCTGCCAGTGATGCGAGCACGATGGCGGCGTCGGCGGCGAAGTTGGATTCGAGCGGTTCCGCGACGGCGTCAAACCCGTGCCGCCGCAGGAACAGGGCGTCGTAGTCCAGCGCTATTCCGTGCTGTTTTGGCCACGCGGCGGCGCCGAAGCTGCCGTCCCCGTGGACGAAGACTACGCGCTGCTTGAACATTGTCTAACCCTATGGCACTTCAGTGCTGATGCCGTCGGCGACACAGTGCCGGCGGCCGTCAGCACTTGTGGCTACTTGCTGCCGCCGAGGAACTTGTCGAAACCCTTGGGCAGGTTCAGCTGGGACGGATCGAAGTCGCCGCCCTGCTGGCCGAACGACGCGCCGGTGGGCAGCGCCTTGGGGCCGGCAGCACGCCGGGCCTCGGCGTCGCGCAGTTCCTGCGCCGCCTTGGCCGGGTTGCCGGAGCGGGCCTTCTTCTTGGGCGCGGATTTGGCTCCCTTTCGGGCGCCGCCTCCGCCGCCCATGCCGGGCATGCCCGGCATGCCGGGCATGCCGCCGCCGGCGGCCATCTTCTTCATCATTTTCTGGGCCTGGGCAAAACGTTCCAGCAGTCCGTTGACCTCGGAGACGTGCACGCCGGAACCGCGGGCGATGCGGGCCCGGCGGGAGCCGTTGATGATCTTCGGAGCCACGCGCTCGTGCGGGGTCATCGAGCGGACAATGGCCTCGACGCGGTCGATCTCGCGCTCGTCGAACTGCTCCAGCTGCTGGCGGATGTTCTGCGCACCCGGCATCATCATGAGCATTTTCTTCATGGAGCCCATGTTGCGGATCTGCTGCATCTGGGCGAGGAAGTCATCGAGGGTGAAGTCTTCCTGGTCGGCGAACTTCTTCGCCATCCGGGCGGCTTCATCCTTGTCCCAGGACTTCTCGGCCTGCTCGATCAGGGTGAGGACGTCACCCATGTCGAGGATGCGCGAGGCCATGCGGTCCGGGTGGAAGAGCTCGAAGTCGTCCACGCCTTCGCCGGTGGAGGCGAACATGACCGGTTTGCCGGTCACCGACGCGACGGAGAGCGCGGCGCCGCCGCGGGCGTCGCCGTCGAGCTTGGAGAGCACGATGCCGGTGAAGTTGACGCCCTCGTCGAAGGCCAGGGCCGTGTTGACGGCGTCCTGGCCGATCATGGAGTCGATCACGAACAGGACTTCGTTCGGGACGATCGCGCGGCGGATCTGGCGCGCCTGCTCCATCATGTCGGCGTCGACGCCGAGACGGCCGGCGGTGTCCACGATTACGACGTCGTGGAGGGTGCGCTTGGCTTCCTCGACGCCGGCGCGGGCGACGGCGACGGGGTCGCCGGCAGGGTGGTCCAGCTCGGTGGACGTGGCGCCCGGGTGCGGGGCGAAGACGGGCACGCCGGCGCGCTGGCCGACCACCTGCAGCTGGGTGACGGCATTGGGGCGCTGGAGGTCGCAGGCCACCAGCATCGGGCTGTGGCCCTGGGACTTGAGCCACTTGGACAGCTTGCCGGCCAGGGTGGTCTTGCCGGCGCCCTGGAGGCCGGCCAGCATGATGATGGTGGGTCCGGTCTTGGCCAGGCGGATCCGGCGGGTCTCGCCGCCGAGGATCTCGACGAGTTCCTCGTTGACGATCTTCACGATCTGCTGGCTCGGGTTCAGCGCCCCGGAGACCTCGGCGCCGAGGGCACGCTCGCGTACGCGGCCGGTGAACTCCCGGACCACGGGCACAGCCACATCGGCGTCCAGGAGGGCACGCCGGATCTCGCGGACTGTGGCGTCAACGTCCGCCTCGGTCAGGCGGCCCTTGCCACGCAGATTCTTGAAGGTTGCTGTCAACCGGTCAGAGAGTGAATTGAACACGCGCCGTGCACTTCTTTCAGTGGATCTACAGGTGGCGGCCGGTGCGGCACGCCAGCGTCGCGACTGGTATTCGCCTGGACGAACCGCCTCGACAACAGGACTCGACTATCTAGGGTACCAAGATGCGCCTTCAAGATGGCATGCTGGCGTAGGTGACCAGCCAAACAACTGTAAAAACCCTGCTCATCCTGGGCGCTTCCGGCGATCTCACCGGAAGGCTCCTGTTACCGGGACTTGCCCGCCTGGTGGCCCGGGGCCGCGCCGACGGCCTCACCCTGGCGGGAGCGGGATCGGACCCTTGGACGCCGGAGCAGTGGCTTGGCCGGATCGAGGAGGCGTTCGCGGACGAGGACTCCAAGGCCAACGCCCACGGCAAGCGGGTGCTCAAGCGGATCCGCAAGGAGAGCACCTACCACCAGCTTGATGTCACCGCCGAGGGCCAGCTCGCCGGGCTCCTGGCGCAACTGGAGGGGCCCGTGGCGGTCTACTTCGCGCTGCCGCCGCGGGTCAGCCAGCTCGCGTGCGAGGCCCTGGCGCCGGAGGACGTGCCCGCCGGCACCCGGCTGGTCATGGAGAAGCCGTTCGGCTCCGACGAGCAGTCGGCGCGCCACCTGAACAAGACGCTGGCCGCCCTGGCCCCGGAGGACCACATCCACCGCGTGGACCACTTCCTGGGCAAGGCAACGGTCCTGAACATCCTTGGCCTGCGCTTCGCGAACACGTTCCTGGAGCCGGTGTGGAACCGGCAGAACATCGAAAAAATCGAGATCATCTTCGACGAGGACCTCGCCCTCGAAGGCCGTGCCCGCTATTACGACGGCGCCGGGGCGCTCCGCGACATGATCCAGAGCCACCTGCTTCAGATCATGGCCCTGATGGCAATCGAGCCGCCGGCATCCGTGGACGAACGCGATCTTCGCGATGCCGTGGCCACCGTCCTGCGGGCCAGCAGCATTAAGGCCCCCTACCGCCAAAGCAGCCGCCGGGCCCGGTACACGGCGGGTTCGATCAACGGCCGGGACATTCCGGACTACGCCAAGGAGGCGGGCGTGGACGCGTCCAGGGGTACTGAAACCCTCGCCGAGGTGCAGGTGGAGATCGACAACTGGCGCTGGCAGGGCGTGCCGTTCATCCTGCGCTCGGGCAAGGCGCTGGGCCAGAAACGCAAGGAGGCCGTGGTGACCTTCCGGCCCGTGCCGCACCTTCCGAAGGGGTTCACCGGTGTGGACTCCCCCAACCAGCTGCGGATCGGCTTTGGCCCGGACACGCTGCAGTTCGACGTCGACGTGAACGGACCGGGCAATGTCCTGAGCCTGGACCGGGCCACGCTGCAGGCCGAACTGAGCGCCTCCGAACTCCTCCCCTACGGTGAAGTGCTCGAGGGCGTGCTGACCGGGGATCCGCTGCTCTCGGTGCGGGCGGATACGGCCGAAGACTGCTGGCGCATCCTGGCGCCGGTGCTGAAATCCTGGACCGCCGGACATGTCCCGCTGGAGGAGTATCCGGCCGGGACCCCGGGGCCGGAGGGCTGGCCGGCCTAGATTCGTCGCAGCCGAGCCCGCGCAGGTCCGGCGGCGCGCCGGAGCCGCTCCGGGCCGACCAGGCAGTAACGACACAGCAGCAACGACCAGGCAGCAACGACACAGCGGGCCGGATACCTTCTCAGGTATCCGGCCCGCTGTGTCAGTGCCGTGTCAGTGCCGGGTCAGGGCCGTGTCAACGCCCTGCCCGTCTCCCGTTCCCGGGGCGGAGCGGGGAGCAGCTAGATCGCCGCCGAACCGCGCTCTCCGGTGCGGACCCTGACAGCCTCGAACACATCCATCGTCCAGACTTTGCCGTCGCCGGCCCGGCCGGTGTTGGAACTGGCGATGATGACATCCAGGATGTCGTCCGCCTGTTCATCGGTGGCCAGGACTTCGACCCGGATCTTGGGCAGCAGGTCCACGTTGTACTCGGCCCCGCGGTACACCTCGGTGTAGCCGCGCTGCCGCCCGTAGCCGCTGGCTGCGCTGACCGTGAGGCCCTGCACACCGTAGGCTTCCAGGCCTTCGCGAATAGCCTCAAGCTTTTCCGGTCGGACGATTGCCGTGATCAGTTTCATGCCCCCACACTTTCCTTGCCCGTTGCGTTCTGCTTGCCGTTGGACTCTGCGTCCACCGTCACTTCGTCGGCTGCCTCTTCGCTCATCGGCTTGCCCGTGATCAGTTCGTGCAGCGGCTGGAAGCTGCCGCCGTGCCCGCCGACGCCGAACTCGTAGGCGGTCTCTGCGTGCAGGCTCAGGTCCACACCGACAACTTCCTGTTCCTGCGAGACCCGGAAGCCCATGAACTTGTGGATAGGGAAGGCGATGATGAAGGTCATCACGGCGGTGAAGACGATGGCCATCAGTGCCGCGAGGCTCTGGGCGACCAGCTGCGTGGTGCCGCCGCCGTAGAACAGGCCCGCGGCGCCCTGGGTCGGCGTGGCCAGGAAGCCGATTGCGACCGTGCCGATAACACCGGAGACGAGGTGGACGCCGACGACGTCGAGCGAGTCGTCGTAGCCGAACTTGAACTTCAGGCCGACGGCGAGCGCCGAGGCCACACCGGCTGCGACGCCGAGGGCGATCGCACCCAGCGGGGAGACGTTGGCGCAGGCCGGGGTGATGGCAACCAGGCCGGCGACCACGCCGGAGGCGGCACCGAGGGAGGTCGGGTGACCGTCGCGGAAGCGCTCCACGGCAAGCCAGCCGAGCATGGCGGCGGCCGGGGCGGCCAGGGTGTTGATCCAGATCAGGCCGGCCTGCTCCACAGTGGCGGCGGCACCGGCGTTGAAGCCGAACCAGCCGAACCACAGGATTGCGGCGCCGAGCATGACGAACGGAATGTTGTGCGGGCGGTGGTTCGGGTCCTTGCCGAAGCCCTTGCGGTTACCGATGATCAGGACCAGGATCAGGCCGGCGACGCCGGCGTTGATGTGGACCACGGTGCCGCCGGCGAAGTCGATGACCGGCGCGAACGTCTGGCCGAACCAGCCACTGGCGGAGAAGAGTCCTCCACCCCAGACCATGAAGGCGAGCGGCGCGTAGACCAGGGTGGCCCAGATGGGCGTGAAGACCACCCAGGCGGAGAACTTGGCGCGGTCGGCGACCGCACCGGAGATCAGGGCCACCGTGATGATCGCGAAGGTGGCCGCGTAGCCGACCTTGAGCAGGTCAGCCGGTTCGGTGAAGCCGTGCAGGCCGAAGTGGCTGAACGGGTTGGCGAAGATCTGGTAGAAGTTGTCTTCGTTGCTCGTAGCCATCGAAGCGCCCCACAGGATCCACATGATGCTGACGGTTCCAATGGCGACGAAGCTCATCATCATCATGTTCAAAGCCGACTTGGCGCGGGTCATGCCGCCGTAGAAGAATGCCAGGCCCGGGGTCATGAACAGCACGAGTGCCGCGGCGACCAGGAGCCAAACGAGACCTGCGGTGAGTTCCATGGTCTACGTCCTCTCTTGCTATTAGGTGCGGAGTTGTCCGCCGGTCCCAACGCATTTATTTGCGTTCTAGAAAGAGTTTCGCGGGGCCGTGTTTCGCTGGCGGAGGATTTACATTGCCGGGTTGTTACAAGAACCTCCCGGACGTAAATGGTGCATCTCACACTTGTTACGGTTATGTTTCAGCGGATTATTTTCGCGCTTGACGGACCCGCCGCCTGCGGGCCCGCATCTTCCCAAGGACGAACGCATTATGAGCAAGACCTCCCGCCCCGCCGGCGACGCCGCAGCCGAGGTGCCCGCCCGGGCCCCGGGCCGTTCCCGGCTGCCCCGGGACATCAAGGTGATGCTGGTGGCGGCCTTCCTGATTGCGATCGGCTTCGGCCTCGTGGCACCGGTTCTGCCCCAGTTCGCCACCACGTTCGACGTCGGGGCGACCGCGGCCGCCGTGATCGTGAGCATCTTCGCTTTCATGCGGCTCGTCTTCGCACCGGCCGCGGGCACCCTGATCGTGAAGCTGGGCGAACGGCCGGTCTATGTGGCCGGACTGCTGATCGTCGCGGTGTCCACGGCCGCCTGCGCCTTCGCCCAGAATTACTGGCAGCTGCTGGTCTTCCGCGGCCTTGGCGGGGCTGGTTCGGTGATGTTCACGGTGGCGTCCATGGCGCTCGTGGTCCGGCTCGCGCCGCCGGAAAGCCGCGGCCGGGTCTCCGGGGCCTACGCCTCCGCCTTCCTGATCGGCAACGTCTGCGGCCCCATCGTCGGCGGGATGCTCGCCAGCTTCGGCTTGCGGGTGCCGTTCCTGGCCTACGCGGCGGCCCTGGTGCTGGCCGCCGTCGTGGTGCAGACCCAGCTCAGCCATGTCCCTGCCGCCTCGCGGCAGCCCGGCGCCACGGCCCCGGCGATGGAACTGCGGGACGCGTTGCGGGACAGCGCCTACCGGGCCGGCCTGTTTTCGAGCTTTGCCAACGGCTGGGCCACCTTCGGGGTGCGGATGGCCACAGTGCCGCTCTTCGCCGTCGTGGCGCTCGGCGCCGGTCCGGAATCGGCAGGCTGGGCCTTGGCGGTGTTTGCCGGCGGCAACGCGGTGGCGCTGACGTTTTCCGGCCGGCTCGCGGACAGCCTCGGCCGCAAGCCGCTCCTGCTGGCCGGGCTGCTGGTTACCGGCACCGCCACGGCGGCCATCGGCTTCACGCAC
Source organism: Arthrobacter sp. 49Tsu3.1M3 (assembly GCF_900168135.1). NCBI lineage: Bacteria > Bacillati > Actinomycetota > Actinomycetes > Micrococcales > Micrococcaceae > Arthrobacter > Arthrobacter sp. 49Tsu3.1M3. The sequence goes on from NZ_FUZD01000010.1 coordinate 11,933, forward strand.
CAGCTGCCCTGGTTCCTGCTCGCCTCCGCCTGCGCCGGGATCGGCTCCGGACTGCTCGGACCGGCCCAGCAGGCCGCCATCGCCGACGTGATTGGCAACGACCGCTCGGGCGGCCGCGTCCTGGCCGTCTTCCAGATGGCCTCCGACAGCGGCGCGATCGTCGGACCGGTGGTGGCCGGGCTGCTGGCGGACCGGCTGGGCTACGGCTGGGCCTTTGGGGTCACTGGCGGCATCCTGTTGGCCGCCGCCGCCGTGTGGTTGCCGGCCCGCGAAACGTTCCGCCGGCCGGCCCCGGACCGCGCCTGACCGCGCCTGACCTGCGGCATTGCCGCCGCTGGCCCGCCGTCGGCAGCGCCGATGCCGGGATCTTGCGAGGGACCGTGCATGGGACGAGGTCCGGGGTCTTCCGGTCAGCGGCGGCCTCCGCCCTTGGCTAAGCTGGGGGCACGTGCCACAAACTTCCGGAGGTAATCCCCCATGGCCAAATTCGACTCTTCCCCCGGGAAAGCCGAAAGCCCCGACCCCGCCCAACCCAACAACCCCGGTAAGAATGCGGCCACAAGCGCGGGAAACAGGAAGCGCGCAGGGCTGATCGCCGGCGCCGGAATTGTCGCCGTCGCCGCAGCGGTACTGGTTCCCCTCGCCCTCGGAAACCCGACGCCGGCACCGCCGGCCGCTTCTTCCCCGGCCACCTCGGCACCGGCGCTCGCCCCTGCCGAGGTGGGACCGCCCGTCACCTACTACGCGCAGCCGGGTCCGCCGGCCGGGTCGCCGCTGGAAAAGGTCGAGCCCCTCAAGGTCGACGTCGCCAGCGACCTCGTGGGCACTTCCCTGAACAAGGGCATGGCGGGAATTTCCCTGGAGGCCACGGATCTGGCCGATCCCGACCTCAGCAGCGACAACGCGTCCATGGTCAAGCTGCTCAAGGAGATTGACCAGCCGGTCCTGCGCTTCGGCGGCAACGCCGTGGACCGGCGTTTCTTCTGGACCTCCAGCGGCGAGGCCGTCCCCGCCGACTACAAGGGCGACAAGACGCACCCGGTCAAGGCCGTGGGCCCGGCAGACCTGGTCCGGCTCAAGACCCTGCTGGACGCCGGCGACGCCAGGGTCAGCCTCACCGTGGATCTGGGCCACTACAACCCGGCGCGGGCGGCGGACATGGCCAAGAACGCCTCGGCGATCCTCGGCGACCGGCTGCTGAGCATCACCGTGGGCAATGAGCCCAACGGCTTCGTGTTCAACGATGTGAAATCCGGCAGCGGCTACAGCCTGGAACAGTACATTCGCGAACTGAAGGACTACGCCAACGCCATCTATGCAGTGGCCCCCAACGTGCCCATCTCCGGCCCGGGTGCCTACGATCAGAAGTGGTGGCAGCCGTTCGTCGATGCGGACCTCCCGCAGAAGAAGATCCTGACGTTCCACCATTACCCGCTCTCCAACTGTGACGGCAGCCTGCCCCAGGATTCGCCTACTCTGGCAAACGCGATGAGCCGAACCATGCACGACCGTGGCGTCAACTACCAGCAGGCGGCCCTCGCGGTGGGTCGTGCCGCCGGCCTGGAAACCTGGATTCCGGAAACCGGGATCTCGGCGTGCCCCGGTTCCAATGAGACCTCACGTACCCACGCATCCGCGCTGTGGGCGGCAGACTATGCCCTCACCGCCGCCCAGCTGGGCATCACCCGCATCGGCTTCCACAGCTCGCTGCTGACGTGCAAGGGCGGCCCGCCCCTGTCCGCCATCTGCAGCGCCGGGGCCTACCCGTTCGGCAATGGCCAGATGTCCGGGCGGGCCAGCTTCTTCGGCATCTCTATGGTGGCCGAGCTCGAGGCCGGCAAGTTCATGAAAGTGAACAGCACCGGAGGCGGCCCGACGTTCAGCTACGCGCTGCAGAACGCCGACGGCAGCACCAGCGTGGTGATCATCAACGAAAACGATCCCGAAAAGGCCGCGCAGACTTCCGTCACCCTGAACCTTCCGGGCAAACCGGTCACCGGGACCATGACCCAGCTCAGCGGACCCAGCTACGCAGCCGAGGACCAGACCGTGATCGATGGCGCCAAGACCGAGCCCACGCCCCTCGCCAAGCGCGCCACGGTGCCCGGCTTCGCGTTCAAGTCCCAGACGCAGCAGTTCAAGCTGACGGCCGGCACAGTGACGGTCCTGAACTTCAAGTACTAGCCGCTTGAACAAAGAGTGCCCCGGTCCTGTCTGAACTGACCAGACAGGACCGGGGCACTCTTTTGTTGCGGTGCGCGCTAGTTCAGCAGCGCGTCCACGAAGCCCTCGGCCTCGAACGGCGCGAGGTCGTCGGCGCCTTCGCCCAGGCCGATCAGCTTCACCGGGACCCCTAGGGATTTCTGGATGGCGACGACGATCCCGCCCTTGGCGGTGCCGTCCAGCTTGGTCAGGACGATCCCGGTGATGTTCACGACCTCGGAGAACACGCGGGCCTGGTTGAGTCCGTTCTGGCCGGTGGTGGCGTCCAGGACCAGCAGCACCTCGTCCACCTCGGCCAGCTTTTCGATGACCCGCTTGACCTTGCTGAGCTCGTCCATGAGGCCCACCTTGTTCTGCAGGCGCCCCGCGGTGTCGATCATGACGACGTCCACTTCCTGGTCGATGCCTGCCTTGACGGCCTCGTAGGCTACCGAGGCCGGGTCCGCGCCGTCGATGTCCGACTTCACGGTGGGCACGCCGACGCGCTGGCCCCACGTGGCCAGCTGCTCGGCGGCGGCGGCGCGGAAGGTGTCCGCCGCGCCCAGCAGCACGTCCTTGTCCTCGGCCACGAGCACGCGGGCGAGCTTGCCCACGGTGGTGGTCTTGCCGACGCCGTTGACGCCGACAACCATCATGACGGCCGGCTTGTCGCCGTGGCGCTCGACGTTCAGGCTCCGGTCCATAGTGGGATCCACGAGCTTGATGAGTTCCTCGCGGAGCAGGGCCTTGACGTGCTCGGGGTCCCGCGTGCCCATCACCTTGACGCGTTCGCGGAGCGAGTCCACGAGCTGCATGGTCGGTTCGGTGCCGAGATCGGCCAGCAGCAGGGTTTCCTCAACCTCATCCCAGACGTTTTCATCGATCTTGTCCGCCGAGAGCAGGGCCAGGAGCCCCTTGCCCAGGATGTTATTGGACTTGACCAGCCGCTCGCGCAGCCGCATCAGCCGCCCAGCCACCGGCAGCGGGGTCTCCACCGGGACGGTTTCCAGCCCGGCTGCGTCGTCCGGAACCTCGGCGGTTGGTTCTTCGAGTTCAACGCCGTCCGGCGAGGTCCGTGCCGGTGCCGGTGTCTGCGCGGGACGCTCCTCCACAAGGGTTCCGGCTCCCGGGGCCTGCACGGGGTCGTTGGCGTCACGCGGGCCGGTGTAGGTCTTGGCGCTCTTCCGGGACTTCATGAGCACCGGGATCAGCACACCGAGAACCACCAGGACAGCGAAAATGGGCAGAATGATGGGGAGGATATCGTTCACTCCCCTAGCTTCTCACAAACCCCAAATGGGCCGTGGCCAGCGCTTTTGCCGCGCGTGGACGCCGTCCTGCCGTGACCCGGACGTTTGCCTAGATCTCCGCGGTGAGCCGCTGGCTGATCACCGTGGAGACGCCGTCGCCGCGCATTGTGACGCCATAGAGGGCGTCGGCGACTTCCATAGTGCGCTTCTGGTGCGTGATGACGATCAGCTGGCTGGATTCGCGGAGTTCTTCGAAGATGGTGATGAGCCGGCCCAGGTTGGTGTCATCGAGCGCTGCCTCGACCTCGTCCATGACGTAGAAGGGCGAGGGCCGTGCCTTGAAGATGGCCACCAGCAGCGCCACGGCCGTCAGGGAGCGTTCGCCGCCGGAAAGCAGCGAGAGCCGCTTGATCTTCTTGCCGGCCGGGCGGGCTTCGACCTCGATGCCGGTGGTGAGCATGTCCGTGGGGTCGGTCAGGACCAGCCGGCCCTCGCCGCCGGGGAACAGCCGGGCGAAGACGCGGACAAACTGCCGGGAGGTGTCCTCGAACGCCTCGGCGAAGACTTTCTGGACGCGGTCGTCGACTTCCTTGATGATGTCCAGCAGGTCCTTGCGGCTGGACTTCAGGTCTTCGAGCTGGGTGCTGAGGAACTGGTGGCGCTCCTCAAGCGCGGCGAACTCCTCGAGCGCCAGCGGGTTGACCTTGCCCAGGGCCGCGAGGTCGCGTTCGGCGCGTTTGAGCCGTTTTTCCTGTTCCGCCCGAACGAAGGGCTTGCCCTCGGAAATCTCGCGGCCGTCCTCGTCCACCGGGGCGCGCAGTGCGGCCCACTTGTCCCCCGAGTCGGCGGCAGGGACCGGGACGGGCAGATCCGGTCCGTAGTCGGCCACGAGCTGCTCGGCAGTCAGCCCGAGCTCCTCCACGCTCTTTAGTTCCAGCGCCTCGATCCGCAGCCGCTGCTGCGTGCGGGCGAGCTCGTCGCGGTGCACGGAGTCAGTGAGTTCGGCCAGTTCGCGGGCCAGTGCGTCGTTGCCGCTGCGGACCCCGGCCAGTTCCCGGTCCATGGCGTCCTTGCGTTCCTCGGCGCTGTCCCGCTCCCGGCGGGCCAGCTCCACGGACACGTCGATGAATCCGATGACCTGCTGCGCGGCCACGGCGACGGCGGCGGCGCGCCGGGCCTGGAGCCGCCGGCGGCGGGCACGTTCCGCGGCTTCCTCGCGGGCGCGGCGTTCGGTGGCGGCGGCCCGTTCCAGCGACGCCGCCCGGTTGCGGGTGGCCGTGAGCTGTTCCTCGGCGCTGCGCAGCGCGAGCCTGGCCTCCATCTCGGCCGTGCGGGCCAGCGAGGCGGCCAGGGCCAGGGCATCCCGGTGCTCCGGGGACGGTTCCTGCTCTGCGGGGGCCTCTGAGGCCGCGGCGAGCCGGGCGGCCACCGCTTCCAGCGCACTTTGTTCGCTGACAATCTGGGCCTCAGCCCTGGCCAGGGACGCGGCCAGCCGCTCACTTTCGGCGACGGCGCTGCGCAGCACCGCGTTCAGGTGGCCCAGGCGTTCGGCGACGGCCGCGAGTTTCGCGTCGGAGTCGTGGAGTTTCGCGAGGGCCGCGTCGGCACGGTCCTGGGCTTCGGCGCGCCGGGTCCGGGCGGTGGAGAGTGCGAAGCGGTTGCGTTCGAGCGCGGCGGTGACGGCTGCCAGCTTCGACGCGGCGTCGTCGACAGCGGCCTGGACTTCCAGCAGCGACGGCGCCGACGCGGACCCCCCGGTCACGGTCAGCGCCGTGAAGACGTCCCCGCTCCGGGTCACGGCGGTCAGCTCGGGACGCGCGGCGATCAGCTGCGCCGCGGCATCCAGGTCCTCGACGACGGCGATGCCGGCCAGCAGGACGGGCAGCGGCAGACCGGCGGCGTCCGGTGACGCAGCCGATACCAGCCCGGCGGCCCAGCGCGCGCCCGCGGGAAGCGTGCCGCCGCCGGTTAACGCATCGGCCGACAGCGCATCGGCCAGCGGCGGGGACCCGGCCGGGGGGCCGGCCAGCAGCAGCGCGGCACGGCCGGCGTCGTCCGCGCGCAGCAGCCGCACGGCAGCGGCGGCCGTCTGCTGGTCCCGGACCACCACGGCGTCGGACGCGCTGCCGAGTGCGGCGGCGACGGCGGCCTCGAATCCGGGATCCACGGTGATCATGGATGCCAGCGATCCCAGCACCCCGTCGGCCAGGTCCCCGGCTGCCGCGCCGAGCACATGCCCGGAGCCGTCTTTGCGGTTCAGGCCCAGCTGGAGGGCATCACGGCGGGCCATGAGGGCCCCGCGTTCCCGCTCGCCTTCACGCTCGGCCGCCTTCAGGGCGTCAATTTCGGCGATGATGGTTTCGAGGGCCTCGCTCGCGGCCTCGTAGTCGGCGTCGAGCGATTCCTCGCCGTCCTCGACCCCTGCGACCTGCGCTTCCAGGGCCGTGAACTCGCTCTGCGCCTTCCGGCGGCGCTCCTCGCCGGCCTTTTGCGATTCGCGGAGGCGGCCGAGCTCGGACTGGGCAGACTCGACGCGGGACCGTGCCGCGCCGACCTGCCCGGCGAGCTTGGCCAGGCCTTCACGCCGGTCCGCGGCGGCCCGGAGCAGGGCCGCGAGCCGCTTGTCTTCGGCGGCGGCGGCCTGTTCGGCGTCGTGTTTGGCGGCTGTCGCGGCGTCCAGGGCCCCGGTGCGGTCCAGGATCTGCCGTTCCAGCCCGGCCTGCTCGTCGCGGACGCGGGCGGCCTGCTGCTCCAGCTGGTCCGGGTCCCGGCCGGTGTCCGGGACCACGTCCCCGGCGCCGAGCAGGCGGCGGCGTTCCTCGGCGAGCGAGCCGAGGGAACGGAGCCGTTCGCGCCCGGTGGAGAGCGAATACCAGTTATCCCGCGCGGCGTTCAGCGCGGGCGTGGCCTCGGCTGCGAGCCCTTCGAGGACGGCCTGCCGCTGCCGTCCGGCCTCGAGGTCGCGTTCGACGACGGCGCGGCGTGCCTTGAGCGCCGATTCATCCGCCACGTCCTGCGCCAGCGCGGACTGCAGCTGGACGATGTCGTCGGCCAGGAGCCGCGAGCGGGCGTCGCGGACCTCGAACTGGACGCTCTGGGCGCGCCGGGCCACTTCGGCCTGTTTGCCCAGCGGGGTCAGCTGCCGCCGGATTTCGCCGGTGAGGTCGCTGAGCCGGGACAGGTTGGCCTGCATGGCTTCGAGTTTGCGGACGGTCTTTTCCTTGCGGCGGCGGTGTTTGAGGATGCCGGCGGCCTCCTCGATGAAGCCGCGCCGGTCCTCGGGGGTGGCGTGCAGGACCTTGTCCAGCTGGCCCTGGCCGACAATCACGTGCATCTCGCGGCCCAGGCCCGAGTCGGAGAGCAGCTCCTGGATATCGAGCAGCCGGCATCCCGCGCCGTTGATGGCATATTCCGAGCCGCCGGTCCGGAACAGCGTGCGCGAGATCGTGACCTCGCTGTATTCGATCGGGAGGGCGCCGTCGCTGTTATCGATGGTCAGCGAGACGTGTGCCCGGCCCAGGGGCGGCCGGCCCGAGGTGCCGGCGAAAATCACGTCTTCCATCTTGCCGCCGCGGAGGGTCTTGGCTCCTTGTTCGCCCATGACCCAGGCCAGCGCATCCACCACGTTGGATTTGCCCGAGCCGTTGGGGCCCACCACGGCGGTGACGCCGGGTTCGAATTCAAAGGTCGTCGCTGAGGCGAACGATTTGAATCCCCGGACGGTCAGACTTTTCAGGTGCAAGGTGCTTCGGTTCTCCTGGTCGGCGGACTGTCCCGCTGTCCGACGAAAGCATGATTCGGACGGACGCGGGGGGTTCGGGGCGGCCCCGGATACTTACAATCTACTGCGCATATGGGGCCATTCCGCGCAGAACCAGCGCGAAGCCGCCGCAGATGGCGGAGGCCGCATATGCGGGAATTGACCTCCACGGGGCATAGTTAAGCTCTCGGGCTTGTGAGCGGCCACCGCCGGAGCGCAGGACGGACATGAACAGGGGCTTGATTTGGTAGGCAATGCAACATTCCGGCACAGCAACACCGCTCTACTTTCGGTAAGCAGCGTCGAGGCTCCGACGATCGTCAGTTCCATGGATTTCGACCGCAAGCTGGCTTCGACCCTGCGGCGGCTAAGGGTCCCCCCGAAACTGCTCGAACGGGTCGCGGGCATCACGCACCGGCGCTGGTGGGCCCCCGGGACATCGTTCGACGACGCAGCCATCGAGGCGGGCGCAAAGGCCCTCGCCGAGTCCGGCATCGAAGCGTCCGAGATTGGCCTGCTGATCAACACCTCCGTGACGCGGCGCAACCTCGAACCGTCCGTCGCGGTGAAGATCCACCACGGACTGCGCCTGCCTTCCTCGGCCATGAACTTTGATCTGGCCAACGCCTGCCTTGGATTCGTCAACGGCATGACCCTGGCGGCCAACATGATCGACTCCGGCCAGATCAAGTATGCGATGATCGTCAACGGTGAGGATGCCCAGGCAACGCAGGAGGCCACCCTGGCCCGGCTGCAACGGCCCGAGACCACCCGCGAGGACTTCAACCGCGAATTCGCCACACTGACGCTCGGCTCCGGAGCCGCTGCGGCCGTCCTCGGCCCGGCGGACGAGCACCCCGGTGCGCACCGGATCCTCGGCGGTGTGATGCGTGCCGGCACCGAGCACCATGAACTGTGTGTGGGCAGCATTGACGGGATGGCCACGGACACCAAAGGCCTGCTCGACGGCGGCCTGCAGCTCGTGGTCGATGCCTGGCACGAGGCCCAGCCGGAGTGGAACTGGGCCTCGATGGACCGGTATGTCACGCACCAGGTGAGCACTGCCTATACCCAGGCCATCATTAACGCCATCGACCTGGACCCGGCCAAGGTGCCGATCACATTCCCGCACTGGGGCAATGTGGGCCCGGCCTCCCTCCCCATGACCCTCGCGGCCGAAGCGCAGACTCTCGCCGCCGGGGACCGCGTGCTGTGCATGGGCGTCGGTTCCGGCCTGAACACCGCCATGGTGGAAATCGTTTGGTAACCGCCGACTGGCCCGGCGTCGACCCCGAATGGTCGCGCGAAATCGATGTGGCGTCCACCTCCGCCGCGGATTCGCCCGGCACCGTGCGCCGCTGGCACCTGCTGGACAACGGTGCCCAGCTCGCGCGCCGCGGTTTGGCTCCTGCCGGCACCCTGCTGTGCGTGCATGGCAACCCAACGTGGTCCTACCTGTGGCGGACCCTGCTGGCCGCCGGATCCGGCCGCGAACATCCGTGGCGCGTGGTGGCCGTGGACCAGCTGGACATGGGCTTCTCCGAGCGCACCGGCACGTTCCGGCGCCTGGAGGACCGGATCAACGACCTGGGCGACCTCACCGCGGCGCTCGGCCTGGACGGGCCGGTCGTCACCGTCGGCCACGACTGGGGCGGCGTGATCAGCCTGGGCTGGGCTGTGGCCCATCCGCAGCAGCTCGCCGGCGTGGTGCTGACCAACACGGCCGTGCACCAGCCCTCCGGCGCACGCATCCCGCCGGCACTGCGGCTTGCCTTGCACCCTGCTGTGCACCGCTGGGGAACGACGGGGACGGACACCTTCCTGCGCGTAACGCATGCCCTGGCCCGCCCGCCGCTCGCCCCGGATGTCCGGGGCGCCTTCATGGCCCCCTACCGCGGCGCCGGCCGCCGCGCCGGCGTGGGGAACTTTGTCGCGGACATTCCCGCCGACGCGTCCCACCCCAGCTTCCCGACGCTCAGCCGCGTCGCGGAAGGGGTGCGGGGGCTGAGGGTTCCGGCCCTGATGCTCTGGGGCCCGCGCGATCCGATCTTTTCCGACCGGTACCTCAAGGACCTCATCGGCCGGCTGCCGGACGCGAAAGTGCACCGCTTCGAGGGTGCCGGCCACCTGGTCGCGGAAGACCGGGACATCGCCGCCCCCGTCTTCGAGTGGCTTGCCGGACGCGGACCGGCCGACGGACCGGCCGAAGAACTGGCCGACGACACGGTGCTGGAACACGGGACCGGGCCCCAGGAGCCCGGCGCCGGGGTCCCGCCGCTTTGGGCGCCCCTCGCCGAGCTGGCGGCGGGACCAGCGGCCGGGGACACTGCCGTCGCGGAAATGGCCACGGACGGCAGCGTCGGCCGCTCGCTCAGCTGGCAGCAGCTCGAACAGAACATCGCCGCCCTCGCGGCGGGCCTGCAGGACGCCGGTGTCGGGAACGGCACCCGGGTGAGCCTGATGGTTCCGCCGGGCGTGGACCTGACCGTGGTCCTCTACGCCTGCCTCCGGCTCGGCGCGGTGGTCATCGTGGCCGACGCCGGCCTGGGCACCCGCGGCCTGAGCCGTGCGGTGAAGGGCGCCACCCCGGACTTCCTCATCGGAATCGACAAGGCCCTGGCGGCCGCCTCGGTACTCGGCTGGCCGGGACGGCGCATCAGCGTGCGGGACCTGCCGGCCCGGCGCCGCCGGCTCCTCGCCGTCGAGACCTCCCTCGCTGCCCTTGCCCGCCGCGGAGCCGGCCTCAGCCCCGAACTCCCTTGCCCAGGTCCGGCCCCGGTTCCGGACCCGGACGCCCCCGCCGCGGTGCTGTTCACCTCCGGTTCCACCGGGCCCGCCAAGGGCGTGGTCTACACACACCGGCGGCTGTCTGCGATGCGCGATACCGTGGCCGCGACGCTGGAGATCCGCCGGGGCGCACGCCTGGTGGCGGGCTTCGCGCCGTTCGCCCTGCTGGGACCGGCGCTCGGAGCCGTTTCGGTGACGCCCGCCATGGACGTCACCGCCCCCCGGACCCTGACGGCCAGCGCCCTGGCGCACGCCGCAGCAGCCATCGACGCTACGGTGGTCTTCGCCTCGCCCGCGGCGCTGCGCAACGTCCTGGCCACCCGGGCCGGCCTGAGCCGGGCCGGGCACGAGGCCCTCGGGCGTGTGGAGCTGCTGCTCTCCGCCGGCGCGCCGGTCCCCGAAGCCCTCCTCGCAGACGTGCAGCGGCTGCTGCCGCGGGCCTCGCTGCACACCCCGTACGGGATGACCGAGGCGCTGCCCGTCACGGACATCAGCCTCGAACAGATCCGTGCCGCCGCGGCCGACGCCGCCGCCGGAACCCTCGCCGGCGCCGGCAACGGCGTGTGCGTGGGCCGGCCGGTGCAGGGCGCCCGCGTGGCCATCATCCCGCTCGCCGCCGACGGCACCGCACCCGGGAACGAGCCCGTCGGGGAGCCCGGAGTGACCGGGGAGATCCTCATCAGCGCCCCGCACGTGAAAGAAGCCTACGACCGGCTCTGGCTGACCCAGCGCGAGAGCGTCCGCACGGCCGGATGGCACCGCACCGGCGATGTGGGGCACCTCGACGCCGCCGGCCGGCTCTGGGTGGAAGGACGCCTCGTACACGTCGTGACGGCCCCGGGCGCCGTGGTGACCCCGGTGGGCGCCGAGCAGGCCATCGAACACCTGGACGACGTCGGGACGGCCGCCGTCGTCGGGGTCGGGCCGTCCGGGACCCAGGCCGTCGTCGCCGTCGTCGAAACCGTCCCGCCGGTCCGCCGGGCCGGCCCCGCCGCGCCGCAGCTGGCCGGCCGCGTACGGGACGCCGCCCGCGCGGCAGGCGTCAGCGTCTCCGCGGTGCTCGCCGTCCCCTCCCAGCCGACCGACATCCGCCACAACGCCAAGATCGACCGCAGCCGCCTGGCCCGGTGGGCTTCGGCGGTGCTGGCCGGCGGCCGTCCGGGCACGCCGTGAGGGTCCTCGTCACCGGCGCGAGCGGGCTGCTCGGCCGGGAAGTGGCACGTCTGCTGGTGCGGCAGGGCCACGCCGTCAGCACGTTCCAGCGCCGCCCCTCCGGCGTCGACGGCGCTACGGATCTCCAAGGGTCCGTAGCGGACGAGGCCGCCGTCCGCCGCGCCGTCTCCGGCGCCGAGGGCGTCATCCACCTGGCCGCGAAGGTCTCCTTCACCGGCCGCGCCGCCGAGTTCGACGAGGTCAATGTCGAAGGCACGCGCCGCCTGCTCCGTGCCACCCGCGAGGCCGGTGTCCGGGAGCTCGTGTTCGTCTCCTCCCCCTCTGTGGCCAATTCCGGGGCTGCCATCGCCGGGCTGGGCGCCGAGGCAGCGGACCCCGCCCGCGCGCACGGTGACTACTCCCGCACGAAGGCTGAGGCAGAACTGCTGGCGCTGGCCGCGGACTCGCCGGATTTCCGGGTTACGGCGGTGCGCCCGCACATCGTCTGGGGCCCGGGTGACACGCAGCTGGTGGAGCGGGTGCTGGAACGTGCCAGCCGCGGGCGCCTGCCGCTGCTCGACGCAGGCGCGGCCCTGATCGACACGACCTACGTGGACAACGCCGCTTCGGCCATTGTCGCCGCACTTGACCGCATAGGGCACATCCACGGCCGGGCGCTCGTGGTCAGCAACGGCGAACCCCGCCCGGTCGGCGAGCTGCTGGCGGGCATTTGCGCCGCGGGCGGCGTCCCTGCGCCGTCGTGGACGGTGCCGGGCAGCCTCGCGCGCGCTGCGGGATCGGTGGTGGAGAAGCTCTGGTCCCGGTCCGGCCGGGCCGGGGAGCCGCCGATGACCAGATTCCTCGCCGAGCAGCTCTCCACCGCCCACTGGTTCGACCAGCGCGAGACCCGTGAACTCCTCAACTGGGCCCCCGCCGTTTCGCTTGACGAGGGCCTGGCGAGGCTTGCCGGGCACTACGCCCGGACGCCCCCTACCAGCGCCCGTTCCGCGGCCGGGGCTGGCAGACGGGGCAGGTGTACGAGGACCGGTTCATGAACTGTTCCCGCAAGAGCCGGCTGACCCGGCCGGCGGCGGCGCAGCGCTTGCACTCAAGGCCCTCCCGGCCGTAGGCGTTAAGGGAGCGGTCGAAGTACCCGGAGGCTCCGTTGACGTTGACGTAGAGCGAATCGAAGCTCGTACCGCCGGCGGCCAGGGCATCGGTCATGACCTCGCGGGCGGCGTCGAGGACCCGCAGCGCGTCGGCGCGGCGCAGGGTGTCGGTGGGGCGGGCGTAGTGCAGCCGCGCCGTCCAGAGGGCCTCGTCCGCATAGATGTTGCCGATCCCGGAGACCAGGCCCTGGTCCAGCAGCGCCCGCTTGAGCCCGGTTTTGCGGGCGCGCAGGCGCCGGTAGAAGGTCTCGAAGGAGAACCAGGGATCCAGCGGGTCACGGGCAATGTGCGCGGCTTCCCCGGCGATGAGCGGCAGCGGCGTTTCGGCGAGGCCGCCAGGGCCGCCGTCGTCGGTGGGGATCAGCGTGGTCAGGAACAGGCCGCCGAAGATGCGCTGGTCCACGAACCGGAGCTGCCCGGGCATGCCGTCGGCCGGACTGAGCCGCAGCCTGACCTTCAGGTGTTTTTCGTCCGGAACGCCGGGGTCCTGCATGAGCAGCTGGCCGGACATGCCCAGGTGGGCCATGAGGGCGACGGCGGGGGCCGGCTCGCCTGCCGGGGTACCGTTTCCGGCCGGGGCGGGCGTGTCCGCCAGCGGCATCCACAGGAATTTGCCGCGGCGGACCACGTCCAGGACCCGTGCGCCTTCAAGGTTGCCGGCAAAGTCTTCCGGTCCCAGGGCGTGCCGGCGCAGGGAGCGCGGGTCCAGCACCTCGACGGAGGTGATGGTCCGGCCGCGCACCCAGCTCACCAGGCCGCGCCGGACCACCTCGACCTCGGGCAGTTCAGGCAATGCCGCTGCCTAGCTGCCGGTCTGGGACTGCAGCTGCTGCGGATCCGGCGCGGACGGGGCGGTCAGCCGGCGCCAGGCGTCGGCGGCGGCTTCCTGTTCGGCCTCTTTCTTGGAGTTGCCGGTGCCGGTGCCGTAGTCCGTGCCGCCGATCCGCAGCACGGCCTCGAACGTCCGGGCGTGGTCCGGCCCGGAGCCGTCGACCGCGTAGTTGATGGTCCCGAGCTGCCTGCTGGCAGCGAGCTCCTGGATGGACGTCTTCCAGTCGGTGCCCGCGCCGAGGGCGGCGGCGTCCTTCAACAGCGGGCCGACGAGCCGCATGACCAGCTGCCGGGCCGTCTCGATGTCGTTGGAGAGGTAGGTGGCGCCGATCAGCGCCTCCATGGTGTCCGCGAGAATGGAGGCCTTGTTCTTGCCTTCGGTGAGCTTTTCGCCCTGTCCAAGGTAGATGTACTCCCCCAGCCCGATGCTGCGGCCGATGCCGGCCAGCGCCCGGGTGCTGACGACGGCGGAACGGCGCTTGGCCAGGTCGCCTTCGGGCAGCGTGGGGTTGTCACGGTACAGCGCGTCCGTTACGGAGAACCCCAGGATGGAGTCGCCCAGGAACTCGAGCCGTTCGTTGGTGGGGATGCCGCCGTTTTCGTAGGCGTAGGAACGGTGTGTGAGCGCAAGACGAAGCGTCCCGGCGTCAATAGTGACACCGAGACGCTTCAGAAGCTCTTCAGTTGAAGACATCTTTTTCAGCCTGTTGGCGGATTAGACGTCTGCGACCTTGCGGCCCTTGTACTCAAGGAACAGCGCAGTGCCAGCCGAGTCGGTAACGACCTTTGCCTGGTGCGGCAGGCTGTACGTGACCTGGCCGTTCTCGACAGTCTTCACCAGGTGGGGGGCAGTTGCCTTCCACTGGGAGCGGCGGGCGCGGGTATTCGAGCGAGACATTTTCCGCTTCGGGACAGCCACGGCTAACTCATTTCTCTCTAGAAAAACACTTACAAATCAGTTTTGCCGGTCAGGCTTAGCCAAGTCAGCCAGGGCGGCCCAGCGAGGATCTACGACCTCGTGGTGATGCCCCGGCTCGTCTTCCAGGCGCACTCCACATTCGGAGCAAAGGCCCTGGCAGTCTTCCCGGCACACCGGCTGGAACGGCAGTATGGTGACAACTGCGTCCCGCAACACCGGCTCAAGATCGATCAGATCGTGCTCGACTCGACGTTGCTCTTCTTCGTCTTCTTCGTCGGAGAACACAGCATCCTCGTAGAAGAAAAGTTCTTGCACATCAACCTCTTGGTCATACGCAAGGGGATCCAGGCATCGGCCGCACTCGCCAGTAACTTCAACGTGCGCGGTTCCTGATACCAGAATTCCTTCGTGTACGGCCTCAAGCCGCAGGTCCAGCTCGACATCCGAGCCTTCCTGCACGCCAATGAGCGCCACACCAAGATCACTTGGCGCGGGTACATGTTCCGTCAGCGTCCGCATGCTTCCCGGACTGCGTCCGAGGTCCTTGACGTCGAACGCCAAGGGCGAACTAGCATCTCGTTTAATGAGAACTCCTGTTGAACATATGACCGACGTACTATCTTAGCCTGAACTTCCGGACGGACTCAAACCGGGGGCACGCCGGCGGTTCACACCACAAGCGGCCTGGATTCGGGCCACGCAACCGGCAGCAGGCCGCCGAGTACCGGTCAAGCTTACACTTTGCGCGCCCGGTTCGGGACCGGCTCGCCCGGGGCCAGCCGTTTCAGCACGGAGCGGGGAACAAAGTCCGAGACGTCCCCGCCGAGGGCGAAGACCTCTTTGATGAGGGTGGAGGACAGGTGCAGGTAGTGGCTTTCCGCCGGCAGGAACACCGTCTCGACGCCGGTCAGCTGCCGGTTCATCGTGGCCATCGGCAGCTCGTAGTCGAAGTCCGAGGACGAACGCAGGCCCTTGACGATGGCCGATACACCGCGCTGCCGGCAGTATTCGGCCAGGAGCCCCTCCCCCACGGGCTCGACCACGATCCCGCGCAAGGACGCGAACGTTTCCCTGGCCATGTCGATCCGCTCCTCCAGGCTGAAGCGGTACTTCTTGGCATAGTTCGTGGACACGGCCACGATCACCTCGTCGAAGAGGCCCGCGGCGCGCGCAATGACTTCCAGGTGTCCATTGTGAATGGGGTCAAAAGAGCCAGGGCAAACAGCGCGTCTCATGCTCCGAACCTACCGTATCCGCGCCGCAGCCCGGGATAACATGGCTGAATGTCAGCATCGAACAATCGCGCGGCCGTGCCTGTCACTGTGCGGCCCGTCACTGTGCGGCCTGTCACTGCGCCGCCCTTCACCGTGGAAGGCGGCGTGGTCCTGGTCACCGGCGCCGCCAGCGGCATGGGCAGGCTCTACGCCCTCCGCGCTGCCCGGGAAGGCGCCGAGGCGGTGATCCTCTGGGACGTCGACGCCGAGGCGCTGGCCGGCACCGCCGCTGAAGTCGCCGCCCTGGGCGCCCGCGCCATCCCCCGCACGGTGGACCTGGCGGATCGCGCCGCGATTGCCGGCGCTGCCCGGGAGGCCCGGGCCGAGGGGCCGCTGGCGCTGCTGGTGAACAACGCCGGGATTGTCCGCGGCGCGTACTTCTGGGACCACGCCCCGGACCGTGACATCGCCCTGACCATGGACATCAATGCCCTCGCCCCCATGTACGTCACCCTGGAGTTCCTGCCGGACATGATGGCCGCCGCCGGCCGCCCGCGCAGGATCCTCAACGTTGCCTCCGCCGCCGGCACGGTCTCGAATCCGCGGATGAGCGTGTATGCGGCCTCGAAATGGGCCGTCATCGGCTGGAGCGACTCGCTCCGGCTTGAGCTGGAGCAGCGGGGCTACGGCCACGTGAAAGTCACCACCTTCTGCCCCAGCTACATTTCCACCGGCATGTTCGAGGGAGCCCGGGGTCCCCTGCTGACGCCGCTCATGACGCCGGAGGACGCCGTGGACAGGGCATGGCGCGCTATGGCCGCCGGGCGGCCGCAGCTGATTGCCCCCGCCATGGCCAGGCTGGGGAAAGTGCTCAAGGGCATCCTGCCGGTGCGGGCGTGGGATTTCGTGGGCGGAAAGGTCTTTGGGATCTACACCACCATGGACAGCTTCACCGGCAGGGCCGCCGCCGGTGGCTTCCCGGCCGCGGCTGACGCCCCACACGCCGCTGCTGCCGCCGACAGCTCCGATACGGCAGGTTCCCGATGACAGGCCCGGCCCAGCTCCCTCCCCAGTTCCCGTGGCAGCGCGCCGCAACCGGCGCCAACCTGCTCTCCCCGGATGGTTCGCTGGGCGTGACGATCTTCGAGGAGATGACCACCCTGGCCCTGAGCACGGGCGCCATCAACCTCGGCCAGGGCTTCCCGGACGAGGACGGCCCCGTGGAGATCAAGGAGGCCGCCCAGGCCGCGATCGCCGCCGGAGCCAACCAGTATGCGCCCGGCAAGGGCATCCTGCCGCTGCGGGAGGCGATCTCGGTGCACCAGCAACGGTTCTACGGGCTGGCCCCGGATCCGCAGACCGAAATCATCGTCACCACCGGCGCCACGGAGGCGATCGCCGCCGCCCTGCTCGCGCTGGTAGGTCCGGGAGATGAAGTGCTCACCTTCGAGCCGTTCTATGACTCCTACGGCGCCATCATCGGGCTCTCCGGCGCCACGCACGTCACCGCCCCGCTCCTGGCCCCGGATTTCATGCCGGACCTGGCCGCGCTAGAGGCCGCGTTCAGCAACCGCACCAAGGTGGTTCTGATCAACAATCCGCACAACCCGACCGGCGCGGTGTTCCCCCTCGAGGTACTCGAGCGCGTCGTCGAACTGGCCGCTCAATACGACGCCGTCATCCTCACCGACGAAGTGTACGAGCACCTGACCTTCGGTGTGCGGCACATCCCGATCGCGACGCTGCCCGGGGCCGCCGGCCGCACGCTGACCATTTCCTCGGCCGGCAAGACGTTCTCCTTCACCGGTTGGAAGATCGGCTGGCTCTCCGGGCCGGAGGAGCTCGTGGCCGCCGCCCGGACGGTCAAGCAGTTCCTGAGCTACAGTTCCGGCACGCCCTTCCAGGCCGCGATCGCGGTGGGTCTGGGGCTTCCGGACGAGTTTTACGCGGGCATCGCCGACACCCTTCGGTATAAGCGCGACATCCTCAGCGAGGGACTGCGCGCGGCCGGCCTCGACGTGCTGACCCCGCAGGGGACCTACTTCGTCAACGTGGACACCTCACCGCTGGGGATCACCGATTCCGTGGAGCTGGCCCGCAGGCTGCCGGCCCTCGTGGGCGTCGCCGCGATCCCGGTGCCCGTCTTCTGCCACGCCGACGGCGCGGAGCGCACCCGCAGCCTGCTCCGCTTCGCGTTCTGCAAGCAGCTGCACGTGCTGGAGGAGGCCGCCGAGCGGCTGGCGACCTTGCGCGACAGGCTGTGAACATGGCCGGGCAGCAACCCGGGGCCTCGCGGTTCCTGCGGACCACCGGGCAGCACGCCGTGATCGAAGCGGATCCCTTTACCGACGGCGGCTTCGTGCTGAGCATCGGCGGCGCCGAGCAGTCCCACGTCAATCTGGCGGATCCCGCGGACATTTTCTACGAATACCTGCGCAGGATCGGGCATGTAGTGGACCTCGCCGCCCCGTGGGGCGAGCCGATCACGGCGCTGCATCTGGGCGCCGGGGCCCTGACGCTGGCCCGCTACATTCAGGCCACCCGGCCCGGCTCGGTCCAGTACGCGGTGGAGCTGGAGCGGGAATTGCTGGACTTCGTCCTCGCGCAGCTGCCACTGCCGGAGGGAACCGAGCTGCACACGGTCATCGGCGATGCCCGCGACGCCCTCGCCGGGCTTCCGGCGGAACTGCGCTTCGACGTCGTAATCCTGGACATCTTCTCAGGGCCGGAGGCGCCGGAACACATCGCGTGTACCGGGTTCTACCAGGAGGCGGCGGCCCGGCTGACGCCGCGCGGCGTGTTGATTGTCAACGTGGGCGACGAACCCGGGCTGACCCTGGTCCGGAGCCAGATCGCGGCCATGCGCCGGGCCATGGCCGACGTCTCGGCCTTCGCGGAGGCCGGAATGTTCACTGGCCGGTACCCCGGGAACATCATCCTGACCGGGACGCAGGGGCCGTGGCCGGAGGTCTGGACGGCGGCGCTCACGGCGCGCGGACCGCATCCGGCCCGGCTGCTCGCCGGCGTCGATCTGGACGCGCTGGCCGGCTAGTCCCTGGCCTCCAGGTCCGCTGCTTCCACAGCGCCCGCTGCTTCGAGGTCCGCTGTTTCCAGGGCCGCTGCTTCCGCAGCGTCCAAGGCCTCCACGCCGGGCTCGGCGAACCACAGCCGGGTTTCGCCGTACTTCTTCTCGGCAAACCGTTCCATGCCCCGGGGCCATGCCGGCTCGGGGCTCCGGGACGAGCGTTCCACCACCACGACCGCCCCCTCGCCCAGGTGCGGCACCAGCTTGGCCAGCACGGCAGCGAGGGCCGGCTCGTCCAGGGGGTAGGGCGGGTCCAGGAACACCAGGTCCCAGATCGCGGAGTCGGCGGCCCGGTCCAGGAACGATTCGACCTTGGAGCGGTGTACGGAGACCACCTTGCGGCCCGCGACGGTGTTGACAAGATCGGCGTTCCGCTGGCAGACGGCGCTGGCCTTGGCGTCGAATTCGACCAGGTCCACGGAATCCGCGCCGCGGCTGCCGCTTTCCACCCCCAGCGAGCCGGATCCCGCGTACAGATCGAGCACGCGGGCGCCGGCAATGACGTTGAAGGCGTCCAGCCGGGAGAACAGGGCCTCCTTGACGCGGTCGGTGGTGGGCCGGGTCAGGTTCCCGGGCACGCTGTTCAGCGTGCTGCCGCCGGCCGCACCGGCAATGATCCGGCTCATGCCCGGTCCCCCGTGGACGTCTTCGCCTGGCTCGTGGTCCTAGCCGCGTTCAAGGAACGCCTCCTTCTCGGGGTTCAGGTAGTCATCGATCGCGGCCGCGAGCAGGGGCTGGCCAGCCAGCGCGGGATCGGCGGCCACGATCCGCTGGGCGTCCTGCCGGGCCCGGGCGATCACGTCCTCGTGTTCGAGCACGCGCAGCAGCTTCAGCGTGGAGCGCCCGCCGGACTGCGAGGCGCCCAGGATGTCGCCCTCCCTGCGGAGCTTGAGGTCCTCCTGGGACAGTTCGAAGCCGTCGGTGGTGGCGGCCACGGCATCAAGGCGGCGCCGGCTCGGATGGCCCGGCTCCAGGGCGGTGACCAGCAGGCAGGTTCCGGGCAGCCCGCCGCGGCCCACGCGGCCGCGCAGCTGGTGGAGCTGGGAGATGCCAAAACGGTCTGCGTCCAGGATCACCATGAGCGTGGCGTTGTGGACGTCCACGCCGACTTCGATCACGGTGGTGGAGACCAGCAGCTTGGTCTGGTTGGCCGTGAAGGAGGCCATGGTCTCGGACTTCAGCACCGGGTCCTGCCTGCCGTGCAGCGGCGCCACAGCCACCCCGGCCAGGGCCGGTTCGTCCTGGAGATGTTCCACGACGCCGGTGACCGAGGCGAGTTCCCGGGAGCCGTTCTCGCCTTCGAGGTCCGCGGTGGACGGTTCGGCCTCGCCCGGGGTGAAGTCGCCGTCGTCGTCCGTGCCGATCTTGGGGCACACGACGTAGACCTGGTGGCCGGCGTCGATCTCCTCCCTCGAACGGGACCAGATGCGGGTGGCCCATCCCGGGTGTTCCGCGAGCCCCACCACGTGGGTGGAGATCGGGGCGCGGCCGGCGGGGAGCTCATCGAGCACTGAGGTTTCGAGGTCGCCGAACACGGTCATGGCCACGGTCCGGGGAATCGGGGTGGCGGTCATGACCAGCAGGTGCGGCGGTTTGCTGGCCTTGGCCCGGAGGGCGTCGCGCTGCTCCACACCGAAGCGGTGCTGTTCGTCCACCACGATCAGGCCGAGGTCGTAGAAGGAGACGTTGTCGCCGAGCAGGGCGTGGGTGCCGATCACGATTCCGGCCGTTCCGGAGGCGGCGTCGAGCATGGCCTGCTTCCGCGCCGCGGTGGGCATGGAGCCGGTGAGCAGGGTGACCTGGACGGCGTCGGGGCCGAACCCGCCGAGCATCCCGTCCCGGGAGAGCGGTCCGAGAGTGCGCCGGATGGATTCATAGTGCTGGGCGGCGAGGACTTCGGTGGGCGCCAGCAGGGCAGCCTGTCCCCCGGCGTCCACGACCTGCAGCATGGCGCGCAGCGCCACGATCGTCTTGCCGGAGCCCACCTCGCCCTGGAGCAGCCGGTTCATGGGCGAGTCCTGGGCGAGTTCGTCGGAGAGCGTCTTGCCGACGGCGGCCTGGCCGGCGGTCAGCGTAAACGGGAGCTGGCGGTCGAAGGCGGGCAGCAGCCCGTCCGGTGCCGGGCGGCGGGCCGTCGCTTCCTCGGCGGCGAGTTGGGCGCGGCGGCGGGCCAAGGCCGACTGGAGCACCAGGGCTTCCTGGTAGCGGAACCGGTCGCGGGCGCGCTGGTAGTCCGCCGGGGTTTGCGGGGCGTGGATCAGCCGGTAGGCGTCCGCGACCGGCAGGAACTTCTCCCGCGCCGCGATCCCGGCGGGCAGCGGGTCGCCTAGGGATTCCAGTTCCACGGTGTCCAGCAGGGTCGAGATGACTTTTTGGATGGACCAGCTGGTCAGTTTCGCCGTGGCCGGGTACACCGGGATCGGCATGGCGGCGAGCTTCTCCGGGTCGGTGCCGGGCGTTTCGGGGTCCTCGTCGAGCAGCAGGAAATCCGGGTTGGTCAGGCCGAGCAATCCAGCGTAGCGCGTGACCTTGCCTGAAAACATGGCGCGCCGGCCCGGCTGCAGCTCGGCCTTGGCCCGGAACCCGTTGAAGAAGCTGACCTTGAGCGTGCCCGGCAGTGCGCCGGCGGCCCGCGCGGAAGCGGCACCGCCGGCGTCGTCGGAGATCACGACGTCGGTGAGGGAACCGCGCCGGGCGCGCATGGAACGGGTGCTGCTGGAGACCACCCGGGCGATCAGGGTCACTTCCTCGTCCAGCGGGACCTCGCTGATGGGCGTGAGCTCGCCGCGACTGAGGTAGCGGCGGGGGAAATAGTTCAGGAGCCCGCCGACAGTGGTGATGCCAAGGTGTTTTTCGATGACAGCCGCGGAGCGCTTGCCGATGCGGCGCTCCAGGCCCAGTTCAAGTTCAGCGTGCATGTCCGTCGGGGTTTCGGGTTTCGGCGGCAGGTGCGAGAGCATCGGGGGCAGTAACTGTGGCGGCAACTGTGGTGGCCGGTGCCTCCGGGTCGCGCGGGACTGCGAGCTCGCTCACGGAAATGTCCGTTGGCTCGCCCAGGGAACGAATCAGCGCGACGGCGAGGTCCGCATCCAGGACGTGGACGTGGACGCGCCAGCGGTAGAGCCCGGCGGCGTCAGCGCCTCCGCCGACCTGGCTCATGATCACCGAGTCGCCCATTTCGTCGAGCCGTTGGCGCATCATGGCTGCGTCCAGCGGGGACAGGGAAATGGTGCACATAACTTCGACACCTTCGTCGCGCGGCATGCCGACGTGGATATGCGGATCCTGGACGTCGTAGCCGTGCAGCCCGTCCAGCAGTTCGCTCTGGAGCTCCTCGCCCAGCACGGCGGAGCGGAGGCAGTCCAGGATCAGCAGCATGCCCACGCCGCCGGCGTCCACCACGTGGGCGGCCTGCAGGGCATCGAGCTGCTCCTCCGTGCGGACCACGGCGGCCAGGGCCGCCTCGACGGCGGCGTCCAGGGCCAGGCCCAGGGTCTGGTTGCTGTCATCGCCGTCGTGGGCGGAGTCCACGGCGGCCGCGGCCCGGGCGGCAGCCTCCATGACGGAGAGCATGGTGCCGGGCACGGGATCACTCAGAGCGGACCAGGCCCGGATCTGGGCCCGGTTCAGGGCCGCGGCCAGCAGGGGTGAGCTGATCCGGGTATGCCCGGCCAGGGGTTCGGCGGCGGCGCAGAGGAAGACGGCGAACAGGGTTCCCGAGTTGCCGCGGGCCTGCTCCATGGCAACCTGGCCGGCTTGGGCCAGGACGGCGCCAACGTCATGCAGGGTCGGGTCCGGTGCCGCGTGCGGCGCCCCGTCCGGGTGTCCCGGCACGGCGGCGTCCGCTGCGTGGGCCGCGGCGCGGACGGTCAGGTAGAGGTTGGTGCCGGTGTCGCCGTCGGCTACCGGAAAGATGTTGATGGCGTTCAGGCGGTCGCTGTGGTTGCCGAGCGTGGTTTCCGCCTTGCCCAACCACCGCTTCATCGCTTGCGCGTTGGCGGCAATCTTAGTCTGCAAAGTGATCCCATCCCACAGTGTCAGCGGGCCTGCCCGCGATCGTTACTCCCGTGCTTTCGGTTGGTGCAGGGGCCTCTACCGAGCCTATCGCAGTGAACCCGGGAGGGAGCGGAACCCCTGCAGGGAAAGTGGCGAGCAGCCCATGGTCTTCACCGCCTCCGAGGACCCAGGCCATCGGGTCTGTCCCCAACAGCTCCGACGCCGGCAGCAGCGGGACGGCCAGCTCCTTCAGGGCGGCGGCGTCCAGGTTCAGCACCGCGCGGCTGGCGGCCGCCATGCGGTTTCCGTCCCGGACCAGGCCGTCCGAAATGTCCATCATGGCCGACGCTCCCGCCTCACGGGCCAGCGGTCCGGCGGCGAGCGGCGGCTGCGGCCTGCACTGGGTGTCCAGGAGGGAGCGCTGCCCGGCGGTCAGGGCGCCCAGCGGGACGTTCGACTCCAGCAGCGCCAGCCCGGCGGCGGCGCGGCCCACTGTTCCTGCCAGGGCCACGGTGTCCCCCGGCCGGGCCCCGGAGCGGAGGACGGGCTCCTTGCCGTCAAGGGTCCCCACGATCGCCACGCTGACCGCCAGTTCGCGGCCGCGGCCGAGGTCGCCGCCAGCCACCGCGCAGGCCGGAGCCCCCAGCCCTCTGATACCGGCCACGAGGCCGTCAGCGAAATCCTCCACCCAGGAGACGGGGGTCTCCGGCGGCATGGTCAGGCTGACGACAACGGACGTGGCCCGGGCTCCCATGGCGTTGATGTCGCTCAGGTTTTGCGCCGCGGCCTTCCAGCCGACGTCGTACCCGGTGGTCCGGTAGCCGTTGTTCCATTCGAGCCGGAAATCCTGGTCCGCCACTTGGGTGTCGATGCTCAGCACGGTCCGCCCGTCCGGTGCGGCGACGATCGCGGCGTCGTCCCCCGGCCCCAGCAGCAAGTACGAGGCCGCCGCCGGTCCGCCATTGGGCTGCGGGGTCGTCAGCCGCGGAAAGATGCGCCCCAGCAGCTGGGACTCCGAGAGGCCCGCAACGGTCAGGGCGGCGTCCGTCTGCAGGGCGTCGGGCACAGCAGTTTCGGGCACAGCAGTTTCGGGCACAGCGGTTTCGGGCACAGTGGTGTCGGGCACAGCAGTTTCTGGGACAGCGGTTTCGGGCACAGCGGTTTCGGACACAGGGTCGGGCACAGTTTCAGGCACAGCCCTACGCTACCGCGAGGGACTGACCGTGCCGGGCTGTGGCTTCACTCGCCGAGTACTTCCTCCAGCCAGGCCTCGCCCGTGGACCGCATGTCGAACCGCCCGACGTATTCGGCGGCGGCCCGGGACTCCTCTGCATACGCACGGGGCGAGCCGTTGAGGGCCGAGACCAAGGCACGGACCTGGGACGTTGTCCCCCGGGTCCAGCGGTTGCTGAATATTTCATCCACTCCGGGCCTTTGCCAGAACAGCGGTACGGCACCTGATGCCATGCCCTCGGCGGGGGCGAGGTGGAAGCTCTCGTCCGAACTGGGTGACAGGACATAGCCGATCTTGCGCAGCCAGGACGCCATGTCGGGGCCAAACGGTTCAAAGACCACGGCATCCCGCAGCGCCGGGGACCTGCCGATACGGTCAAAAATCTCCAGGTACGCCTCCCGCTGGAACGGCTTCTTCCACTCGTACGGATACTCCCACGGCATTCGTCCGCGGACATGCAGGGTGTACCTGGGGTCTTCATCCAACAGCTCCTCGAGCAGGTCAAGGGCCCGGTCCAGGCGCTTGCGCATGGGGACGATGCCCACCAGCCCCAGCCGGAAGCGGTGATCCGGTTCCTTGGATCTGCGGAGGTCCATGACGTCCACGGCGTTCGGGATGACCCGGATGGCGGTGCCGGTCCAGCCGGTGCTTGCACGGGTGCGATCCACATAGAGTTGCGAGACGCAGATCAGGGAGTCAATGTTTTCGGCGGCCACATCGCCCATCCAGGGGCCGTTGAGCTCGAACATGTGAAGCCGCACAATGAGCTTCTGCCTCCGCCGTTTGTTGTTCGAGTACCAGACAGCGTTGGGCCCGCACCATTCACAGATGATCACGTCGGCCCAGTCCCTGAGCCGCTCGGACTCTTTTACGTCGTGCTGATGAAGTGAGGTCCAGTGGTCGAAAGCGAGCTCGATGTCGTCCCGCATCTCGAGGACGGACACCAGCTCGCCCGCAAACTTGAGGTCGTGACCGGCAATCAGCACCCGCGTCTTTTGCTTGGACCGCGGGCTGCGGGCGTAGTCGCCTTCGGACCGTTCGAAATAGGCTTTCAGCCGGGCCGCCGATGCTGAAATCGAGTAGTACCGGACACGATTGGACACTTCTTCCTTCAGCTCGGCAAGGGTTCCCCTCGCCGCCAGAAGGGTGCTGAGAACGCCGTCCGTCGAATCGTCGTCGACATACAGCGGATAGTCCACGCCGAAAAGCTCCAGATGCTGCGCATTGCGGTTCACCATCGGCGGAACCCCCAGGGCCGCGTACTCGAGCACCTTCGTCGAAATTTCGAGGCTGGCGTCCATGCTTCGATCCCGCCAGCTCAACCCGACGTCGTGCCGGCTGACTTCCTTTGCGGCCTCATCACGGGACATCCCGCCCAGCCAGTCGATCCCCGGCGAGCTCACCGCCGCCTCCATCGTGGCCGACCACTGCGGGTCCTGGAGGTCGTGCTGGAACTTGTCGCCGATCATCGTCACCGCAAGGGGAAGGTTGTGTTCCCCGACCGTCGCCGGGAGGGAGCACATTTCCAGGGTCCGCCATTTCCTGGCGAACTTGCCGGAGTAGACCGCTCTCAGTTTCCGGCCGGTGCCAGGTGAGCCGCCCCGCAGGTCAAAGTATTCATCGGGCACCATGGGCGTGAGGACCAGGGTCTTTCCCGCGGCCTCGGGAATCGTCGCCTCAACGTAGGAGCGTGCGGCCTCAGTCTGCACGAAGAAGCGCCGGCATTGTCCGACGGTCCTCCTGAGCACCGCGAGGTCTTTTTCAGAAAGCCGGGACCCGGGATGGGCGATGTCCGTGATGTAGAGCCATGACTTGGGACCCAGGACTTTGGAGTTTGCGACGTGCGCCGCCACCTGGGCGCCGCGGGCGATCACGACGTCGAACGGCCGTTGCGCGTCAAGCTGGGCCATGCGCTGCGCTGCTGTTCGGGGCTGCAGCGCCTCGATGTCCGCGCTCTCGCCAGGTTGGGCGATTTCCACGCCGGGCAAGTCAGCTATCCGGTCAAGCAGCCGCGTCTTCGTGACTTGGGTCTTAAGAAGTACGCAGACTTCGGAGCCCGTGCGGGATAACGCCTCGGCCATGGAGACGAGCCAGACGGCGGACCCGTCGATGATATTGAGGTCGACGTCCCCGTAGAGGAGGATCTTCCGCGCGGAGCCGGTGGTATCAGGGCGAGGCAATGAGCGCTCCTCTGTTCGTTGTGGCAAAAGCTTCCAGCGAGGTGAGCAATCCGAAGCGGTAGTCTTCGGTCCACTCCGCCAGGGCAGAACGCTCCGAAAACACAACATCCGACGCTGCTTCGAAATCCGTGGTGTAGATATCGGCTTCCAGCCGTGTTTTCACAAAATAGGCTGGCACCCCTCGGGACCTGCACTCAGCGAGGGCCCGGAGTATTTCGTTGGCAAGCAGCGTCCCTGCCGCGGAGTCGGCCCCGAACCAGATTCCGGCCGTGAAAGCGCTGTCTTCGATAACCAGCGCGGACCCCCGGCCGTTCGCGATCTGGGCAGCGATGGTGCTCGGCCGCAATGATTCAAGGGCGTGGGCATCGCCCAAGTACCGGTAAAGCTCCTGGCCCATGATGGAGTAGACAACCCGTCCGCCCCACGGTGCCGTTACAGGCGCTCCGAGGTAGCGGAGAATCTTGGCCTGGCGGTCCCGGTCATCCGTAACAGCGGCCGCGAGCCGGCCGACTGCCCGTCCGGCAGTCGGAGCCGCGGTGGGAGCGGATTTTGTGCGCTCCGCTGCGGGAGCCGTGGCTTTCGCCGCGGGAGCACTGGCCTTCGCCGCCGGTGCGGACAGACCGCGTACCAGCTCGCGCAGCTCCCTGTTGCGCGAGTGGGCCTTCCGGGCTTCGGTTTCCTGCAGCCACCGTATCCTGACCAGCTGCGAGACGGCCGTCACCGCGATGAGTGCGAACAGCGCCAGGGGCAGAACCGCGAGCGCCGGCTGCCTGAGCGCGAGGCAGAGGATGCCGCTGAGTACTGCGGCCGCGCCGCAGTAGGACATCGCCATGACCACCCGGCTTTTGAAGGCTGTGCGCAGTGTCTGAACGAGCCGATCGATCATGAGCTGAAGACTCCCCGGGTATCGACGAGGAGCTTGCCGGCCAGGGCTTCGGCGGGCAGGGCCCGGACGGCGTCATGGTCCACAAGCACCACCACGAGCGCGGAACGGCTCACTGCTTCCTCCAAGGGCACCAGCCGGACATTGTCCCGGTGCTGCAGGCGCCCGGGCAGGCTGTCGATGTGGGGCTCGGCGACGTTGATCCGGGTGGCCGGCATCGATTCGGCGATGCCATGGGCAATGTCAATGGCGGGCGACTCCCGCAGGTCGTCAATGTTTGCCTTGAACGCGAGCCCCAGGACGGCAATCTCGGCGTTCCCGGGCAAGCCGGCAAACGCCGCACGCACCTGGTCCAGGACCCAACGCGGCTTCTCATCGTTAACGGTCCGGGCCGCTCTGATCAAACGCGACTCGGCAGGTGCTGCAGCGACGATGAACCAGGGATCGACGGCGATGCAGTGACCCCCGACGCCGGGTCCCGGTTGCAGGATGTCGACGCGCGGGTGGTGGTTTGCCAGCCGGATCAGTTCCCAGACGTTGATGCCCAACTTTTCGCTGATGACCGAAAGCTCATTAGCAAACGCTATGTTGACGTCGCGGTAGGAGTTTTCCACCAGTTTGGCCATTTCCGCCGTAACGTCGTCGGTGATCAGTATCTCGCCCTGGCAAAACACCGCATAAAGGTCTTTCGCGAGATCGGCGGCGCGACGGGTGATCCCGCCAACAATCCTGTCGTTGGTGACAAGCTCGATCATGACTTTGCCGGGCAAGACGCGCTCGGGGCAATGGGCCAGGAGAATCGCGGGCCTGCCTTCGGCGCCGTCCAGCGATAGATCCGGCCGGAGCGAGACGATGTACTCGCCCAGATGGCGGGTTGCCCCCGGGGGCGACGTGGACTCAAGGATGATCAGTTCACCACCTTGCAACACCGGCGCGATCCCGCGTGCGGCCGCCTCGATGTAGCTCAGGTCAGCCCTCTTCTCCGCCGTGAAGGGCGTCGGAACGGCCACAATGAACGCATCAGCGGCGGGCGTCTCGGTGGTTGCCTTGAGCCGGCCCTGGCTGACGGCACCGGCGACGTGGATCCCCAGGTCTGGCTCGACGAAGGGCACACGCCCCTCATTCACTGCGTCCACCGTCCGCTGATTGACGTCCACGCCGATGACGTCAAGGCCGTTGGTTGCCAGGATCGCGGCTGTGGGCAACCCGATGTACCCCAGTCCAATGACGGCGATGGTCCGAAAGTTAGTCAATCTGGTGACCCCTATCAAAGCGTGATGACTTCACGTGGATTTTCGAAAATTTGAATTTCGCCGTCCATTGCAGGCTCCCCGGCCGGTACAACCGGCCCGTTCCCCGCGCCGGGGCGGATCTGGCAGTAGTTGAACCTGTCGGCTGCGTAGATGGAGCCATCGGATGCCGCGACGGACGCCAGGAAGGCGCTGTCATCGCCCCGGTCCAACGCCTCAAACGGGTGCGCCTCGAAGACCTCCCTGCGTGCAGTGATGGTCGGTCCTATCACCCGCCGGCCGAACCGGTGCTCCTGGTGTGCGGCGCGGAGCATGGTGGTCCGGCTGGAACGCAGGTGAGTGTAGTGGGACTGCTTCCCCACCACGTCTGCCCCGGAATAGCTGAGCGCGTACAGCAGATCGGCGACGTAGTTCGGCGCGTAATAGTCGGCGTCGTCCATCCTGGTGAGCACCGCTCCCGTCGATGCTTCAACGCACCGGTTGAGGCACTCGCCGAGGGTCAGTGCGGCCGGGGCGGCGAGCACCTGGTACTTCGCCACGCCGTGGGCGTGCGCCAGCCCGGCGCAGAGACCCTCGGCGGCCGCAAAGCCGCGGGTCAGCAGGATGAGCTCCAGGTCGACGCCGGCCTGGCCGCCGGCGGTCTGAAATATTTGGTCCAGCTGTTCCGGACGGGTTGTGCTCACCAGTGCACTGACGGAGGGAAGAGCCACGGGCCGGCATCGCTCCGGCGCGACCGCCCGGACAATGGATTCTGCCCGGTGCGCGTACGTATGCGCTCCCCAGATCCGGCGCTGGGCCTTGTGGACCACCCGTTCATTGAAGTCCGGATTGGACGTCAGCTTGCGCAGCATGATTTCCGCCTCCGGCCGGGCTGCAGCGACGAGAACCTCATCGTCCGCGAAGAACCGCGCTATCGCCGCGCTGGGAGCGGAGACGACTGGTGTGCCCGAGGCGGAGATCTCGAAGATCCGGCGGGCGCACATGCTGGGCGATTCGATCACCGAGTTGACGTTCAGGAACGCCTTGTATGCCCGGTAGGCCGTCAGCATCTCGGCGTAATTCAATGAGCCGACCACGTGCTGGTCGAACGGCTCCGGGAACTGGTAGTTCTGGTCCCCGCCCAGCTGGCGGGAGAATATTTCCAGTTCGGCGCCGCCGGTTCCGGCTTCGGCCATGGCCGCGCCGAGGAGCATGTCCATCTGGGCGCGGCGTTGGGGATACTTGTGGGCGAAATACATTCCGGCGAAAGCCACGCCCCGGGAATGCCATCCGTGTCCTGGCCGGACGGGGTTGTGGATGGCGGGCTGCGCGGCAAACGGAAGGGTGCCCACCCTGTGGTGGCCCAAGTCCCTCACATAATCAGGGATGCGGTCCGAATCACTGGTGAAGACGTGGTCAAACAACTTTGCTGCCGGAAGGAAGTCGTCGTAATGCGGTGGGTCCTCCTTGTTCCAGAAGACGGTCGGAATGCCGCGGGCACGGCACCACTCCACAAGCCGGACCAGCTGGACGCCCGGCCCCTTGGAACCGGTGAGCTGGTATTGCCAGGAGCCGGAATTTCCGTTCCAGGCAGATTCCACGAACAGGAAATCGATGCGGGTCTGTCCCAGTTGGTCACGCCACAGTTCCTTGCGCAGTTCGAGCAGGTTCCATTCGAACGCAAAGGAGGTACGGGTGAAATCGTCCAGGATCACGCCCACGCTCAGATCCGGGCGCCGCGGTCCGGGACCGGAAGCTTCGTATGGTGTGAACTGCAACTGCCGGTTTGGCCCCCGCCCCGCCCAGTGGCCCGCTGCACCATTCGTCCCGGGCGAAACGGCGGGGGTCCGTTCTGTTCTCCGGTGCGGCCTCCGCCTTTGAAGGTGGGCCTTGCCTCGCATTTTCAACTGCCGCAGGGCTCGTTGTACGTCCGCCGGGATGCCCATCAGCCCCGGCCCCATCCGCATTTGATCCGGCCCGCGCCGGTGACCGGCCGGCCGGCCGTGGCGTTCTGCCGTGCGGCCGCAGCGGGTACCACTTCAAATTCTGCAGGCACTGCCCGGCACTCCTCCATGATGCGTCCAATACGGCGTTGCATCAGCGCCGGGGCACCACCGTCGGGCCGCCAAAAGGAAGTCCGTCCAAGGGCCAAGAAGCCGCTGAGCCCCCTACCTTCATCGAAGGTAGGGGGCTCAGGTAAAGAGAATGGCGGTCCGAGGTGAACGAAGGCCAAACAGCTCCGGGCCAGTCAGCCCGTCAGTAGGTAAGGGATTGGCATCCCAGCGCGGACACCCCGGTCCGCAGGACGCCGGCCCCGGCGCTGGAGACACAGACGGTGTACTTGCCCCGGGCCTTGACGGGAAGGGCGGCGCGGTAGCCGTGGTTTCCGGTCACGCCCAGCGCGCGATTTACATCCGGCCGGGCCAGGTTGGCCAAGGCACTGTAGCTCTTGGAGCTCGAATCCGGAGACTTGACGGTGACGCGGACCGGAACGCTCTGGCTCGTGAAGCCCGGATCCATGGCCCAGCCGGTTGCCACGATCGATTTACTGGTGCTGGTCCCGGACAGGCGGGCGGTGTCGAGGTAGCCCCGCACCGGGGCGGCGGGCTGCGCAACCACATCCCGGCAGCCGAGCAGTGTGTTGCCCGCACTCAGCGGGCTCACGGAGATGCCGTAAGCGCACACGTGGTAGGGGCCGGACAGGGTGATGGGGATGCTGTTCTGGAATCCGTGGTTTCCGGGCAGCGAAAACGCGGCATTGACGTCCGGCCGCGTCCCGTTCGCGGTGAAGGGGTAGCCCTTGGTCTTGCCGTCCGGGCCTGTGACGTAGATGTGCACGGCGTTGGAGGCCGCCGGCGTGCCGGGTTCGTACGTCCAGCCGGAAGCCGTGATCACCGCCGATGGCGTCCTGGTCTGCACCACGATGGAGTCCACGTAGCCGACCGGCCGCGCAGCAGGGGTTGCCGTAGCGTTGACGCAGCCCAGGAAGCCGTTGCCCTTGGTCAGGGTGGCGACCGCGATTCCGGTGGCGCAAACACGGTACGTACCGGCCTTCGTCACGCTCACGGATGTCTGGTACCCGTGTGAACCGGCGATCCCCATGGCGGCGTTGACGTCGCTCCGGGCAGCGTTGGCGGTGGTGGTCACTGTCTTGGTGCTGCCGTCGGGCGCCGTGACACTCAGCTGGACGGGGATCGAGGCCGACGGGACGCCGGCGTCGAAGGACCAGCCGGCGACGTCCAGCCGTGCCGAGGACCCTGCGTTGATGAAGGCCACGGAGTCCAGGTATCCGGTGGGCGGGTCACTGACAGCCACCGGGACGTTGCGGCAGCCCAGGGTGGTGTTACCGGCGGCAAACGGGGCGACGGGGATGGCGTAGGCACAGACCCGATACGTGCCGGTCTCGGTCGCAGGGACGGTGACCGCAAACCCGTGCGTTCCGCTGACCCCCAGGGCCTCATTGACGTCCGGGCGCGGCACGTTGGCGGTAAAGGCCTGGCCGGTGGTGGCTCCGGATGGAGTGGTCACGTAGACGTGGACCGGGATGGACGCGCTTGCCTGGCCGCGGTCCACGGCCCAGCCCCGCAGCTTGATGGACGGCTTGCCAGAGACCATTGCCGTGCTGACCTCATCGAGGGATCCCTCGGGTGCTGGCGTGCCGGCCAGGGTGAGGGTCCGGCAGCCCAGTGCTGTGTTGTTAAAGATGCCGATCGCATAGGCGCAGGCTTGATACTGCCCGGCCGCTTTGACGGGGATCGACTCCTGGAAGCCGTGGTTTCCGCTGATGCCCAGTGCCGCGTTGACATCGGCGCGCGGCTTGTCAGCGGTGTAGGCGTGGCCCGTCGTCGTCCCGTCAGGTGCTGTGACGTAAACGTGCGTCTGGGTGGAGGTGGACGCCGCTGCAGGATCGACCGCCCATCCGCGGACGTTGATGCTGGCGCTGGACGAGGTGACCGCGAGGGCTGCGCTGTCGAAGGAGCCCTTCGCGGGCGCACCTGGCGGACGGATCGTCACGGTGGCCGCGGTGTTGCTGACAGCGTCAATGGATACCTTGGTGCCGGCGTGCGTTGTGAAGGTCTGGCCGGCCTGCCAGGCCTGGGTGTTGCTGTAGTAGCCGTTGAAGGCGGTTGCCCGGGTATTGGGAGGAAGCAGGATCGAGGAGTTTCCTCCGCCCTGCTGGGTGATCTTCACGCCGCGGTTTCCGTCCTGGGCAATGACGGAGTCGTAACCGACCGGGGTGCGGAGTTCGAGGAAGTACACCTCGCCGGATTTCGGGTCCGTGAACTTCGCTGCGCGGTTGGCACCTGCTCCGGCCCAAGGCTTGAGGTTCACCGTGCGGGGGGCGGATACCGTGCCCAGGTTGGCGATCTCGTTACCGTTGCCGAACCGGCCCATTTCCCAGAAGCTGGCGCTGATTTCCGGCATGAGGTCGAAGTGCGAGATGCCCATGAGGTCCAGGTTGTCGCCGTAGGTCTTGATGCTGCAGGTGGCATCCGCGAACCCGGCGAACGGACCGGAGGCCACGTCCATGGCGCCGCTGCCGCACAGCAGGCTGTTGGCGTGGTCCATGCCGAGGGCGTGCCCGAATTCATGTGCCAGGACCGGCGTGGAGAGCCGGCTGTTCTGCGGCATCAGGATTCGGCCGCCAATGTTGCCGTTGCTGTAGGTCATTCCCGCGGCGCCGTTGGTGAGGTAGGCGCCGGGGATGAACATGACCAGTGCCGTATAGGAACTCTGCGTCCAGCCCAGCTCCTGGGAGACGATGTCCACGATCTGCGCGGGCGACTGCTTGGAGGTCGCGGCGGACTTGTGCAGCTGGCGTGAGGCTGAGAGTGCAATGTCCACCCGGCCTGCGGTGGCGTAGGCCCAGTAGCGGTTAGCGGCGCTGAGCGAGGCCTTCGCGGCAGCCATGGGGACGGCCGCGTCCGTTTCGGCTGCAGTCTTGTCTGCCAGCTGCACCGTTACCAAGGTGGTTTTCAACGTGCCGGCCAGCGGCGCGCTGACGTAGGTGTACTCGGACTTTGCCCTGCCTGCGGGAGGTTCCGGGCGCACAAAGTCATCCACCTGCCCCTGGGGGCTCGGGTCCGACACCGCCGGCACGGCACCGGTCTGCACGGCACCAGTCTGCGCGGCAGACGACGGCGCCAGTGCGCCGGCAGACACCTGTCCGGCGGCCTGCACCTCCACAGCGGCCACGGCGGCCTGCGGCAAGGTTGCTGCCAGCATCACGGCGGCAATCACGGTTGCCGCTATGTTTAGTTTTCGCAAGATTGCTCGCTTAAGGGTGGGACCGCAGGTGGAGACCTGTTGGTGGGAGCGACGTAAGTTGCCTATAGCATAAACGGCAATCCACATCTGTCACCCCAGTAACTTTGATCTCTAAAATCACAACTGCATCACGCATTCTTTTGTGCAAGTTTTTGCGCAGTACGGGCGCACCATTTCGCCACCTGAAGACCGCGTGCCAAACTCTTAGCCGTGCTTCCTTCCGTCGCCGCGGTGAATACCGCCACCCGCAGGGTGCTCGCCGTCGCCGTCGGAGGCCTCCTGCTGTGGCTGATCATCGCCCTTCAACTGTTCGTCAACGTGGATCCCCTCAGCGTGCACCGGACGGACGCCGTCATCATGCTGGGCGGCGCGGCGTCCGAACGCCTGCCGGTGGCGCGCCAGTTCCAAGCCGATTTCCACGTTCCCGTCCTCGTGATCTCGCACACGGACACGTTCGGCAACCGGGAGGCGGATGAGGCGTGTAATTCGGCCGCCTTCCCCAACGCGTCCGTCATCTGCTTCCGCCCCCCGGACCTGGACACCCGCGGCGAAGCACTGGCCATCTCCCACCTGGTCAAGGCCAACGGCTGGAAGTCCGTCACCGTAGTGACGTCCAGTTATCACCTCACCCGCGCGGGGCGCCTGATTGGCCAGTGCACGACGGCGGACGTACAGATGGTTGCCTCACATCCGGACCTGGATTTGGGCCAATGGCTGCGGCGGTTTGTGATCGAAACCGGAGGACTGATCGATGCTTCCTTGCGGCCGGAATGCGCCAATCAGTGAGCGGAAATGTAAGAATTGAAGCCGTCAGGTCGAAGCCGGACGATTCATTGAACCAAGGAGGACGATACGTTGGAGAACCCTGCCGACGGCGCTCCCCCACTGGCCGCAGCACCGCGGCACTTGCGCCGGCGCCGCCTGCACGAGGACATTCCAGACACACTCCTGGTCCCGGGCGCCGAGCCTCTTCCGCTGCCCGCAGCGCGTGAACAGGCGGCCGAAGAACCAACGCCCCGGGATCGTCCAGCCTCGGCCAAGCGGGCCGCCGAACTGGACCCCACCGACGAAGAAATGGCCTACCGCCGCAAGCGCCTCGCGGCACTGATCGCCGTTCTGGTCGTGGTGGTCAGCGTCCCGGCCCTCGTTCTCGCCTTGTTGCTGCTGGGCTGAACCCGCCCGGCCAGCCGTTACACCACAACCAACCTTCTGGGGGATAGTCCATGCACAGCATCATGCCGATCTTTGGAACCAGGCCTGAAGCCATCAAGATGGCACCGATCGTCAGCGCCCTGCAGGAGTCTGCGCACTTCGACTGCATCGTGACGGTCACCGGGCAGCACCGCGAGATGCTGGACCAGGTCAACGAACTGTTCGGCATCGTCCCGGACCACGACCTCAATATCCTGCGGCAGGGCCAGACCTTGTCCGCCATCATGACGCGCACCATCGACGGCCTGGAGACACTCTTTGCCGCGTCGAGGCCCGACGCCGTCGTTGTCCAGGGCGACACCACCACGTCCACGGCCGCCGCCATCGCAGCCTTCTACCACGGCATCCCCGTGGTACACGTCGAAGCCGGACTGCGCAGCGGAGACCTGCTCTCGCCGTTTCCCGAAGAAGCCAACCGCAAGATCACCAGCCAGATCGCCCGCCTGCATCTGGCACCCACCTCCACCAGCAGGGAAAACCTGCTGCGCGAAGGCGTCAGTCCCCAGGACATCGTCGTGACCGGCAACACGGTGATTGATGCCCTTCTGGCCACGGTGGACAAACAGCTCCCCTTCACGGACCCCAGGCTGGAAGAGTTGGCCACCAGCGGCCGCCGAATCCTGCTTGTGACCACCCACCGCCGTGAAAACCAAGGCGACGCCATGCGCAATATGGGACGCGCGCTGGCCCGGATCGCCGATGCCGAGCCGGAACTGACGATTGTCCTTCCCGCGCACAAGAACCCGGTGGTACGCGAGGCGGTGCTGCCCGCGCTGGACGGCAAACCCAACGTGCTGGTCACCGAACCGCTGGCCTACGGCGAGTTCACCCGCCTGCTGTCCGTGGCCCACGTCGTATTGACGGATTCGGGCGGCGTCCAGGAAGAAGCCCCGAGCCTTGGCAAGCCGGTCCTGGTGATGCGGGAAAACACCGAGCGGCCCGAGGCCGTGCATGCGGGGACGGTGCTGCTGATCGGCACCGATGAGGAACGGATTGTTTCCGAAGTGTCCCGCCTGATCCACGATCAGGGGCACTTCGCCGCGATGGCCAACGCTGTCAACCCGTATGGGGACGGCAAGGCCGCCGAGCGCACCGTCGCAGCCATCGAAGAACTGGTAGGCGTGGGGTCCCGGATTGGCGAATTCGACGGCGCGTAGGCGCCCAACGGATTGCCGCCAGGTCGACGCAAAGTTAACCCAGCATTAACGTCGAGTAGCCAGCGCCATTCGGCGCCACCGATGCCGAGCGCTTATGCTAGGACGCGGGGGAAGCGCCTTCTGGCCCGTGCACCGGGCTCCGGGGCGATCTCTAGCGATGCAATGGCTCGCCGCTCCCGCCACCAGGATCGCTCGTAGAAGAGGAAAAGACACATGAAAGTCCAGGCCGTAATTCTTGCCGCCGGAATGGGAACGCGGCTGGCGCGCCCACACCCGAAGCCCATGACAGAGCTCAGCGATGGGCGCACCATCATGCACCAGCAGGTCCAGAACCTGCAGAATGCATTCGGCAAGGGGCTGCGTCTCACGATTGCTGTCGGGTTCAAGCTCGAAATGATCCTGGAACACGTACCGAACGCGTCGTTTGTGTACAACGAGAACTTTGACCAGACCAACACCTCCAAGAGCCTCCTGAAGGCAATCCGGAATTCGGCCAAGGGCGGCGTGCTCTGGATGAACGGCGACGTCGTGTTCGATCCGGACATCCTGCAGATGCTCATGCCCTACATCAAGCGCGATGAATCGTTCATCACCGTTGATGTGTCCTCGGTTTCCGATGAGGAAGTGAAGTACACCACCGACGCCGACGGCAACATCATGGAGCTCTCCAAGTCCGTGCCGGCGGATGTGGCCCGGGGTGAGGCCGTTGGCATCAACTACGTCAGCTCCAAGGACAAGAAGAAGCTCCTCAAGCGGCTCATTGAAGTCGATGACCAGGACTACTTCGAAGGCGCGATCGAGC
The DNA here is from genome assembly GCF_900168135.1 of Arthrobacter sp. 49Tsu3.1M3. Lineage (NCBI taxonomy): Bacteria > Bacillati > Actinomycetota > Actinomycetes > Micrococcales > Micrococcaceae > Arthrobacter > Arthrobacter sp. 49Tsu3.1M3. The sequence continues at coordinate 48,263 of NZ_FUZD01000010.1, forward strand.
TGACCATCAAGCAGGACGACGTCAAGTGGACCCCGGTGGACATCAGCGAGTTCTACGCTGTGGAAGTTGACTTCCCGGACGACCTGGTCCGGGCCAACGCCAGCATCTAAGGGCAGCATCAAAGGGCCACAACAGCAAGTGCGTGAGCAAAGCAAGAAGGAACTATCGCGACGGGACGCCGCTCGCTGGGCGTTTGGCGGTGCGATCGGTGTCACCCTTTTGGGGATATCCGAGTCCTCCGACAGAACCCCGGGCACACCCCCGCCGGGTGCAGCGGCGCCGCGGACAAGTGGCCCGTCGACAACGCTGGACGCCACGGTTGTGCTGGGATCCCGGAGGGTGTCGGAGCTTCCCTACCGGCGGCTCATACGGGGTCCGGGTATCGAAACACAGGTACGCGAAGAGCTTTGTGCCCGCATACGCCCGGCGAACGGCGCGAGGACCGGGCTGGCCGCTTTTGGGCACCTGACTGATAGTCATGTGCTGGATGCGGCCAGTCCGGGGAGGCTGTCCTTTCTGTGGCAGTACCTTGACTTCTCGGACGGATTTCCGAACTCGGGGAAGTTTCGGCCGCATGACCTTCTGACTGCCCATGTTTTGGACGCGATGGTCCGCAAGATGAATGCCCTCGGGCGCGGACCGGTCAGCGAGCGGCCTCTGGACTGCCTGGTAATTACGGGCGACCTCACGAACTCCTATGCCGTCAGTGAACTGTCGGCGGCGATCGGCGTAGTCAAGGGCGGTCCCGTGACGTCATCTCCGAATGGAGTCTACGAGGGGATCCAGGATCATGGTCCGGCCCCGGTGGAACTGTCCAAATACATCTGGCATCCCGAACCTGAATCCACGCTGAGATCTCCGGATGAGTGGAAGAGCCGTTATGGATATCCCACAATTCCGGGATACCTCTCGGCCGCACTGCAGCCTATAGCGGCGGAAGGTTCGGATTTCCCCTGGTACATCGGCGTCGGCAACCATGATGAATCCGGCCAGCCGGAGTCCGGTCCGATTTCTCCAAAAGCCGAGTTCGTCGGCGCTCTTCGAATCGGCGACCGGCTGCCCACCCGGCTGCCATCTGGCATGGACACGACTGACTTCTGGGAAACAGTCAGGACCTCCAATGACAGTGAACGCCGGAGCCTCATCGCTTCGCTGCCGTCGAGAGAAGTGCCGCCATCGAAACTTCGGCGCGCATTCAGTAAGACGGAATTTATGGACGCTTGGCCGAAGGACGCAGGTAATCCACGGTTCCGCTCCGGTTCCGGCAGGGGTTCCCGGGCCGATCCGTGCTACACGTTCGACCTGTCGCCGGATGTTGTCGGCATCATGTTGAACACCGCAAGTCCCGACGGCGGCACTGAGGCGGCGCTGGACGCCGCCCAGGCGGACTGGCTGGAGGAACAACTGCAGCGGGTTTCCGGGAAGTTCTACGATGCCGAGGGCAAACTCGTCACCTCGAAGGCCGGCGACCGTCTCGTAATCCTGTTTGGCCATCACCCGTTGTCAGCCTTTGCCGCCAAGCAGCCCTCGTCCGGCGACGGGCCCACTTTCCTCAGCCGATCGAAGGTCCTGCGACTCATCGCCCGTTTTCCCAACGTGGTCGCCTGGGTGAACGGTCACGGACACAAACACCGGGTGACTGCGCACAAAGCCATTTTTGACCATGGCGGATTCTGGGAAATCACTACAGCCTCGCTGATTGACTTTCCTCAGCAATCGAGAATTGTTGAATTGCTGGACAACGGCGACGGAACCCTGTCAATCGTGGCGACTCTGGTTGACCACTCTGAGCCCGACAGCGTGACGTACGGAGAAAGCCAGACTCCTGGTTCCCTTGCGGCCTTGAGCCTTGAGCTCTCAATGAATCGTCCAGGGCTTGATGTCGAGGCCGTGCGGGGAAGCGCCGGAGACCAGAATGTTGACCTTGTCCTGCTGAAACCGTTCTGACGTAGACTGCCCGGCAGCGGTCGGGCGTTTGCGCTCGTGCAACGATTTACTCGGACCAAAAGATCATGAAGCTACAACCACCGGTTGGAACAGACGAAAGAAGCGAATCAGACAATGCCAGGTCACGACCAGAGCCAAGCAATAGCTTCGCTGAAAGCCACGGCTAAGAGGAACCTTCGGCGTGTCTGGCGGGCATTGCCCAAGGAGCAGCAGACCAAGTTCCGGAGAATGGCCCATCCCGCGAACCTGGCCCGGGTCCAGCGGCTGTTGGGAACAACGGGGGTTGCACGCCTTCAGCTCGCGCGGCTCACTGTTGTCGTCCTGGTCACAGACTATGCTCCCAATCCAGAGGCCACGCTGCGCAGCGTGGTGGGCCAGCAGCCGTCCGCGCTGGACATGATCGTCGTCGACACGTCCTTGGCCGGCCTGGGCAGGACATCCGCACAGGCGTTCGCGCGGCGGGACGGCCGCGTGAAGTACCTCGCCCTGCCCGGCGCCGGCGAGGAGGAAGCCCGGAACCGGGCCGTGGCTTCGTCGCGGGCCCCGTACCTGATGTTCCTCTCCGGCGGCGACGTGGTCGAAAACCGGGGCCTGGACATCATGTACCGATCGCTGCGTGAGACTGGCTCATCCTTCGCCGTCGGCATGACAGGAATATCCAAGGGCAAGTCCAGCACTACTCCGTCCTGGCAGCGGGAGATCCACGCTGAACCCCGGGCCGCCGCGGCCGTCGCGGACGTGCCGGAGATACTGCTCGATGGTGCACTCGCCAACAAGCTTTTCACCCGTGACTTCTGGATCTCGGCCACTGCCGACGTCGCACTGGACCGGGAGCACTGGCAATACGAGGCAGTTGCGACCCTTTACATGCGCGCCAAGTCATTCGACATTCTTGATGTCCAGGTCATTAACACGTCCCTTGACTCCGCGGTTCGCCCTCCTGCCCGCGAGCTTCTGTGCCAGACGGAGTACCTCAGCGACCGGCTGCACCGGCTTGAGGCCCTGGCTCCCGTTGTCCGCACGGTCTCCGCTCCTGACGACTACCGGCGCTGGCTATCCGGAGAACTGGGCAATGGGCTCTTCCGTTACTACGAGGTCGTATCTCGTACGGATCCTGAGTACTGGGATCTGTTGCACGCCACCGTGCTGCGCCTCAGCGACGGCCTGGAACTGGACTGGAATGCCATCCGGATCCACAACCGACTGATCCTCTCCGCCGTGCTCAAGGACTCACGCGCGGACGTAGTCCGTATCTGCAACCACCGGAGCGACTACGGTTCCAGCTTTCCGACACTGATTACGGACTCCGGGATCCTGGCGCAACCCCGCTACCTGGCCGAGCTTTCAGGCTACGATCCGGAGCTGCTGGCCTGCCGCGATGACGACCTTCAAATGGTGAGCAGGATGACTCACTTCGACTGGCAGCCCGACGGCCGGCTGATGATCGGAGGGCATGCGTACATCTCCTCCGTGGACCCGGCCAACGGCAACCTCTCCATCCATGCGTCCTTGGTCAACGTCGGCAGCGGGGCGACAGTCGCTTTGGCGGTGGAGCGCCACACGGACAAGACCATCGACTGGCAGTCCAACGACAACTGGACCTCCTACGCTGAGGCAGGCTTCACTGCTGTCATCGATCCGGCCGTGATGCTGGCAGACGATGAGGCCACGGCGCCCGCCAACTGGCACGTGCTCCTGACTGTCAGCGCCGGCGGCCGGACAATCGCAGCGCCGTTGAGGCTCCGTGACCTAACCGGGTCCACCGGGCAGTTGCCTGTGGGGCCGATGGTGGGCTCTTCCCGGATGGCCGTTGAGATGCGCGCTGCAACCACTGGCCTGACCTTCGTTCCGGTGACGCCGCTCTACGTGGCGACTTCCGTGGACCTCACCGGGCGAACCCTGCGGCTGACTGTTGAAGCCGCTGACGGAGTCCCGGTTCCCGCCAGAGTATCCATCGAGAGCCGAAAGTTCGGCATACGGAAGACCGCGACTTTCCAGCAAGTTGACGGAAACCGGGCTGTCTACGTCATCAACGTCCCGGCGCTGGGAAGTGGCGCAGGCATTACGACGGAATATGAATGGCAACTGCGCCTGGAAAGCGGCGCCAAGGGCCCGCAGCCGGTGGCGTGGCCGGAGGGAACCGCGGAGTTGGAGTCGCACTCGGATCAGACCCGAAGCCTCAGGCTGGGACTGACCGGTTACGGCTTCATCACCGTCGAAGAGCGCAAAAGCCGAATCATTGCTTCGACCGTCGAAGTCTCAGCCGACAAGCGGACCCTGCGTATTGCAGGCACAGCAGACATGCATGTCATCCGTGCACCGCGGGTTGTCCTCTCCAGCGGGAAGGCCGTCATCCCGGCGACGGACGCTGTCCTGCAGGTCCGCACCAATGACGGAAGCAATGCGTTCACCGCCGATTTCCTGCTTCCGCAGAACCCGTGGGGCGGCGAGGAATTGATGCCTGAGGCGGGCGCCTACAGCGTGCGGTTCGTTTTCCCCGGAGTCGCAGACACCCTCGGCCACTGGATCCCGGCGTCATCCGGGCTGCAGAAGCAGATGCCGGCAAGGATGGACGCGGACCGGCTGGAGGTAGGCGTGAGCCGCACCTCCAAGAACGGTGCGCTCACCATCCACCTGCGTCCGCCGTTCGCGGCCGACGAGGTGGGAAGGTTCGAGCAACAGACGCTGCGCACTCCGGTCACTCTGGCCGGGAGCAATGAACTCAAGGACGCCGTTCTGTTCATGTGCTTCGGCGGGCGCCGTGCCACAGACAGCCCGCGACGCCTTCTGGAGGAGTTCCAGCGCAGGAACAGCCAGTGGCCGATGTACTGGGCCGTCGCTGATTTCTCGGTGCCCGTGCCGGCCGGAACCGAACCGGTGCTGATCGGCTCCCGCCTGTGGTACCAGCTCCTGACCGAGTCCCGGATCCTGATCAACAACAACAATTTCCCGTTCTACTTCCGCAAGCGCGAAGGTCAGGTCTACATCCAGACCTGGCATGGCACTCCGCTCAAGAAGCTGGGCAACGACGTCGCCCGAACAAGCTTCTCCCTCTCATACTGGAACCTCATGTGGCGCGAGGCAGCGTACTGGGATGCCCTCCTGGCGCAGAACGAATACGCCGCCGGGGTCCTTGCAAACTGCTTCGGCTTCGAAGGTCGGGTAGTAACCGAGGGCTATCCCCGCAATGACAGCCTTACCCCCGAACGGATGGAACAGAGCCGGGCCGCCATCCGGACCAAGCTGGGCATCCCCGAGGGCAAGACCGCGATCCTTTATGCTCCCACCTGGCGCGACGATGCAAAGAACGCCTCCCGGCAGTACGAGATGGTCACGTACCTCGATTTCGAAAAGGCCCAGCAGCAGCTCGGCAGCGATTACGTGCTGCTCCTGCGCGGACACCACAACATCGCAAGCCAGCGGCAGACGGCGGCCAACAAGTTTGTGATCGATGTGACCGAGTACCCGGAGGTCAACGACCTCTACACCGCCGCAGACATCCTGGTGAACGATTATTCGTCCGTCATGTTCGATTTCTGCGTGACGGGCAAGCCGATCATCTTCCTGACCCCGGACATCGCGCAGTACCGTGACTCGACCCGCGGCTTCTACTTCGATCTTGAGGAAAAGGCCCCGGGCCCACTCCTGAGCACGACGGAGGAAGTCGTTCATTCCATCCAGAACATCTCGGACGTCTCCCGCCAGTACGCCCCGAAATACGAAGCGTTCGTCAAGACGTTCGCGCCCTACTGCGACGGGCAGGCGACGGCGCGCGTGTTCGACGCCCTCTGGCCGAATGGCCCGGGCGAACCGCTGATGGTCGGCTCTAACAGCTCTCCGTCCCTCCGCAAAAACTAGTCGCACCCGACAGCACAGGAATACCGGTATGGCCAGCCGCCAGCCGGTCATGCCACACGGCAGCAACCAATTTAGGACCCATTACAAATGAGCCCAGCGCAAAACACGATTGAACATGGCCTGCTTCTCGAGGAAAAGATGGAGTGGGAGACGGCCGTCGAGGTCTACACCGCCCTGCTCGCCGGGGCAGGAGGCGCCGACGCCGAACTGGCCTTCCGTCTTGGGCATGCCCACTTCCACCTCCGGCAGTTTGAGGAATCCGCTGCGCATCTCCATGAGGCTACGCTGCTCAACCCTGCGGAAGCCGCATGGCACTACCGGCTCGGATACGTCCAGGAACAGCTGGGGAATTACGACGCGGCTGTAGCCGCGTACAAGGCATCGCTTGCCTTGGAACCCGGGCAAACCCGACGGATGCATCGGCTGGCGGCAGCAGAGGCGTCGGCCGAACAGGCGGCAACAGCCTCCGTCGAGATGAGCCGGGCCGAAAGTCGCCGGCGCGTACAGCAACTCGTGGAGAACAAAGCCCCTGTTTGGCAGCAGATCGAGGCGCTGAATGACGGCTTGTCCGTTAACAGCGATGATCCCGAATGGCTCGTCCAGTTGGCGGAGGCGCAGTTCTCGATGAACAGGTTCGCCGAGGCCTGCGAAAACTTCGCGGCGGCGGCGCTCCTGAAACCGGAACAGGCAGACCTTCACTTCCTTGAGGGCTGGTGCTGGGAGCTTCTGGAACGACCGGCGAAAGCTCGCCACGCCTACAACCGAGCCATCGCTGCCGACGCAGACCTTCAAGCCAAGGACTTCGGCGTGGGTGTATTTTTTCAGAAAAAGGGTCGGTGGGTAGCCGCCGCGGACGCTTACAGGCGGACTCTTCGTCTGCAGCCAACGTCTGCGGAGCTGCATTACAGGATCGGTTATGCGCTGGTACGCAGTTACAAATGGCGCGAGGCCATTGAACTCCTCCGGCTGGCAGTCGCGATGGACCCCTCCGTCCCGCAGTGGCATTACCGGTTGGGTTTTGCGCATGAGCGACTCGCTGAGTGGAACGATGCTGCCTTTGCTTACGAATACGCCATTGGTCTGAATAGTCCGGCACCCACTTACTGGCTTTATCGTTTGGGATACGTCCTCACTCAAGCCAATGATTTCCAAGGAGCATGTCTGGCTTTCGCCGCCACAATCAAGCCAGCTGAAAGCGCTGAACCGACCCAGCCAGACGTACCAATTGGCGTCTATGAAAGAAGACTCCTGGTCGATGGCCTGCACGCGGCCCTCAATTCACAGTCTGCCCAGCGGTGTCTTGAGGCCGGCAATCGGCTTGAAATGCGTGGAATGCATGCCCTCGCCGCGGAAGCCTTTGACGCCGCCGTCAAGCGGACGGAGAACCACTCCCCCAACGCCTACTACAAATTGGGCCGCGCTCTGCAGGAAACAGGGGACTTCGAGGCCGCCTGCCGCGCGTACCTGGAAACCCGCTTGTTCAAACGGCCACATGGCGTCAACACGGCTCCCTATCGTAAGAACAAAGAACTCAATCAGACGATGATTTATACCGAGTTCCTAGAGACGCTACCAGTGGCGCACTCGACGGTATTGTACGAAAGCAGCCACGGTAACTCGGTATCGTGCAATCCGCTGCAGATATGCCGGAACCTCCTGGACGATCCGCAGTTCGATTCCTGGACCCACATTTGGGTACTTAACGACAAAGAGCGAGTTCCACTGGAGTTGGCTGGCCGCACTAATGTCATCTTCGTTACGCGAGAAAGCAACCTTTACCTGCGTCATTTGTCCACAGCTAAGTATCTGATAAACAACACCAGCTTTCCTCCCTATTTTCTTCGACGCCCAGAGCAGCAATACCTCAACACGTGGCATGGCACTCCACTCAAGACGTTAGGCAAGGACGTCAAAGTAGGGTTCTTCGAACACAGAAATATCGCCCGGAACCTCCTACAAACGACTCATATCATTGTTCCCAACGTCCACACGCGCAACGCACTTATCGAGGCCCACGACATTCAGGGACTGTACACTGGCAAGGTCGCCCTGACTGGGTATCCACGAACTGACACCGTTGTAAACGCAACTATCAAAGACCAGGCCCGGATCCGCGCCGCGTTGGGACTGGACCCTACAGACACCCGGCCGGTCGTGCTTTTCGCACCAACTTGGCGTGGAGGGGTTGGGTCCAGCTATTTCGATGCCGAAGGTCTCAAGGAAGACTTAGAACGGCTTCGCGGGGAAGACCGGCATGTCTTTCTTCGCGCACACCGTTTCGCCGAAGACGCACTTGCTGGCTTCGGGTTTGGAGACTGGATAGTTCCTCAGCATATTGACACCAACGAACTTCTGGCAGGTGTCGATGTCCTTATCACCGATTATTCGAGCATATTCTTTGATTTCCTACCAACCGGGAGAACGATTCTGTTCTACACTCCCGACTTGGAACATTACCAAAATGAGCGCGGCCTCTACTTTGAGATGGAGTCCATGCCCGGCGTGTTGACCAAGGATATCGAGACATTGGCACAACAACTGTCACAGGCGCTGAAGGGTCCTACGACTCCTTTCGTCGACTTTCAGGCGGAATTCTGCCCCAAAGAAGACGGCAGGAGCGCCGTCCGAGCCGTAGATTTCTTCTTTAGGTCGGATGATACGCATTTATTACCGGACTTGGAGCCACAGAAGACTAATCTACTATTCCATCAGAGCCTGATTCCAAACGGAATCACAACGTCATTTGTAAACCTTATGAAGAATTTGGATACTGAACGTTATCGCGCCGTCCTACTCTTCGACGCAAATGCTGTTGCCAGCGAGTCCGTTCGAATGAACTTATTGAACAAGCTTCCCGATCACGTACAACTGTTGGCACGATCCGGCAGACAACTGTTTTCAGCGGAAGAGAAGTGGGTTAACGAAAAGTTCGCAGCGCAACATGAGTTGACCAACTCCGAACAGTACGAGATTGCCGGAAAGGCCTATGGGCGAGAGCTTGCCCGGCTAATTGGAAATGCTAGATTCGAATATATTTGTGAATTCGATGGGTATTCGCGTTTTTGGACAGGCATGTTTGCTCATGGCCGAGCGCCTGGCCGCAAACACGTAATCTATTTACACAACCAGATGATGTCCGAACAGAACATGAAGTATCCCTATCTTCAGGGGGTCTTCAACCTTTATCGCAGATTCGATTCACTGATTTCAGTTTCAAAAAGCGTTAATGCCAGCAATATGACCGAACTCTCTGCGGCATTTGGCTTAGAAGCGGGTAAATTTTCCTATGCCAATAATCCACTCGATCCCGACATGTGTTTGGAGCTTGCCGAGTCGCCGCTGCCAGAGTCGTTGGACTCTTGGCTCAAGCCAAATGCCAAGCTCTTAGTGAGTGTGGGGCGACTCTCTCCTGAGAAAGCTCATGAGCGCCTCATCCGGGCCTTCTCAGAGGAATACACACGCGTCACCAATATTCAATTGGTCCTGGTGGGCGACGGCCCCCTTAAGGCAAGGCTGACGTCATTGGTAGAAAATCTCGGTCTTGAAGATAAAGTCTTGCTGTTGGGCGCACTCGACAATCCATTCCCTGTCGTGAAGCGGGCGGATGGATTTATCCTGCCGTCTCTCCACGAAGGCCAAGGCCTTGTGCTACTTGAGGCCCTCATTTTGGGGAAGATCGTCATTGCCACGGACATATCTGGGCCCCGCAGCGTCTTGGCCTCCGGAGCGGGCCTTCTCGTCGAAAATTCCCTGGATGGAATCCGCCACGGCCTTCGTCTCTTCATTGAAGGGCAGATAAAACCCACCCGGTTCGACGTAGTGGACTACCAGCGGCGGGCAATCGAAGGTTTTAGATCCGTGTTTGCCGCAAACTAGTTCGTGAACAGGTTAAAGATCTGGTCTTCGGAGCAATGAGTGATACTAGATCGTCGAAACAGCAGCGCCACGGAAATCGTTTGCTTAGGCCAATTCCCGTGGCGTAGACAAGGAGCGGCCTGTGGCCCTGTTGCGATGAGCGTGTCTAAGCATTCAACCAGGAGGACGAGCCGCGGCCGAGCCTACCGGAACTGGGGCTAACGTTGCCGCTAGCATGTTGGATCTGCCCGACTACTAGGTCATTTCCTCAGCCCTATGACCAGTGGCCGCCGCCAGGTCGTTGTCGAGACTGACCCGCCGCCGGGGAGCCCTTGTTGTGTCGGCGAGGCGGCGGAAGCATCGACGCATCCAGCAATTCCGAGACATCACGGTCGCCGGCGCTTTCCAGATGGGGCCGAGTCTCGCTGGAACGGCGATGAAGTGGCCTATCCCCGGCTCTCGTTCTCTGAATCGACCGTCCGAGTGCCGCGGCTCGCCCGGGCCGACGGGCCGGTTCCGGGTCCAGTTTGTTGAAGCGGTCATCGGTTCCGGCCTAACCGGTTCCGAAACCGCCGTCACGTTCGGGGTGGCCTGGTGGATGGTCCGGGCCGGGCTGACCGAAGCCTACGTCCTTACCTGCCTGAAGTGGATGGGCTCCGCCCGTGGATGCTGGGCATCGATGAACTTCGGTTCCGGTCTCCTTGAGGTATATCCGCGACCAGGGATCCTGGTCGCGGATCCAACATCAGCCGTGTATGACCACAATCGTTGATCTGGGACACTGGACAGGTCACGGGTCCAACGACCGCCATGGCCTCCTGGGCGTCGGGGACGAGCCCTTCGCCAGTCCGCTTGTTTGGCGGCTGGGTGTTCAGGTCGTAGCCATCGAACCCTCGGCGGCGTTCCGGACGGCGTTGGGGATGTGGCTGCCCCGGACGTGTGTCCCTGTTGATCACTTTCATCTGGTCTCGATGGCCAATCTGGCGGTGACCGAAACCGGACAGGACCTCTCACAACAGCTCAAGGGGCGCCGCGGGCGTGGCACAGGTAGAGTCTGGGCCTACCGGATCCTACTCCTGCGCGCCGGCGACAAGCTCTCGGAACACTCCGCCCATCGACTGGCCGAGGTCTTCGCCGAAGATGACCCGACCGGCAAACTGCAGGGCAGTGTGGAAGGTCAAGTAAAAGCTGCGAGCCCTGCTGCACACCAACTCCCTGGCCGACGCCGCCGCGGTGAAAGTCGACCTCAGGGTTCTCGTCGAGTCTGCTGGACGGCCGGGGACCAATAAGCTCTACCGCACCGCGTGCGGGCGGTGGAGGGAGATTGAGGTCCTCATCTTCACCGGAGCCCTTATCGGAAAGGTCGAGGCGAATATCACCGGATTCAAGCACATCAAGGGCACCGCCAGCGGCTACCGGAACGCAGGGAACTACAAGGCGATTCTTCTCTTGACCAGTGCCGTCCGGACGGCGGCATTACCCTCATCCAGGAAGCCCGTTCCCCACGAACCTTGAAGAATGGGAGTGCTCAGGGTTCCGGCGGCCGAGGAAGCGTCGCACGGTGCTAACACTCTCTATCGCCACCAGCGGGGTCGGGGCCAGTTCGAGTCACAAGTCCCTGAACAGCCCCAAATGTCCAGGATCGGGTCCAGACAGCTGACTTCCCTGTCGACCGGAACGATCGCGGACGCGCAATCGTCCGGCCCGCACCCGTTAGGCTGCATCCCGTGCTAACCGGGAACAGGATTTGGTGGAAGGAGTTGCACCTCCCCGGCGTGTGTGGGACTAATGCCGGAAACGAGTGTTCCTAAAGTGACGCCAGCAATTTGTCTAGCTGATCGCCATCCCGATCAAAATCGAATTCGTAGGGGGACTCAAAGGCCTCCCACGTCCACCTATCCGGGGGATGCGGAACATCGGCTTTGCACCAGAAGTAATGGAAATCATCGCCGGTAATCGAAGAAATCAGGTATTCGTTGGCAGTGTTGTAGGTATCCGGAGCTATCACGATTCTCGTGGACGGGTGGTCCGAGAAAACACCATTCAGGAGTGCACTTCCGCCATATCCCGCCACTACGGAAGCCCCTGAAAATAATTCGATCTGATCTCCGAGTGGCAGGGCTTCTGGACGAAGTATCGTAAATCCATGCTGACGGAACATGGCTTCCACGGCAGTACTGTTTCGACAGTTACGAGCTAGGCCGGTTTGCCGTGACAAAAAGACTTTATCGATGCCTGACGAGATATTGGAGCGAAGGTTCTTGCTGATGGTGCTCCACACGCTGTCGATTTCCGGAACGACGTACTTTGGGTTCGAGAACATAGGAGTTGCAGCCAGCAGTCGCTCGACGCGAGTTGGGTGACTAATGCGCACTATGTCGGCGTCCGAGATACCGAAAGCATTCAATATCTTGATTTCATAAGTAGGGATGTCCCGTTCTCCCAGCTTTGGAGACACCAACGCTTTGAGATTGGGATATAGAACTTTACTCTCGTTCCAACCCCAAAGACGGGAAATTACCTCTGTAGGAATATGACCATAAACATTCGGATATTCAGTATCCAAGTAAAAATAGTTGCCGGCAAGAAAATCAGGGGATTCATCCGGAGCCGGTGACATGCGTGCGTGAAAGGGACTGGAATCAGTCAAAAATTTATTCGTCAGCCGCCGGCCCAGCAAGTGACGGAAGCTATCGGGAAGAACCACGTCGTTCAGAAGTGCCACCTGGCCCGGCGAACATACAGCGTTACTGTATTCCCTCAAATGATGAGCGGGGAAGGCGATGTCTTTCTTGAATCTATAATCCAAATCATGACGATTTGTTGAAACCGTAGCTTTCGATCTGAATGTCCCAGCCTTTCGTAAGCTGATCAAATGCCCCCAATTGGATCCGAATCGCCCCTCGAGTATCTCAGTGGCTTGATGATCTCGAATCTTCAAAAGATGGTTACCACGTTTGGTGACAAAAGCGATCTTACCGTAGTTGATTACCCGGTCGATAGCAGCCGCCAGCTCCCGGTCATCGGATGTGGTTTTGGTGCCAGGTTGAACTGGTTCGGCCTTTAGATCAAGAAGCCGACTAATGAACTGCCAGACATTTTCGCCGTCACTATCAACATACTTTGGCAAGTGACTGGCATGTAGGTCTTCCGCGACGTAAAGGCCGCCGTCATCGACGTATAGAAATAATTCGCGAAAAATCGCAAGTTTTTCCGATTTTCGATTTGTGCCATCCTCAACGAGAAGCTGAAGGTCTGGTAGCTTAGCGAGCTGCAGGTGCATTTCGGCGAGATTTCGAGCCTTGTGAACCGTTATTTGCGGCCACTGGGCCGCGTCAATATCAACTGCAGCGCTACCGACCTGGAGTACAACGATCTTCGCGTTCGGCAGGGACTCGGAGAAAGTTTTGGCAACAGCCGCAGTGTTGGAACCGGAAATAATGGCAACCGTGCTGACGGAGCACTCTAGGACACGCAACTCACGTTCGTAGGAATGCAGGTAATTATGCACTAGAGAAGACTGGTCGATTCCGTGTTTGAGCCCGATCGCATCAATCGTCATTGCTCCTCTTTCATGTGTCGATCGAGCCATCGGCCCCCAGATCTATCAGCTATTTGCGTAGCGCAGCTCCGACATGGAGGGAAGATCCAAGACCCCGCACGCAGCTTGGCGCCCTCAAGGCTACCAGAAGGACCAAGGGGCCGGTATCCACAGACCAGCGAGCCCTCGCTCCACAGTGTCCAATCAATCTTGAGCCGTCAACAACCCCTGTCGGGCCTCCAATAGGATCAGGCAATGGCCCTCGCGTAGAGGTCACGAATGGAACCGCCTCCACAGAACAACCGCGAACCGTGCCGCTGTAGGATTCTCAGATGCCTAGTACAACAGTTGATGACTCACTGCCTGCCCCAAGCCTTGTGGAGACGGAGCTTACCCAAGGGATTTGGGCATTTCGAACCAATGAGCGGGTACTTAGCCCTGCTCTGAGATTTCTGCCGGACGGACGCATATTGGGTTACAGTCACCGGTACGAAAACAGCTGGCGTGCGCAAGGAGATGCGCTTCTCTTTCTCGATACGAATGGCCGTGTCACGAGTCGACTGGATCGCACCTCGGCATCGGATGTAGCTGTCGTCTTTGAAGGAAAGTCTCTAATTAATTCGAGTATTACGTTCACGGTTTCTTCCGTCAGTTGGGAGGACCGAGGCCGATGGGCGCAACTTACGCAAACGACAATGGCGGATCACATAGCCAAATTTGACTGGGATATCGGAGACCACACTTACGGCCGCCCCGTCATATTTGAAAGCAGCGCAGCCCACCTCTCAATCGGAAGATTCTGCTCGATTGCGGCCGGAGTAGAAATAGCGTTAGGGAATCACCGAATCGACACGGTCTCTTCGTATCCGTTCTCGGTGCTTAGCAAATGGTGGCCGTCGGCGGCAGGCATGAAAGATCATGATTCACGGGGCGCGGTCACCATCGGCAGCGACGTATGGGTTGGTGCCTCAGCATTCATCACGTCCGGCGTTACAATCGGACACGGCGCCGTCATCGCTGCCCACACCGTCGTCACAAAAGATGTGCCGCCATACGCAATCGTGGGTGGGAACCCAGGGAAAGTCATCAAATTTCGCTTTCCGCCAGAGACCATCGAAAAACTACTCAAGATCGCATGGTGGAACTGGACCGACGAACACATTGACGCTCACCTTCCCCTCATGTTTGGCCCAAACATTGAAGATTTCATATCGGCGGCACAGTCGCACCTCGATAACTTGAGGCAGCGGTCCGTCGACTGTTCGTGATCAAGCCAAACTAATTCGGCGCTCATTCCGGCGGAATTTAGCGGTCGTGCAACACCATGACTTTGCGGGCGTTGCAGTGACTGCGGGTGATTCAGGCGCCCCTCTTAGTTCATCGGAACGAGATTTCCGGGCGAGTGTCATCTGGAAAATTGATTTGTACTTGGCCGCGTATCGGTACCACGTGCGGTACGTTTTGATGCGCTTCATAGGTGTTGTTCGCTTCGAGCTTTGGTCGCGGCGACGACTGGGAGCACGATCTCCTTGCGCCACCGGCACCCTGTGCGGCAAAGGCTCGTCTGTCCTCGGCCGCCCGGCATCCTCGACCAGAGCCCGGGGTTCTTCTTTCGCGGCGGCCGCGCCGGCGAGGGAGTTGGGGCGCAGCAGCACACCGAGTTGGTCTTTGACCTCGCAGACGGCCTGCAGCATGTCCGCGACGCCCTGGTGGTCTCGACCGCCCACGATCCCCGGGACCTGGCCGCTATCCAGGTCAACGATCGTGGCAATCCACGGCTCATGCCGGATCTACGACCCGGATCCCTGGTTGCGGAAATACCTCAATGACCGGAACCAATGTTCATCGATGCAAATGCACGGGCGGAGCCATCCACTTCCGGCAGGTGACCACGCAGACTTCGGTCAACCCGGCCCGGACTATTCACCAGGCCACCGCGAACGTGGCGGCGGTTTCGGAATCAGCACGGCCGGAACTGATAACCGCTTCAACAACTTTGTACCCCGGAGTCTATTGAGTTTCTGCAACAAACTGGCGCCGGCCCCGGCACAAGGCTGACGGGCATTCCCCAGTAGTCGGGCAGGTTGAACATGCTGGCGGCAACGTCAGCCGCCGTGTCGGCAGGCTCGGCCGAGGCCCGTGGTTCTGTCCTGGTTGAAGGCTTAGACACTCTCATCCGAGCAGAGCCACGGGCCCTTTCTTATATACGACACGGAATCAATTCCCCGCTGCCATGACGATCCCATTAAACCCTGACCCCATCGCCGCACGGATAATAGTCGGGCGGGTCCCTTGGACTAAAGCACTAGCCCTCCTAGGTGGCTTACCGGCATCGGGGCTCCCCCCGCCTCTGGCCAACCGCAGGTGAATCGCAGTTTTTCCGCAATATGGCACGCAAGTGACCAAAGAGCACTTATCATCCAAGAGCAGGGTGTGAGGAATTGAGGGCTAAATCACAGTATGGCCTTGCGCGTTGTGCTGATGGATTAGCGCGTGCCAGACTATGGTGTCCCACAGCACCTTGCATCGCCTAAACGCAGCATTTACTCGCACCGTCTCGTGCCTTTCTGGTGCCAACGTCCCATTGATAAGGTCTCGCATGCCAACAAACAGTCGCGGCTCAACTTTTCGTCTTCGTCCGCTCTCTATTCTGATCATGGCAATACTCCTCCTTCCTTTCGGCGCCCCCGGTGCAATCGCCGCCACTCCGGCCCCGTCTGGGCTCAAGTCGCCCGCTCAAACAAGCACATCGGTGTTCCTTTCTTGGAATCCTGTTAGCGGTGCGCCGAGATATCGTGTCCAGTACTCCGCCAAAGCCGACTTTTCGGAGTCGACCTACAACCGGTACACGACCACTTCCACCGAGATGCGCGGACTTAAAAGCAACACCACCTATTACTTTCGGGTCAGGGTCATCTCTGCGGACGGCACTACGAATCTAAGCTCGTATTCAGCCGCCATAACCGCCAAAACAAAGGCTGCACTTGTGATAGCCCCCGTGGTCAATCCACTAACGGTTGCAAGCTACAACGTGAAGTGTGCCAACTGCTTCGCGGGAGCCGCCAATGAACTGACGTGGTCCGGTCGCCGGGCCGCCGTCGTCGCTAATATCAAGGCGCAGTTGCCAGATGTGATGGGTGTACAGGAGGCTTCCCAGGGGTGGCTCAAGGATGACCCCAGGCCAGGCGGGGTCTCCCAATTTGAGGATCTCCAGGAACGGCTCCAGGCGGCCGGCGCCAACTACCAGCTGGCCAACAACAAGCGCAATAACTGCGTGAAAGACACAACACCCACTGGCTGCGTGTACGCCGATAAGGGCGCCTCGCAAGGCACGAAGCTTTTCTACAATGCCTCCAAGGTGTCCCTGGTCAGCCAGGGTTCCCTGGCACTTCCGGTAATCCGGGCAACCGACAACCCCCGCTACTTGGCCTGGGGCATCTTCACCCAAAAGTCGACAAACAAGAAATTCTTTGTCGGCGACACGCATCTGGAACCCGGCGGCGGAACTGACCTCCAGGACCTGCGTACGAGGCAGACACAAGCCATCACAGCGGAAGTCAAGAAACGGAATCCCAGCAACTTTCCCGTGCTCTTGACCGGTGACTTGAACTCGCACAAGTGGACAGCACCGACAAATGCCCCTTACGACGTCCTGACTGCAGCCGGATACATTGATCCGCTCGGCAACACGTATGCCTCCGATCTGCCCAGTGGAACGGCGACAGCTGAGAAGACGGTTGGGGCGAACTACGACAGCTTCAACGCTTTCAACCGTCTGGCTAACGCGCGCAACTCATGGGGCAACGGCACCTACCTGGACTATATCTTCACGTCCAAGATGCGCGTGGTCGAGTGGCGCACCGTGGTCAATGTCGATTCGAGTGGGAACTTCATCGGTACCATTCCCTCTGACCACAACATGGTCAAAGCGACAGTGCAGCTCCCCTAGGAGACAGCTCCCGCGCACTTAAATTGAGGACCCGTAGTTCTGTTCGGCTGGATTTCACCTACATCCAGGCCAGATTAACAGGACCACGGGTCCTCTGCCTTTTGCTCTTGACGTTACGAGGAGAGCGATCCCGCCATCTGGTGCAGTTTGCGGTCAACGGCCTCCGACATCACACGGCCCCATTGGAGTGTCACGGACCGGTCATCAAAGCGCTCAGCGGTCTCCCTGGCGGCCTGCCGCATGGCTTCCATTTCTACGCTCGAAAGTGATCCCTGCCGGACGATCCGCTCGGCAAGCCCATCGATATCACCAGCCTCGACCAAATATCCATTGACACCATCAACAATGATGTCGGCCGGTCCGTAGGGCATGTCGTACGCGATCGGAATGCAGCCAACGCTCATCGCTTCCAGGAGCACCAGCGGGAGGCCTTCCATGCGGCTGGTCAGAAGCATGAACGAAGCCTGAGAGAGCCGCTTCCGCGGCTCGCTGTCAAAGCCGCCAAGGTGGACACTCTGGTTCAAGCCAAGCTTGGAGATGAGTGTCTCCAGCTGTTTCCGGACCGGTCCTTGGCCATAGATGGTCAGGTCAAACGGCGCTCCGGCTAGGGCATTTGCCTTCCCAATTCCTCGTATGGCGTGGTCTATGCGCTTACGGTGCGTTAGGCCCGCAAGCATCACCCCGTGGTCCTGGGAGCGTCCGGCCCAAGACGGCAGTCGTTCCGGTAGTTCGGTGCTGTTGGGCACCACGAACGTGTTGCCGGGACCGAACGCCGCATCCACATCATCCTTCTGACGCTCAGTCAGCAGCACGATCCCGTCATAGCTGTCCAATCGCTCAAAGACATAACGGCGTACGGAGCTCAACTCGCCGTTCGGGGGTACCTGGCCGGATGCCATGTGCGAATTGTGGATAAGGTGCAGGGTCACCACGTTGTCGCGGCGGAAACGCGTGATGAAATTTGCGGTCGTCTTACTGTCCACGATCATGAACGTCTCCTGGGTGCCCACAACCATGTCCAGCCAGAAAAGGTACAGAGGCCACATCTTGTTCCAGCCTGCTACAGGCTCCCCGTTGCGGTCACAAAGGGTAATAAGCCGGCCGCCCTCCACACCCCGGTCGTTGATGTCGCGCTGATCCGAGACGAAAAGACTCCCGTCCGCACGGAAATAGTCAATTTGAAGCGTTTTTTCCGCCGCGGCATCGAGGCGTATTCTCCGTCCGAGGGATCCCTGGGAAATTTCCGCAGTATGTGGCTCCGGGTCAGAGATTGGAGCGAAAGTGCCCACAAGGTTCTTGTCCCCGCGAGCCGCCGCAACGTCCTGGTCTGGCAGGGCTGCCAGTTCTTCCCAGAGGTTTCGCAGACGCATGCCCGGAACCAGTTCGCCCGCAACCTGCATCTCGCAGCGCAAGTCGTCGAGTCCGTTGTCGTACTCGAAGGTGAGGACGTCGACCGGCACTCCGGCTTCACGGACAAAGGCCCTCGAGCGTCGCAGAAGGGCGCTGGTCATCCCGCCAAAGTCCGCGGGTATCCCCCATGTGACGGCACAGTGATACCCCGACGGTAGTTCTATCGGCGAATGCAGCTGGTTAATTTTTGAAGACATTTGTGACTCGTATCTGTGGTTTTCAATTATGAGCTCAGGCGAAGCTGATGCTCATGTTGCCGTGCACTGTTGCATACACACGGGGAGCTGCTTTGACTTCCGCCAACGGCATCCGTGTCACGGTCGTAGTCTCGCCGATTCTCGTCTCAAGAAAGACGTCGGCCGTGCTGCCGCCCATGGCATTAAGAACGTCCGACTCGAACGGGAATCTGACGGCATACCTGCCCGCTGCATCTTTGCTAAAGCCTGTCGATGCAACGCGGAAGAATGCTTCACCAGGCCGGAGACGGAGCCTGCAATAGAAGGCCGGAACGCGTTCCTGCCAAATCGGCTGCTGCAGGTGCAGCCTTAAGGTGGCGCGCACCTCCAGGCCGCCACCCGCGCTGTACAAACACGCTGAGTCTTCTATCTCTACCGTGTGGTCGATCCCTTTGGTCCGCTTGCCCTCAGCTGCATGATTCATGGCCTCCACCCACTGCCGCACGACATTCGCATCGGAGAAGTCGTCAGCCCTGGTTCGCGCAGCCTGGCGCATCTTCTGGACTTCCAACGGAGGCATGTCGACGAACTCGGCTATGCAGCGTGCAAGCTCCTCCACGTTGCCATACTCCACCAGAAAGCCATTGACGCCATGGGTGATGATAGAGGCGGGTCCGTATGGCAGGTCATAAACGATGGGGATGCACCCGGCGGCCATGCTCTCCACAATTACCAGGCCAAATGCCTCGGAAGTGCTGGTCAGCAGCGAAAAGGACGCGTCTTTGAAATGGGACTGGGCGTTCGTGACGTGGCCCATCAGCTGAACATTTCCGGTTTCGCTGAGATCGGTGATCAGTCCTTCCAACTGGGACCGCTGGGACCCATCGCCGAAGATCTTTAACCCGACAGGGGCCGATAACGTGGTGTTCGCCAAGTGGATGGCCCTGACAGAATGGTCAACGCGTTTCCGGTGGCTGAGGGTTGCGGCGTGCATTCCAGTTCGTTCGCTGCGCGCGCTGTCAGCCTCGGGTGCAGCGGCAAGGGACCGTCCGTTCGGGATCACATACCAGTTGCCGGCCTGTGCATACCTCCGGCGCACGTCAACAGCCTGTTGCTCGGTGAGGAATACAACACCGTCGAATCCTTCCAAACGAGGGAACACTTCCTCAGCGGACGCGGTAAGCTCCGAGGCGAAGCCTGCGGAAGGGTCTTCCAAGTGGTTCTCATGGACCTGATAGAGCACCACGGCGTGTTCACGCTGGTAACTCGCCATGAAGCGCGCCGTGTTCTTGTTGTCAACCACAAAGTACGCTTGCTCCCCCGCCAGCACGTAGTCGAGCCACGATCGATACAAACCCCAGGCCGATCCCCACTCCTGAATCGGAAGGCCCGCAGCGTCACAAAGTGTTAGCGACCGGCCCCCGTGTACCCCCAGCAGCTTCGCATCGTGCCGATCCGACAAGAGGAGCGAGCCGTCCGAGCGATAATGATCGACCTGCAACAGTGTCTTCCCATCGTCTGCGTAGCGGGCCAGACGCTTATGAGGGCCCTCCAACTCGACGAGCTTCGCGGAAGGCTGGGTGGACAAAGGAGAGTACGAAGCAAATGGGCTCTCTTCGGATTCCGAGTCAAGCGCCGGCTGGGAGCTGATGAATTCAGCCATGGCCGGGAGGTCTTCCCAGAGATTCAGGATGCGCGTGCCCTCCGACAGGAAACCCCTTTCTGTCAACACCCCGCGGAGAGCAGAATAGTCCCGGAAGTCGTCGAAAGTCAGGACGTCGACAGGAGCCCCACCCTCGGACGCGAAGGATCGCGAACGATGCAACATGGCGTTCGTTCGTCCCGCAAATTCCGACGGCAGGCTCCACGTCACCGCGAAATGCCTGCCGGCGGGAAGCAGCCTGGCAGTTGGATCAGAATTCAATTTGTCCCCATTTTCTTTATTGCACGCGAAACCTCTACCTAAACATCGAGTGTCAGTTTCGCCTGTTCCGTCAGCGCCAGAAACCGCGGGTATCGATGAGCCGCTTGCCCTCGAGGCTGCTGGGCTCGATGTCGCGGAATTTGTCGTGGTCCACCAGCAGCACCACTACCTGGGCAGCCTCAATGGCTTTGTCCGTTTCCACCAGCCGGATGTTCTCAATCACGGCGAGTTCCTGCGGCAGGTGATCCTTGTGCGGTGCAGCCACCAGAATCTCGGCATCCGGATGCTGCACAGCCACACGCCGGACGATCTCCACGGCCGGAGATTCCCGGACGTCGTCGATATTCGCTTTGAAGGCCAGGCCCAGGCAGGCAATGGTCGGACGGCTATCGTCGCCGACCGCCTTCCGGACCTGTTCCACAACGTAGCCGGGCTTGCCGTCGTTGACCTCGCGGGCGGTCCGGATAAGCGTCGAATTATCGGGGTCGGCCGCCACGATGAACCAGGGGTCCACGGCGATGCAATGGCCGCCGACGCCGGGGCCGGGCTGGAGGATGTTGACCCGGGGATGGTGATTGGCCAAGCGGATGAGTTCCCACACATCGATGTCCAGGTTGTCGCTGATGACGGACAACTCGTTCGCGAAGGCAATGTTGACGTCGCGGTAGGCGTTCTCGACGAGCTTGGACATCTCCGCCGTTGCGGCGTCCGTGAGATGGATTTCGCCCTGGCAGAACACTGCGTACAGGGCGGCGGCGGCTTCCGCAGCCTCAGATGTAAGACCGCCGACCACCCGGTCGTTGGTCACCAGCTCGATCATGATCCGGCCCGGCAGCACCCTTTCAGGGCAGTGCGCCACCAAAAGCTTCGGCTTCCCGTCGTGGCCGTCCAGGCTGAGGTCCGGGCGGAGCCCCAGGATCAGCTCGGCGAGCCGGCGCGTGCTGCCGGGAGGTGACGTCGACTCGAGGATCACCAGTTCCCCGCCGCTCAGCTGCGGGGCGATGGCGCGGGCAGCGGCAGCAATGTAGGACATGTCGGCCGACTTGTCCGCCTTGAACGGGGTCGGCACGGCCACGATGTAGGCATCCGCGGCGGGCGTTTCGAGCTGGGCCCGGAGCCTCCCCTGGCTCACCGCGCCCGCGACGTGGACGCCCAGGTCAGGTTCCACGAAGGGCACGTCGCCGTTGTTGATGGCGGTCACGGTGCTGGAATTGACGTCGACGCCGATCACCTCGAGACCGTTGGTGGCGAGGATGGCCGCCGTCGGCAGCCCGATGTAACCAAGTCCGACGACGGCGACTGTCCTGATGGGTGCCTCGGTCTCGGCAGCCTTAGATGTCAACATGTTCATTTAACTTTCCATAGAATTTCAAGTCTCCGGACGCGAGCAGCTCTGCGTCCTCCACCTGCCAGGTGTGTCCGTCACCGGTGCGGACCTGGAAGTAGTTGAAGCGGTCCGCCGAGTAAATGATCCTACCGGCGGCATGGGCGGCACGGAGAAATCCTGTGTCCTCGCCGATGCTGACATGAAGGAAGGGGTGGTCCGTGAAAACTTCCTTGTGGGCCATGATGGTCGGCCCCATCACGAAGTCGGTGAACCGGTGTTCCCGGGCCGCGAACCGCAGGATCGCGGCGTTCGTCGTCTCAAGATGCATGTAGTGGGCCTGTTTCCCCACAACGTCGGCGCCGGAGTAGGACAGGGCATGCAGCTGGTCACTCAGATAGTGCGGGCCGTAGTGGTCGTCGTCGTCCATCTTGGTGAGGACCTGCCCGCTGGCCGCGGCGACGCACATGTTCAGGCACTCCCCCAGTGACACGTCCCGCGGTGCCTCGAGAAGCACGACGTTGCAGAGCCCGGACTTTTCCGACAGCTCCGCCAGGCGTTCGGCGGAGAGCTGGAAGCCGTGGGTGAGCAGCACCAGCTCCGGCTCCACGCCGCGCTGGCCGGCCAGGGTCCGGAAGACGTTTTCCAGGTTCTGGGGCCGGATGGTCGGCAACAGAACGGACAGGGACGGCCGCGGCGCGCCAGCGGCGATTCCTGGCACGGCATGGTGCAGGACAGTGGCAGCCCGATGGGCGTAGGTGTGGTGCGCCCAGATGGTGCGTTGGGCCAGGTGGGCCGTGCGGTCGTTCAGCTCCGGGTTGGAAACCAGCGCCCGGGTGAGGTGCTCCGCTTCCTTGCGGGTGGCGGCCACGGGCACGGCCGCGGGGGTGAAAAACTGCCCCATGGCCTGACTGGGCGCGGTGATCACCGGTGTCCCGGAAGCCGAGATTTCAAAGATGCGCCGGGCGCACATGCTGGGCGAGTCCACAACCGAATTGACGTTGAGGAAGACCTTGTAGGCCTTGTAGGCGGATAGCGTCTGCGGGTACGTCAGCGAACCGACCACGCGCGAGTCCAGGGGCGCAGGGAACTGGTATTCGGCGTTGCCGCCGAGCTGGCGGGAGAAGATTTCCAGCCCGGTCTTCATCCGGGTGGACGCGTCCAGCGCCCCGCCGAGCAGGAGGTCCATCTGGGCACGGCGTTCGGGATATTTGTGGGCAAAGTACATCCCGGCAAAGGCAACGTCCCGCTGGTGCCGGCCGTGTCCGGGCCGCACGGGGTTGTGGATGGCCGGCTGGGCGGCGAACGGGAGCACGGCAACGCGGTCATGCCCGAGATCCTCGGCGTATTGGGCTATGCGGCCGGAGTCGGAGGTGAAGACGTGGTCAAACAGCCGGGCAGCGGGCAGGAAGTCGTCATAGTGCGGCGGGTCCTCCTTGTTCCAGAAAACGGTGGGAATCCCCTGGTCCCGGCACCACTGGACGAGCTCGCGGAATTCGCTGCTGGGCCCGTTGGGACCGGTCAGCTTTCCACGCCACAGGCCGCCGTTTCCCGCCCAGGCCGACTCGACGAAGAGGAGGTCGACGGCGTCGGCTGCGAGGTCGCTGCGCCAGGTGTGGGGGTGCACGGCGCTGGTGGTCCACTCATAGCCGAAGGCCAGGGCGGAAAAGTCGTCCAGGATCACCGCGGCCCGGACGTCCGGCCGGGACGGTTGGTGCTGTGGAAGGGCGGCCGGAATCAGCGAGAGCCGGCGTCTGCGCCCCCGCCCCGTCCAGGCCGCTTCCACGCCCTGCACGTTGCGGGGCGCGGCGAAGCCCTGTTCGGTCCGCTCGCGGGACCGCCAGGTCTTGTACTGCGCCAAACCGCCCCTGCGCAGATGCCACAGGCCTTTCCGGACTTCCCGGAGACCCGGCATCAGCCTCGGCTCCGGCGTGAGGACCGCCCACGGACCTCGGTTGCCACAAGATTCGCCTTGGCGTCGTCGAGGATCTTGGCGGCTGAGATGTTGTTGCCTTTGGACAGGTGCCGGGTGAAGTCCTGATAGGCCTTGATGGCGATTTCCGGCTCATCGTCCATGATCAGATCGCCCTTGTCGAGCCAGATCACCCGTGTGCACATTGCCTTGATCGTGTCCAGGCTGTGGCTGACCAGGAAGACGCAGCCTGCCTGCTCGCGGAGTTCGTCCATCCGCAACTTGCTGCGGTCACCAAACTGGGCATCACCGGTGTTGAGCGCCTCGTCCACCAGGAGAATCTCGGGGTCGACGCTGGCGGCGATGGCAAACCGGAGGCGAGACGCCATGCCCGAGGAATAAGACTTCATGGGCAAGTGAATGGACTTCTCGAGTCCGGACAGTTCGACAATACTGTTGAACTTTTCGTCCACTTCGGCCCGGCTCATGCCCATGGCAAGGCACCCCAGGATGACATTCTGGTCCCCGGACAGGTCTTGGACCAAGGCTGCGTTGACGCCGAGCATGATCGGCGTGCTGGAGGCATACACGGCCCCGGACGTCGGCTTGGACTGGCCGCTGATGATCTTCATCAGGGTGCTTTTTCCGGACCCGTTGCGGCCAATGATGCCGACGGATTCGCCGCGCTCCACCACCAGGGAGAGCTCGTTCAGGGCTTGTACGGTCACCATGTGCGGCTTGTTGACGGCGCGGCGCAGGAACCGGGGCTTGGCGGTGTCGGCGTCAGTGACCGAAGCAGCGCTTGAGGCGACGCGGTAGCGCATCCGCACGCTGTCCACGACCACGCATGGATGTCCCTCGATGAAGATTTCCTTCTCACCCGCGTCCATAGGATTCCTCCCCCTTCCAGAAGTAGACAAGCCCGACAGCCAGCGCTCCCAGGGCCCAGGCCGCAAGGATTGCCCACGACTGCCACTGGGGAACCCGGGCATAGAGGACGCAATCCCGGATTATGTCAATGACGTTGAACAAGGGATTGAGCTTGATGGCGGCAAGCATTTCGGGATGCGTGATAAAACGCTCATAGGTGTAGAAGATCGCGGATCCGTACATCCACGCCCGCAGCGCAAAGGGCAGCAGGTGCGTGACGTCGTGAACGCGGGAGATAACCCGGGCAAGGATGAGCCCCACTCCGAGGTTGAACAGCGACTGCAGGAGTATGGCCGGTACCACCAGTACCCACAGCCAGGTGATGTTCTCGGCTGGAGGCAGCACCACCACGATCAGGAGCATGGCGAGCATGAGGGGCACAGCCGAGAGCAGTTCGCGCACGTTGGCGCCGATGGGGAGCGCGGCGCGCGGGAAGTTAAATGCCTGAACAATCGACTTGTTGCTCCGGATCGAGCGTGCGCCGGAGGTTATGGCACCGGCACTGAACTGGAACACGAAGATTCCCACCACCAGGTAGCCCACGTAGTTCTCAACACCGCGGCTGGTCTTCAGCAACAACCCGAAAATCAGAAAGTAGGTCAGGCCGTTGAAGATGGGGTTCAGGAGCAGCCATGCGCTGCCCAGTCGATCTCGGCGCGTTCCGCTTTGCACCCGGGCGCGGGCATCGTAAAAAATGAACTGCCGGAAGTCCCAGAGCTGAACAAGATAGTCCAGGAAGTTGGGCCGCGAACCGACACGGGTCAGCCGCCGCATGTCCACGGAGAGGGGCTGTACAGCCATCGGCTCCGGGTCTATTGCACTATCTGCGGACACTACTCGATCTCCTCATGTTCATGGTGCAGCCCAGCGTAACGCGCGGCCAGCGCCTCGGCGTTGGCCGCCCAGGTCCTCTCGGCCAGAACTGCGGCCCGGCCCGCGCGCCCCATCGACGCCCGTCGGCTCGCGTCGAGCAACAGCGCCGAGATCGTGCGCGCAAGCTCGACCGGTGACGCGGCAGGGACCAGAAGCCCGTTGCCGCCGTCGTCTATTATCTCCCGAAGTGCGGGCAGGTCGCTTCCAACAACCGGCCGTGCACTCGCCAGCGCCTCGACCGGCTTGAGCGGGGTCACGGCACGGGTCACGTCAAGGTCCTTGCGCGGCACCACGAACAGGTCCAGGGCCTGATGATAGAGCGGGGTCTGATCCCGGGGCACCCTGCCCGTGAAGATCGCCCGCTCGGCCAGGCCGAGGCCCCGGACCTGCTCCCGCAGGGCGGGACCGGCCACGCCGTCTCCAACAATCAGCAGGCGCAGCTGCGGAAATTCCGGCGCCAGGAGCGCGAACGCGCGGATCAGGTCATCCAGGCCTTCATACGCAACCAGGCTGCTGACCGTGCCGATGTAGAGTCCGTCTTCAGGCAGGCCGAGTTCGCGGCGCGCATCGGCGGCACCCCCGGGCTGGTCGAGGAATGCCCCGCCCACGGCGTTGGGAGCGATGACGATCTTCTCGCCCGGAATGCCCGCGGCCACAATATTTGCTTTCATGGCTTGGCCCAGCGTCACCACTAAATCGGCGTCGCGCATGACTTCGGTTTCCCGGGCCTGGAATTGCGTGTACTTTTCGCTGTTCCGTGCCGCAGGTCCCCGCGTGGCGGCCCATGTGTCTGCCAGCTGGCCGCGGACCTCGTACACCCACGGGATGCCCAGGGCCTCGGCCACAGCCCGGACCACCATCCCATTGACGAAGTGTGTGGTGGTGTGCAGGACACTGGGCCGGAATTGCAGGGCCACCCGCAGCAGTTCCTCGGCCTGTTGCTGCAGACGCGCGTCCATAGTGGGGGCCAGCCGCGACGGAAGGAGGCGCCGGTAACGGACCCCATCCACCACGTCGGTGGCCCGCGCCAGGAATTTGCCGACCTGCACGGGGTACCCGAGCCGCGTGACCGCCAGGACGCCCCAACCCGCTTCCCGCTGGGCCACCATGATGGAGTGGGATCTCTGGGCATAGCCGCTGGCGGTGTGGGGCAGTGAATTGGTGAGCAAATGCAGGACCCGGCCGGGAACCGGTTCGAAATCCTGCCGACGGAGCGCCGGGGCCGCGCCGGCGTAGACCGCCGCCTCACCGGCGAGGCGTGCCTGCTGCCGCCGTCCTGCAGCGCCGGAGCCGTCGAGGGCCTTGACGGCTCCGCTGAGGTCCCCGTCATGCCACAATCGGCGGGCCCGCGCAGACTTCAGGCCGCGAGCATTTCCAGCCTTGGCCAGTAAGTCGTCCGATATCTCCAGCAGGCCGGCGGACAGGGCAATGTCCGCAAGGCGCCGGGCTGGTTCCCCCTGAGTGGGGCCATCGGCGGCCAGTTCGAGGCGGCGCTTGGCATCGGCTTCGCTTCCGTTGCTGAGCGCGGCGAGGATGACGGGAACCGCCACCGAGTTCCTCGGAAAGACGGCGGTCACAACCCGGCCGAAAGGGCGCACGACGGCGGGCAGACGGCGGGCCGCTTGCAGGTACAGGAGAACCGGGTCATCAACCAGGTGTTGGCCGATGACGCTCGCGGCGAGCCGCGCATTCTTGAGGAGCTGGATCATTTGCTGGGAACGTCCGCCAGAAGCTCGGAGATGAGGTGCATGTAGCGGCTGGCGAGGTGTCCATATTCTGCGTTGGATTTAACCCATTGACGGCTGTCGCCGTTGCGGACCAGTCTGCTTCGGTCGGCAGCGAGCTCGCGCCACAGATCCGCCACAGCTTCCGGAGAGCTGGCAACAATGTCACCGGCTTCCGCGTCCATGACAATGCGGGCCGCTTCGCCGCGCACCACAGCGGTGATGTGGCGGCCGATGGCCAGTACTTCGTAGGTCTTGGATGGAACGGTGGTGTCGAAGGACTTCCAGTCGTCCCGAAGGGACACCAGGCAGGTGTCGGCCGACGCGTAGCGCTCCAGCATGGCGTCGCCGGTCAGGGGTGCGTGAAACGTGACCGGGGCCTTCAGCTCCCGCGCCAGCTTCTCCAGCGCCGGCCGCTGCGTCCCGTGGCCGACCAGGTGCAGGTGCATGGAGTCGCCGACGAGGGCGCTTGCCCTGATGGCCACGTCCAGCCGCTGGCTTTCGCCGTGGTTCCCCAGGTACAAAGCTTCGAAAACGTCGCGGTCGAGTTCCGGCGGTCCCATGACGGGGATGGAGTCCAGGTGTACGCCGTTGCTGACGGTTGCTACGTTGCGGATGCCGCGCGCCCGAAGCGTCGCGGCGAATCCCTCGGTGACGGTGACCACGAGGTCGGCGCGGTGCTGGACGAAATCCACGACGCGCTCAACGACGCCTTTCACGCTGCCCTGGACCAGCCGGGCGTCGCGGGCCAGGTCCGGCCACGCATCCCGCATTTCCACGATCAGGGGCACGCCGCGGGCCTTGGCCAGAATGTAGCCGGCCGCCAGGGAGGGCAGCCCAGGCGCCGTGACAATGACGACGTCGGGCTTGCGGACCATGAAACCGGCCGGAATCGACAGTGCCGCGGAAAAGCACTGGTCCAGCAAACGGGCCGCCCGGGAGTTGCCGTGGCGGAGATAGGGGACGCGGAGTATCTTCTCGGTAAACTGCCCTTTTTGCGGCTGGAAAGGCCTCCCGGCCATCTTGCGGGGCAGCGCCCGCCGACCGAAAGGATAGTGCGCCACGGGTGTCACGACGTCGACGTCCCACCCGGATGCCGAAAACTCTTTGATCATGGCGGTCCAGCGGCGCTGGGGAGGGCTCTGTTCCGGCCAGTAGGAGTGGGTCAGCAGGGTTATCCGAAGGCTCTCGGCCTGCGTCCCTGGTGGTGTGCGGTCAACGAAGTCGTGGCGCATGTCTAGGGTGTTACTTTCCCGCCCTGGCGGGGACGGACCATGGTCTTCCCGCCGAGGAAACGGAAGTAGGCCAAACCCGCGCCGAGCAGGATCAGGACTGTGATCAGCTGGATCCCCAGTGGGCTGCCGGTAGCTACCGCAACGGCGGCCTTGACTTCAGACTTCACCATGACGGGGGGCTCGCTGGGGGTGGCGATCACCGCAGGGGCCGTCGACGGCGCTGATGTAGGCGAAGGTGTGGGCGTCGGTGTTGCCGACGCTTCGGCGGTGGCCTCTTCCACCGGCGCGGGCTCGGCAGCGGGCGGCGCGAGGGCCGGTGCCAGTGCCGGGGGGACCGTCACGGTGGGCACGGGAGCCTGATTTGCCGGGGTGGGCACGGTTACGGGGGCAGGAGCGGGCGCGGGGGCCGGTGCGGGTGCAGCGGGAAACGGAGGTGCGGGCGCCGGTGCGGGTGCCGCGGGAACCTCAGGGGCGGGCGACGCCGGCTCGGGAGCGGGGTCCGCAGGCTGCTCCGGCGCGGGAACGGGTTCAGGAACAGGATCGGGAGCCGGAGCAGGAGGCGGCTCGGCCGGCGATACTACTGGCGGGACAGGAAGACCAAGATCATCAGCGTGGGCCGCAACGGCCGTTCCCGCGATGGAGAGGGCCAGGAGCAGTGCTCCCAGCCCGACGCGTGCTGACTTCAGTTTTTGGCTGCGCGACGTCATCGACAGGCCCTCCCCCAGGTGCGAGATTGAATCAAGTTTGTGCGGTCGTGGCCATCACTAACGTCGTTGTCGGCAAAACCCCAGCGGTGCACGGTCCCCCCAGTCTACTTGACGGCAAGACAAGCTGTTCACCTCAGTGCCACCGGGCCATGATATAGGGCAGTCCGGGCCGTGACCATAGCGCCGCGCGGACCGGGATAAGCTGGATTAATGCTCCCTTTCAGCCGTCTGGTTTCCGCGCGCCTGGCTTTTACTGTGGCGGCCGCCGCAGCCGGCCTGGCCTTGACCTCGTGTTCCCCGGTTGTCGACGTCACGCCGGCCAAGGATGCCGCGAACGCGGCGTGCGCGCCGATGATGCTGGCCCTGCCGGACGCGATCGGCGATGCCAAGCTGCGGAAGACCAATGCCCAGGCCACTGCGGCCTGGGGCGATCCGTCCCAAGTGATTCTGCGCTGCGGCGTCAACGTTCCCGGCCCCACGACGGACCGCTGCGTCAGCGTCAACGACGTCGACTGGGTCATCAAGGAAGGCGATCCCGTGTGGACGCTGACCACGTTCGGCCGCGAACCGGCCACGGAGATCCTGATGGATCCGGACAAGATCAGTTCGGCCACCGTGCTGGCGGACCTCTCGGCCGCCGCGCTGAAGATCCCGGCAACCCGGAAATGCGTGGGCCAAGAGGACCTGCAGAACCTCCCCACCAGCAAGTAGGCCCGGGCAGGCCAGAAACGGGCAGGCGCGTCCGCGCCCGCCCGTTTCTAGCGCAGGCCGGTCTTGCGGTGCAGGGCCAGGTGGATCAGCTCGTCAATCAGGTCGGCATAGCCCAGTCCTGAGGCCTTCCACATCTGCGGGTACATGCTCTTGGGCGTAAACCCGGGCATGGTATTGATCTCGTTGATGATCAGTTCGCCGTCAGCAGTGTAGAAGAAGTCAACCCGGCTCAGTCCCTCGCCGCCGACGGCGTCAAAGGCGACCGCGGCCAGTTCCCGGACACGGGTGATCGCTTCTTCGGGGAGGTCTGCCGGGCAGCTGAGGGCAGCGGCGTCGTCCACATATTTGGCATTGAAGTCATAGAATTCATGGCCGCCGCCCGCAACGGAGATCTCGCCCGGCATCGACGTCCGGGGAGCATCGGTCCCCCGGCCCTCCAGCACGGCACATTCGATCTCGCGGCCCGTGATGCCGGCCTCGATGACCAGCTTGGGGTCGTGCTCGCGGGCGATCTCTATGGCGGCGTCGAGGCCTTCGAGGGAGTCCACCTTGGAGATGCCCATGGAAGACCCTGCCCGGGCCGGCTTGACGAAGACCGGGAAGCCGAGCTGGTCCACGCGCTTGCGGACGGTCTCGGGATCGGTGCGCCACTGCCGGTCGGTCACGGCGATGTAGGGTCCCACATGGAGTCCGGCCGATTCAAAGACCACCTTCATGAAGTGCTTGTCCATGCCGACGGCGGACGCAAGCACCCCCGCGCCCACGTAGCGGGTGTCGGACAGTTCCAGGAGGCCCTGGATGGTGCCGTCTTCGCCGAAGGGCCCGTGCAGCAGCGGGAAGACGACGTCGACGGCGCCGAGCTCCTGTGGGACGGTGTTCGGGGCAGCGACAATCAGCTGGTGCTCGCCGCCGATCTCGGCCAGCGTCACGGTCTGCGCCGAGGGGGCCACCTCGGGCAGCGACGAGGCGGAGAGCGACCACTCGTCGGTTCCGCCGGACGCCAAAACCCACTGGCCGGTCTTGGCGATCCCGATCGGGATGACGTCGTACTTGTCCTTGTCGATGGCTCCCAGGACGCCGGCGGCTGTCACGCAGCTGACGGCGTGCTCGCTGGAGCGGCCGCCGAACAGCACCGCCACGCGGGGTTTGGACTGGACCGGACGGTCGTTTGTGGTCATGTTCCCTGACACTCTCAGTGGTCGCCTTCGGCTTTCAGGTCCCGGGACAGCAGCAGCGGACCCAGTTCATCGACGGACAGTTTTCCGGCAAGGACCGCGACGACGGCGGCCGTGATCGGCATGTCGACGCCGAGCTTTCCGGCGAGTTCGTTGACAGCCTGGCTGGACTTAATGCCTTCAGCCGTCTGCTTCATTTCGGCAGTGACCTGCTCGAGGGTCAGCCCCTTGCCGAGCAGCCTGCCGGCCGTGTGGTTTCGGGACAGCGGGGAGGAGCACGTCGCGACGAGATCGCCCAGGCCCGCGAGCCCCGCCATGGTCCGGGCTTCGCCGCCCAGGGCGAGGGTCAGCCGTGAGGTTTCGGCCAAGCCGCGCGTGATGACGGAAGCTTTGGTGTTGTCCCCCATCTTCTTTCCTTCGCAGATTCCCACGGCCAAGGCGATCACGTTCTTGACGATGCCGCCGATTTCGACGCCGATCACGTCGCTTGTGGTGTAGGGGCGGAAATAGGGGGCGGTGCAGCTGCGGGCGATCCAGCCTGCAGTGATCGGGTCCGTGCAGGCCACCACCGATGCTGTTGGCTCCTCCCGTGCGATCTCCATGGCCAGGTTGGGGCCGGAGACCACGGCGACCCGGTCGGCAGGCAGGTCCAGCTCCTCACTGATGACCTCGCTCATGCGGGCATCGGTGTGGAGCTCGAGGCCCTTCATGAGGGACACCACGACGGCGCCGGGCGCCAGATGTTCTTTCCAGGCCTGCAGTTGCGGCCGCAGGGTTTGTGCCGGCACGGCCAGGATGACCAGCTCCGCGCCGGAGAGGACCTCGGAAACGTCCTTCGATGCAGTGATGCTGGACGGCAGCGTGATGCCGTTCAGGTACTGCTCATTGCGGTGCAGGGTGTTGATCTGGTCCACGATTTCGGGGCGCCGGCCCCAGAGGCGGATGTTTCGTTCGACCCCGGAGGCCGTGGCGGCGTCGGCAACAACCTTGGCGAAGGTTGTACCCCAGGAACCTGCCCCCAGAACGGCCACGGTGGTGGCGGATGCTGCTCGTTCAAAGTTAACCGTCATCCGGTGCTGTCCCCAATGTTCTCGTTCGATGCGCCACCCTCTTGGATGGCTTTACCTTCGGCGCCGCCCCGCTCGACGAAGCGGCCCTGTGTGGACTGGTTGTGCGCCGCCGGGTTCCATCGTTGCGCGGGCGGTTGTTCTCCACGCAGTCCTGCCAGGAGGCCGGTGATGGCGTCCATGATGGCATTCGTGGCTGCGTCGAGCGTCGCCTTGTCCAATGCGTGGCCCTCAAAGGCGCTCAGGTCCACGGGATCCCCGACCACCAGGCGGGAGGTCTTGCGGGGGAAAATGTAGAAACGTTTCGCGTACCGCGGGAAGACCTCTTGGGCACCCCAGTGGGCGATGGGCACCACGGGAATGCCGCTCTCCAGTGCCATCCGGGCGGCACCGGTGTGCCCCTTCATCGGCCAGAGTGCCGGGTCCCGGGTCAGGGTCCCCTCCGGGTAGATGATGATCGCCCCGCCCTCGCTCACGATCTCTTTGGCGAGTTGCAGCGAACGGTTCGCCCCCGTCGTCGAACGCTCCACCGGGATCTGCTTGGTGGACCGCAGGACAGCGCCCAGTACCGGCACCTTGAAGAGGCCGGCCTTGGCGAGGAAATGCGGCATCCGTTTCTGGTTGTAGAGCATGTGTCCCACCACCAGTGGGTCGATCTCCGTGCAGTGGTTGGGCGCGGCGATGAAGCCCCCGGCGGGGAGCTTTTCGAGGCCTTCCCACTTCTTTCCCATGAGGAGGTTCATCACGGGCCGGATGATCCCGGCGACTGTCACGAACGTGACGTGGCTCTTGGCCGATTCCTTCACGGGTCCCCCGCTACTTGGCCGAGGTGATGTCGAAATCGGCGCCTAGGCCCGCGAGCTTCTCGGTAAAGCGCTCGTAGCCGCGGTTGATGATGTCGATTCCCGTGACGCGGGAAGTGCCGGTGGCGGCCAGGGCGGCAATGAGGTGGCTGAAGCCGCCGCGCAGGTCCGGGACGTCGATATCGGTGCCCTTGAGCTGCGCCGGACCGGAGATGACGGCGGAGTGCAGGAAGTTGCGCTGGCCGAAGCGGCACGGCACGCTGCCGAGGCACTCGCGGTGGACCTGGATGTTGGCACCCATGCGGATCAGTGCATCGGTAAAGCCGAACCGGTTCTCGTACACGGTCTCGTGGACAATCGAAACGCCCTCGGCCTGGGTCAGGGCGACGATGAGCGGCTGCTGCCAGTCCGTCATGAATCCGGGGTGCACGTCTGTTTCGAGGACCAGGGGGTTGAGCTTGCCGCCGCGGTGGTAGAAGCGGATGCCGTCGTCGCCGATGTCCATGCCGCCGCCGACCTTGCGGTACGTGTTCAGGAAGGTCATCATGTCGCGCTGGGTGGCGCCTTCGACAAAGATGTCACCGCGGGTGACCAAGGCCGCGGACGCCCAGGAGGCGGACTCGTTGCGGTCCGAGAGGGCGCGGTGGTTGTAGCCGCCGAGGTCCCTGACGCCTTCGATGCGGATGGTGCGGTCAGTCTGGACGCTGATGATGGCGCCCATCTTCTGCAGCACCGCGATGAGGTCCACAATTTCGGGCTCGGT
The DNA here is from genome assembly GCF_900168135.1 of Arthrobacter sp. 49Tsu3.1M3. Lineage (NCBI taxonomy): Bacteria > Bacillati > Actinomycetota > Actinomycetes > Micrococcales > Micrococcaceae > Arthrobacter > Arthrobacter sp. 49Tsu3.1M3. The sequence continues at coordinate 82,147 of NZ_FUZD01000010.1, forward strand.
GGCAGCCCCGGAGAGTTCGGTGATGCCCTCGGCGCGCGTGGCGCTCAGCAGGACCTGCTCGGTGGCGCCCACGGACGGGTAGGGCAGCGCAATCTTGGCGCCCTTGAGCCCGTTGGGTGCGGAGATGTGGATGCCGCCGGGGCGCTTTTCCACGACGGCGCCGAACTGGCGCAGGACGTTGAGGTGGTAGTCGATCGGACGGTCGCCGATCTTGCAGCCACCCAGGTCCGGGATGAAGGCCTCGCCGATCGCGTGGATCAGCGGCCCGCACAGCAGGATCGGGATGCGCGAATCGCCGGCGTGGGCGTCGATGGCCGTGCTGGAAGCCGTCTTGGCGCCCTTCGGGTCGAGCGTCAGATCGCCGGTCACGGGATCCTTGTCCACCCTGACGCCGTGGAGCTGGAGCAGGCTCGTGACAACCTCGACGTCCTTGATTTCAGGCACGTTGCGCAACACCGATGGCTCATTGCCCAAAAGGGCGGCAACCATGGCCTTGGGGACAAGATTCTTGGCCCCGCGAACGGTGACGCGGCCAGTTAGCGGGACGCCTCCGCGGATTGTCAGAACACTACTCATATACCGGTTTCCTCACGACTACTCGCCCCCAAATCCTTACAAAGGCTCCAGCTAAGCATAGGAGCATCCGTTACCGATCTGAAATACGGAGCGGTTCCAGCGGCCTCGTGTTGGCCCTTTCGGCACGGATGCGGCGGCGCTTTCGGGCCTGCGGACGTTGCGTCGGGTGGGCGAGGAGGGTTTGCCCGGTGCACCGAGGACCAGACCGACTCCCGAGAAATGGAGAACCCTTCGAATACGATCGTGTGATGCCTCGCCTTATCGCTCCGGACGTCATTTATCACACCTCCTGGCTGGAAGCGTCCGCCGAATTCGACGGTGCCCACCGGGACGGCGCGGGTGCGGAGGACTGGCCGCTGGAAGAACTTCGGCCAACAGCTATAGACCAGCCACTCTCCCAGCCGGGCTCCCGCCAACTTCACCTGATCCGGGTTCGGGCGAAGGTCCTCGAGAACCGCAAACGCGTCGCTGCCGCGGCGGCCTGAGCGCGATGAGTGCTGCCATACAAAACAGGAGTGACGCACAAACACGCGTGCCGACGTCGAGTCGGAAAACTCGACGGCGGCACGTCATTGCCGGACGCATCACAGAGCCGCGGCCCTCGGGCCCCGACCCTCGGGCCGGGAGCCTCTGGAGCCTTACGACAACCGGGCGGGCAGCGTCTTGGGCTTGAAGGAAGGCCGGGTGGCCTCATACGCGGTGATGTCGGATTCGTGCTTCAGCGTCAGCCCGATGTCGTCCAGGCCCTCGAGGAGGCGCCACCGCGTGTAGTCGTCAATCTCGAACGGCGCCACAATGTTGCCGCACTGCACGGTCTTGGACACGAGGTCCACCGTCACCTCGGTGCCCGGGGCGTTTTCGAGTTCTTTCCAGATGAGCTCGATGTCATCCTGGGCGACCTCGGCGGCGAGCAGGCCCTGCTTGCCGGAGTTGCCCCGGAAGATGTCAGCAAAGCGGGAGGACAGGACCGTCTTGAAGCCGAAGTCCTTCAGCGCCCAGACGGCGTGCTCGCGGGAGGAGCCGGTGCCGAAATCGGGGCCTGCCACCAGTACGGAACCTGCGTTGAACGGCGCCTGGTTCAGGATGAAGGACGGGTCCTTGCGCCACGCGGCGAAGAGCGCGTCCTCAAAGCCGGTGCGCGTGATGCGCTTGAGGTACACGGCGGGGATGATCTGGTCCGTGTCGACGTTGCTCTGGCGCAGCGGGACACCGATTCCGGTGTGAGTGGTGAACTTTTCCATGGCGGATCCTTCGGGACTGTATGGATCGAGGCGGTGTGGAGCGAGGCTTCGGATTTGGGCGGGAAGGCGGAGGCTACGCGGCGTCGACTCGGACCGCCGCGGACTCCGGAGCAGGGTCCAGATCCGACGGCGAACTCAGGGTGCCTCGGACCGCCGTCGCCGCAGCGACCACGGGCGAGACGAGGTGGGTGCGGCCGCCCTTGCCCTGGCGCCCCTCGAAGTTGCGGTTGGATGTGGAGGCGCAGCGCTCCCCCACCTCCAGCTGGTCCGGGTTCATGCCTAGGCACATGGAGCAGCCGGCGAAGCGCCACTCGGCGCCGAAATCCTTGAAGACCTTGTCCAGGCCCTCGGCTTCAGCCTCGAGCCGGACGCGGGCGGAGCCGGGCACCACCAGCATGCGCACGGCCGGGTCCTTGGTCCGGCCGCGGATGATGTCGGCGGCGGCCCGGAGGTCCTCCATCCGGGAGTTCGTGCAGGAGCCCAGGAACACCGTGTCCACCCGGATGTCCTTCATCGGGGTGCCCGCCTGGAGCCCCATGTACTGCAGGGCGCGTTCGGCGGCGGCCTTGGCGTTCTCATCGCCGAAGTCCTCGGGCGAGGGCACCTTTGCGGACAGCGACACGCCCTGGCCCGGGTTGGTTCCCCACGTCACGAACGGTTCCAGGGTGTCGGCGTCGAGGTCCACCTCGACGTCGAACGCTGCGTCGTCGTCGGTGTGCAGCGTGTTCCAGTACTCGACGGCGGCATCCCAGTCGGCGCCCTCGGGCGCATGCGGGCGGCCGTTCATGTAGTCATACGTGGTCTGGTCAGGAGCCACCAGCCCGGCACGGGCGCCGGCCTCGATGGACATGTTGCAGATGGTCATCCGGGCTTCCATGGACAGCGCCCGGATGGCGGAGCCGCGGTATTCCAGCACGTAGCCCTGCCCGCCGCCGGTGCCGATCTTGGCGATGACGGCCAGGATGATGTCCTTGGCGCTCACGCCGGGGCGCAGCGTGCCCTCAACGTTGATCGCCATGGTCTTGAACGGCTTCAGGGACAGCGTCTGGGTGGCCATGACGTGCTCCACCTCGGAGGTGCCGATGCCCATGGCGAGCGCTCCGAAGGCGCCGTGGGTTGAGGTGTGGGAGTCGCCGCAGACCACTGTCATGCCGGGCTGCGTGAGGCCCAGCTGGGGGCCCACCACGTGCACGATTCCCTGCTCGGCGTCGCCGAGGGAGTGCAGGCGGACGCCGAACTCCTGGCAGTTGTTGCGCAGGGTCTGGATCTGGGTCCGGCTGGTGAGATCGGCAATGGGCTTGTCGATATCCAGCGTGGGAGTGTTGTGGTCCTCGGTGGCGATGGTGAGGTCCGGCCGGCGCAGCTTGCGGCCGGCGAGCCGCAGACCTTCAAAGGCCTGCGGCGACGTCACCTCGTGCACCAGGTGGAGGTCAATAAAGAGGAGATCCGGCTGGGCGTTGGCTCCTTCGCCGTCCCCCTTGCGCACAACGTGCGCGTCCCAGACTTTCTCGGCCAGTGTCTTTGCCACGGCCTGCTCCCTTCACTGCGGTAAGTATTGTGCGTTCCGATGGACTATCTCTTCCACTGAACCAGCACAGCCAAGTAATACGCCAGCGCGTTGACTTGCATCTCAGATAATGAGACGTCAATATCATTACATGGACAATTCTAGTGGAGTCGGTGTCATCGATAAAGCGGCCCATGTGCTTGACGCACTTGAGGCCGGCCCCACCACCCTGGCGCAGCTGGTGGCGGCCACGGGACTGGCCCGGCCCACCGTGCACCGGCTGGCTCTCGCGCTGGTGCACCACAGGCTCGTGAGCCGCGATATCCAGGGCCGCTTCGTGCTCGGGAGCCGTCTGGTGGAACTGGCCTCCGCCGCCGGCGAGGACCGCCTCATTGCCTCCGCCGGCCCCGTGCTCATGCAGCTGCGCGACGCCACCGGCGAAAGCGCCCAGATCTTCCGCCGCCAGGGTGACTGGCGCGTCTGCGTGGCCTCCGCCGAACGCCCGATCGGGCTGCGCGATACCATCCCCGTCGGCACCCAGCTGTCCATGAAGGCCGGTTCCGCCGCCCAGGTGCTGCTGGCGTGGGAGGACCACGACCGCCTCCTGGAAGGCCTCCAGTCCGCCCGCTTCACCCCCACCGTCCTGGCGGGAGTACGACGCCGGGGCTGGGGCCAGAGCCTCGGCGAACGCGAGCCCGGTGTCGCCTCCGTTTCGGCCCCCGTCCGCGGGCCGTCCGGCCGCGTGATCGCCGCAGTGTCCATCTCCGGCCCGATCGAGCGCCTGACCCGCCAGCCGGGGCGGCTGCACGCCGAAGTTGTCTGCAACGCCGGCCGTGTCCTGACGGAAGCCCTGCGCAAGACCAACGACTAAGTATGCTGTGCCCATGAACAGCTATGCGGTGTTCCTGCGGGGCATCAACGTGGGCGGCATCAATATCAAGATGGCCGATCTCAAGAACGCCCTGAAGTCCCGGCCGTTTTCGGGTGTCGTGACCCTGTTGGCCAGCGGCAACGTCGTGCTGGCCAGCGAGCTGGATCCGGCCGGCGTCAAAAAGGAATTCGAGGCGTGCCTGCGGGAAACCTTCGGCTACGATGCCTGGGTGGTGGTGCTGACCGCGGGCCGTGTGGCAGCGCTGGTCGACGCGTGCCCCTACCCGGCCGACGACGCGTCCACCCATACCTACCTGACGCTCGCCTCTGATGAAGAGGTGCTCTCGGAGCTGCTCGAGGCAGGCAGGGCCTTGGACGGGGCCGAGCTTACCCGGCTGGGCCCCGAAGCCCTGGCCTGGCTCGCCCCCGCCGGTGGCACGCTGGACAGCCCTTTCAGCAAGCTCTCTTCGAAGGCGAAGTACAAGGCTGCCACCACCACACGCAACCTCCGCACCATGATCAAGGTCCGCGACGCCGTGGCCGGGATTTAGGCAGGCCGCAAGCTTTCCAAAAGGCTGCGGTCCCGCACGGACGGCTCACTGCCGACCCGCGGCGGCCTTCAGCGAGGCGGTGAACTTCGCCAGCCGGCCGACCTCACGTTCCACGGGCGCCACGACGAGTTCCCCCGCGACGGCCGCCACGGCGGCTGTCAGCCGCTTCCGGGCCACGGCGCTGCGTGACGCTGCCGCGGCTCCGGAGATGAACCGCGCCCCGATCGCCAGGACGATGCCCAGCAGCACTCCCCCGGCGATCATCACCGTAGGCACCGGCCAGCCCTGGACCCGCGGGACCTCTGGAACTGGAAGTTGCAGGTAGCCGAGCGCAGCCAGGAATCCCAGCCACGCGAACCCGGCCAGGGCCGTCACCAAGGCGAGCGACTGAACCACATTGAACCCGCCCCACCACCAGGACTTCTTGCCAGCGGACAACTCTGTGGAGGCAATTGCCTGGTCCAGGGCATCCGGCAGCCGGTCGCTTCCTTCCCGGGCGGCGCCGCGGATGGCCGCCCGCCACGGGCCAGGGGCACCGGCGGACGCCGCATCGGCGAATTCCCGGACGGCGGCATCGGTCCGCGCCTGTTCCGGCGCCCCCGCAGGAGGCAGCGAGGTCCGGTTCAGCGCAGGCTTGGCGCCCTCGCGTCGCAAGTTCAGACGCCGCAGCGGATCCGGCCGGAACCTGGCCAGCCAGCGGGTCACCGGCCAGCCCGTGCGCCTGGTTGCCTCCAGGCGGTAGGACCGGGCGACGGCGTCGACCACCAGCGGCACGTTGGCGGCCACAGCCAACTCCCCCGCCAGCCGGGCCTTGGCCGCGGCCGTCGCACCCGCGGCCGCCCCGCCACCCGCGGCCGTCGCACCCTCGGCCGCCCCGCCACCGGCGGCCGCGCCACCCGAGGGCAGGCCGGACGCCTCGGCCAGCCGGGTAGCGGCCTGCGAGACATCTGCGGCAAGTCGCTGTGACATTGCCCTCCGCTGCATGGCCACCTGCCGGATCGCGGCCCGCACCTTGTCCACCCCCGTCCCCAGCACGGCGGAAGCCCCGAGGACCTGAACTTTTCCCAGCCCGTCCCGCGCCAGGATAGCTGTGAGGGATTCCAGGACCGGCCGGACCTCGTGCTCCGGGAGCCTGTCGACCTGGTTGAGCACCACGATCGTGACGGCCCCGTGCGATGACAGCGGGGCCAGGAAATCGTTGTGCACGGCGGCGTCGGCGTATTTCTGCGGATCGAGGACCCAGACGAGGACGTCCACCAGGCCCACCATCCGCTGCACAATCTCCCGGTTGGCGGCCCTGGTCGAGTCGAAGTCCGGCAGGTCCAGAAGGATCAGCCCGGTGTCGTCGTCGGCGAACCCTTTGATCGGCGCGGCAGCGTGGCGTTTTCGGACCTCCAGCCAGTCCAGCAGCGCATCGCTTCCTTGGACGCCCCAAATGCCCGCCAGCGGCTCGGTGGTGGTCGGCCGGCGCACGGCCGCCGTCGCGATCTCCTCGCCGTTTACGGCATTGAAGAGCGATGACTTGCCGCTGCCCGTGGCTCCAAAAAACCCGACCACCGTGTGGTCTCCGGACAGCAACCGCCGCGAACTCGCACGGTCGAGCACCTGCAGGACACTGGCCAGGGTCTCCTCCGGGAGGACTCCGGCTGCGAGCTCCGTGGCGCTGTTGAGCGCTTCCAGCCGGCGATCGAGCTGGGACGTCTCGCGGGTGGCGGCATGACGGCTCATGACGTGGCCGCCAGCCGGCGCAGTGCCGCCGCATGGCCGGCAATGGCTGAGGGCGGCACGCCGCCGTCGACCTCCAGCCGGGTCAGGAACCGCTGGCACTCCGCCGCCAGCAGGCCCTGGCACCGCAGGTGCAGGTCTTCGCGCGCGGTCCGGGCGAGGCGGCGGACGGCGTCCTCCCCGAATACTGCCTCCAGCAGGCGCTGACCCACGACGGCGGTGCCGCCGGCAACTCCGATCTCAAGCCCGGTCAGGCCCGCGGTCATGGAGAACACCACAATCATCAGGGCAGCGCCGAGGCCGTTGATGCCGAAGGACAACCAGCGGGCCTGGGTGCGCTTGCCCTGGCCTTCGGTGCGGATGAGTTCCATCAGGCTCCCCTGCCAAGCGCGGATTTCGGCCGCCACAGCGTCCGCGAAACCCTCGGAGGCGCCGGAAAGATCGTCGGTGCCCAACACCTGCCGGCCGGCCGGGTCTGAACGCCACCGCTGGTCGGTCTGCTCGGCGGCTTTGGCGGCTTGATCGAGAATGACCGCCTGCAGTCCCGTTTCGATCGCGGTTTCCACCCTGACCGCAGGCGCCGGTTCGCCCCGGAAGAAAGCACCCGCACGGTCACGGAAGCGTCCGATGTTCTGTTCCATGGCGCGGAAGAACTCCCCGGTCCCGACGAAGTCCTGCCAGCGCGCCAGCACTTCGCCGCGGAGGAGTGCGCCGTCGCGGGTGGCCTCAAGGATCCTGGCCACGGCGTCGTCATAGGCGCTGCGGGCGTCGGCTGCGAGAACCTCGGCTGCGTGCTGCTGTTCGGACAGCGCCTGCTCCGCCGCGTCCACGCGGTGGGCGAGGGCGAGGAGGGTGCCGTTGAGGGTGCGCCGGGCGATTCGGGCCCGTCCTGCGGCGTCCCCCGCCAGCTTTCCGAGCCAAAGGCGCAGCGGCCCGGCGGCCTCTGCCGGAAGCATCCCTGCGGCATCCAGCGGCAGCTCCGGCACCACGAACAGTTGGGCGGCCCCCAGCCCTTCCCGGCTGAGCATGGCCTGCAGGTCCTCGCTAACTTCCGATTCCGCCGCTGGCGGCACCCGGTCCAGGACCACTGCCACCATGATGTCGCGGGAGGCAGCATCCAGGAGCAGCCGCCAGGGCACTGCGTCGGCATACCGGTTGGCTGTGGTGACAAACACCCAGAGGTCTGCGGCGGCAAGCAATTGCCCGGCCAGCTGCCGGTTGTTCTCGGAAATGGAGTCGACGTCGGGCGCGTCGAGCAGGGCGATTCCGGGCGGGACCGCGGAGTCGGAGATCAGGACCAGGGAGGTCACCGGGCCGGAATCCAACGCCGCATCAGCCGGGGCCGGCGCCCGGCCATCCACGACGGCACCCCGGATGCGGCCCAGGGCCGGCAGCACCCGCTGCCCCTCAAACCAGGCGGCGTCGGCGGGATGGTGCAGCAGGATGGGCTGGCGGGTGGTGGGGCGGATCGCACCGGCCCGCGTGACGGGGTGGCCCACCAGCGCGTTGACCAGGGTGGATTTTCCGGCCCCGGTGGAACCGCCCACCACGGCCAGCAGGGGCGCATCGAGGCTGCGGAACCGGGGCAGGACGTAGTCATCGAGTTGAGCCACGGCCCTTCGAAGGTCCAGGCGCGTTTGGTCGGTCCCGGGCAGGGCGAGCGGCAGCCGGAGGGCCCCGAGGTCCTGCCGCACTGCCTCCAGGAGGGCCACGCCGGTTGCGGCCCCGGGGCCGGTTTCATGGGAGCTCACTGCATCATCATGCCAGTTCAGAACGTGGTTCTTGCGGGGGCACTCCTGCGCGGAACCAAAGCGCCATGTGCAACGCATCGCGGGAGTCGGCGCGCCCGGCACTACGCCGGCGGATGAGGCCGCCTGGAAGCCCAGCCGTTCCCGGGAACGAAAAACGGCCCCGGGCTGATGCCCGGGACCGTTTCATTGTGACCCCAGCGGGATTCGAACCCGCGTTACCGCCGTGAGAGGGCAGCGTACTAGGCCGCTATACGATGGGGCCGCGTACTTCCTGAACAGCATTTCTGCCATTCAAGCCAAATGATTGTTTCATACATTTGGCCGCCGTTTCAAATCGGGCCAGCCGATTCAAAACTTCCGAATTTCAGCGGAAACCCGCGGAACTTCAGAGCTGGGATACCAGGACTCGAACCTAGAATGACGGTACCAGAAACCGTAGTGTTGCCAATTACACCATATCCCAAGGGCACTTTCGCTCCGGATGTTTGGGCCTAAACCCTCGCTCCCGGCGCCTCAGCACGAGTAATTACTTTACCCGAGAGTTTTCACTTCCACAAATCGGGCGGACGGCGGCGGGATCGGGGCGCCAGGGCGGGCCGCGCGCGGCGTCTCTGGAGGCCATACCCGCGCCAGCGCTTGCCAATGCGGCGGAAACACGTTTACGCTCGATAAGTTACCAACGAGTAACCACCCCTCCCCCACTCCGCTGAGGGCAGCTTTGCGCTCATTTTCCGGTGTTAGCTGCGTCACAGCTGCTGGGGTGGCCGTCAGCAGAGCCGCTGCCGGCGCGAACGTCGAGAGGAATCATGTGCCACAGAGTCGTGCCGCTATCAGCAAGACCCGGACCCGTGCGCAGCAATCTCCATCGCCACCCTGGCGTTGCTGCTCATTGCCCTGCTGGGGTTCTATACCCTCGTCACGGGCCGCATCACGGACGGTTCGGCCAGGCTCAAGGACGGGGCCGCCCAGGCGTCCGCCGGAGCCGGTCAGCTGGACGACGGCGCCGGGAAACTCGCCAACGGCGCCAGCCTGGCCGATGCCGGGGCCGGAAAGCTTTCCGCGGGGGCGCAAAAGATATCCTCGGGCATCAGCACCAAGCTGGCCCCCGGGGCGGACCAGCTCCAGGCCGGTGCCGGCAAGTTGGCCGAAGGTGCCGTCAAGATCGAAGCCGATGTCACCAGCAAGCTGGCCCCCGGCGTCTACAAAGTCGACGACGGTGCACAGAAGCTCGCGGCGGGGGCCGTGCAGCTTTCGGCCGCGCTGACGCCGACGCCGGCGGGCAACGCAGAGAACAACCTCGCCGACGGGGCCGCCCGTCTCGACGGCGGCGCTGCCCGGCTGGCTGGCGGCACCGCCGCGCTGGCAGGCGGCACGGACCAGCTCAAGGGCTACCGCGGCGCCAACGGCAATCCGGAGGCCGGAACCGGGACCGCGGCCCTGGCCCAGGCGCTGGAACTGCTGGAGGCGGCGGCGAATGACCCGGTCAGGGGGCTCGTTCCGCTTTCGGTGGTGAAGGACAAGATCGCCAGGATCACCGCGGGCGCGCACAAACTCGACGCCGGCGCCAGCCAGCTGCAGGCAGGCGCCCAGCGGCTGCAGGACGGCGCGGGCCAGCTGAACGCAGGAACGGGCAAGCTCAAGGCCGGATTCGCGACGCTGGCCGGGAAGCTTAACAGCCAGGACCCCGGCAGCCCGGGCGTGGTGCTGGGCACCCCGCTTCTGGCCGACGGCACGTCCAGGATCCGGATCGGGATGGACGGCGTCCCCGGCGATCCCGAGCACCCGGGCCTGCTCAAGGCCGCCGCCCGGATGACCGAGGGCAGCTCGCGCCTGGCCGACGGAACCGTGGCCCTGAACGCCGGGATCAAGGGCAATCCGGCCGATCCCGCCAACCCCGGCCTGCTGGGCGGCTCCCAGGCCCTGGCTTCCGGGGCCTCGGAACTCTCGGCCGGCAGCACTAAGCTGGCGTCCGGCTCCTCGCAGCTGGCCACGGGAGCGGACAAGCTCGCGGACGGCAACGCCCGGATTGCCGATGGCACCGGCACGCTGTATTCCGGAGCAGCCGCGGTGTCGCCCACCAGCTTGCTCCGGCAGTCCGACGCGGCCACGGCGCTAGGGCTCGTCGCAGTGCTGGCCCTTGGCGCCGTTGGCGCCTTCCCGGCGCTGCGGAAGAGGCAGGCCGGTCCACGGTAACGTCCGTGCCGGTTGCAGCGCCGGTTACAGCGGAGGCTGCGCCAGCAGGTCCAGCAGGGAGCCGACCTCGCGGCCCAGGAAGCCCGGGGCCGGTTCCCCGCTGCGGTTCAGCCAGACGCCGAGGAGGCCGGCCGCCGTCGAACCTTCAGCGTCGAGCAGCCGGTTGTCACCGACGTACAGCGTTTGGCCGGGGCCGGTGCCGATCCGGCGGACACCTTCGAGGTAGATCGCCGGGTCCGGCTTTGCGGCGCCGACGGTGTCGGTGCCGACCAGAACGGTAATCCGTTCGAGCCCGGCCGCGTCCAGCTTCACGCGCTGGTAGTCGTGGACATTGTTGCTCACGGCGCCGTAGGGAATGCCGGCGGCGTCCAGGGCGTCCAGCAGGGGCCCGACGTCGTCGAACGCCCGGATGTAGCCGTGCTGGCGGCTCGCGTAGGAACTCACCCAGTGGTGGGCCTGTTCGCCGTCGGCAAGTTCGACGCCGAAGTACCCCAGCGCCGCCCGGCCGCGGAGCAAGCGCTGTTCATTGAACGTGATCTCGCCGGCCAGGTAGCGGTCATAGAAATGAGTGGTCTCGCGGGTGAAGATCCGCCCGAACCTCTCCCACCCGGCCTCGTCCAGGCCGGGCAGGAGATGCTCGCTGACGTCGCGGAGGGCTGCCGTCATGGCGAATTCAAGGTCCACCAGGGTGTCGTCAATGTCGAACAGAACCCCCTGGACAGCGCCGCCGCCAAGGCCTGCCGCCAGCATGTCAGCCGCGGAAGGCGCGCAGGCGGGCCAGGGAGGAATCCTTGCCCAGGATGACCATGGACTCGAACAGCGGCGGGGAGATCCGCCGGCCCGAGACAGCAGTGCGGACCGGGCCGAACGCCAGGCGCGGCTTGACGCCGAGGCCTTCCACGAGGGCTTCCTTCAGGGCGGCCTGGATGTTCTCGGCCGTCCAGTCGGCAACGGGCTCCAGGGCGGCCAGGGCGGCGTCGAGCACCTCGGTGAGGTTCTCCGGCAGGCCCTTGCGGGCGTCGTCGGCGACGTCGATGGCGTCGTCGGCCTTGAACAGGAACGCGATCATTTCGGGGGCCTCGCCCAGCAGCGAGATGCGCTCCTGGATCAGCGGCGCGGCCTCGGCCAGGATCTCCTCCTCGCGGTCCGTGAGGCTCTCCCCGACGAAGCCGGCGGCCTGCAGGTAGGGCACCAGGCGGCCGCGGAAGTCCTCGGCGCCGAGCATGCGGATGTGGGTGCCGTTGATGGCTTCGGCCTTCTTGATGTCGAAGCGGGCCGGGTTGGCCAGCACGTCGTTGACGTCGAAGTTCTCGATCAGCTGGTCCACGGTGAAGATGTCCTCGTCGGCGGAGAGGCTCCAGCCGAGCAGGGACAGGTAGTTCAGCAGGCCCTCGGGGATGAAGCCGCGGTCCCGGAGCAGGAACAGGTTGGACTGGGGGTCGCGCTTGGAGAGCTTCTTGTTGCCCTCGCCCATGACGTACGGCAGGTGGCCAAAGACCGGCATGTAGCTGGCGACGCCGATGTCCATGAGGGCGCGGATCAGCACCACCTGGCGGGGCGTGGAGGAGAGCAGGTCCTCGCCGCGGAGCACGTGGGTGATGCCCATGAGGGCGTCGTCCACGGGGTTGACCAGGGTGTACAGCGGGGAGCCGTCGGCCCGGACAATGACGTAGTCCGGGATGCTGCCGGCCTTGAAGGTGATCTCGCCGCGGACCATGTCCGTGAACGTGACGTCCTCGTCGGGCATCCGGACGCGCAGCACTGGGTGGCGGCCCTCGGCCTTGAACGCGGCGAGCTGTTCGTCGGAGAGTTCGCGGTCGAAGTTGTCGTAGCCGAGCTTGGGGTCGCGGCCGGCGGCGCGGTGGCGGGCTTCAACTTCTTCCGGCGAGGAGTAGCACTCGTAGGCGTAGCCGGCGTCGATCAGCTTGGCCACGACGTCCTTGTAGAGGTCCAGGCGCTGCGACTGGCGGTATGGCTCGTGCGGGCCGCCAACTTCCACGCCCTCTTCCCAGGTGATGCCGAGCCATTTCAGGGCCTCGAGCAGCTGCTGGTAGCTCTCCTCCGAGTCGCGGGCCGCATCCGTGTCCTCGATCCGGAACACAAAGGTGCCCTTCGTGTGCCGGGCGTGGGCCCAGTTGAACAGGGCGGTGCGGATCAGGCCGACGTGCGGGGTGCCCGTGGGTGACGGGCAGAACCGGACACGGACCGGGGTGTCAGCGGTGACTTCACCGGTGGAGGCAGCAAGGGCGGAGCTGGGAGCAGTAGTCATAGTGGTACCAACATTACCAACCTCTACAACCGCCGCCCGCCCGGATTTCCGCGTGCGATTTCGGACGGCCGCACCGTGGATCCACGGTGCGGCCGTCCGAAAAAGGGGCGAAAACGCTTAGCGGCGGACCACCGGGTTGGAGAGCCGTCCGATGCCCTCGATCTCGACCTCATAGCGGTCGCCTGCCTGCACGGCGCCGACGCCGGCCGGGGTGCCGGTCATGATGACGTCGCCGGGCAGCAGGGTGAAGGCCTGCGAGACGATGGAGACGAGCTCCCGGACGCCGCGGATCATCTGGTTCGTGCTGCCGTCCTGGCGCAGTTCGCCATTGAGCCGGCCCTGGATCTGCAGATCCTCGGTGTCGAGCTCGGTCTCGATCCACGGCCCGAGCGGGGCCGAGGTGTCGAAGCCCTTGGCCCGGGCCCACTGCAGGTCCGTCTTCTGGACGTCGCGGGCAGTGAGGTCGTTGCCGCAGGTGTAGCCGAAGATCACGTCATCCACCCGGTCCTCGGGCACGTCCTTGCAGATCCGGCCAATGACGACGCACAGCTCGGCCTCGAAGGAGACGTCCTCGGAGAACTCCGGCAGGACAATGGGATCGTTGGGCCCGATCACGGAGGTGTTGGGCTTGAGGAACAGCAGGGGCTGCGCCGGGACCTCGTTGCCGAGTTCCCGGGCGTGCTCCGCGAAGTTGCGGCCAACCCCGATCACCTTGCTGCGCGGAATGATCGGCGCCAGCAGCCGGACGTCCTCCAGCTTGTGCTTCAGGGGGGTTCGTTCCACGCCGTGGAAGAAGGGGTCGCCCTTGATGACAGTGACTTCCTCACTGCCGGGCTCACCTTCCACGATGCCGTAGAGGGGATCAGAATCGACTACAAACCGGGCGATACGCATGGTTCCTACCCTACCGTCCTCTCAGTGCGCAGGTAGTCCAGCTGCGCGGCGACGGAGAGCTCCGCGGCGCGGCGGACGGAGGGGGCGACGTCGGCGTACACGGCGTCCGTGACGGCCCGGACATCGGCGCCGGCGCCGGCGTACGCGCCCAGTGCCGCGAGGGCTGCCCGGACTTGTTCGAGCCGGCCCCGCCGGTGGTCCCGATAGGCGCGGGCGACGGCGTCCAGGGCCGGCAGCACCGGGCCGTGGGCCGGCAGCACCGTGGCGGGCCCGAGGCGTTCGAGCCGGTCCAGCGAGTCGAGGTAGTCCCGGAGGGTGCCGTCGGGGTAGTCCAGCACCGTGGTTCCGGTGCCCAGAATCGTGTCCCCGGTCAGGACGGAGCCCTGCTGACCGTCCTGCGGCAGGTGGAAGCACACCGAATCCGAGGTGTGGCCCGGCGTCGCCAGGACCCGGATGTCAGTTCCGGCTGCCCGGATGGTTTCGCCGTCCCGCAGCGGGGGTGCGCCATGGCAGTGGGCGGGGTCCGCGGCCCGGACCGGTGCGCCCGTCAAGGCCGAAAACCTTTCGGCGGCCGCGGTGTGGTCCGCGTGCCGGTGCGTGATCAGGATGAGTTCGACCGGTCCCTCGCCGGCCAGCGCCTGCAGGTGCGGCTCGTCGAGGGGCCCGGGGTCGACGGCGACCGTGGCCGCCGCCCCCGGGGCGGCAATGAGATAGGAGTTGGTTCCGTCCAGGCTCATGGGGCCCGGATTCGGGGCAAGGCGGAACCGGGTCAGCTCACTGCTGCGGACAATGCCGCGGGATGTCTCGGAGATCACGGACCCATCCTTGCATTGAATCGGGCGCCGTTGGCTCCAGCCCGGACCACAGATGCCGACCACAGACGCCGACGGCGGCTCTCACCGGCGGTCCGCCGGGCTGCCCTGCCAGCAAGCCCAGCAAGCTCAAGTCAGCAGCAGGATGGTGATGGTGAGCGGCAGGAAGCCCTCTGCGACGGCGAGTCTCCAGAGGCGCCGTTCGGAAAAAAACATGACGAGGCTCAGGCCCATGTGGCCCACGCAGGTGATCAGCAGAACCGCTTGACCGGCCATGGCGTCGGGTCCTGCAAGCATGAGGGCGCCCGCGACGGCTCCGATCCCCCAGATGACGTTGTAGAAGCCGAGGTTGAAGGTCCACAGCCGGGCTCTCTCCGCCTCCGAATCGATCAGGAACAGGCGTTCCCGGCGCTGGGAGCGCATGAGAAAGGACTCCACGATGCCGACAGTGGTCAATAAGACGCCAAAGACCACACCCAGAACTTGGATCAGGCCCGTCATAGGCCCATTCTCCATCCGCCGCGAACACGTGAAAAGCTCCCCGAAGCCCTGGTAGGGGTCGGCCAACACACGACGGCGGCCCGCCACCGGAAGGTGGGGGCCGCCGTCGTGCGTTACTGCCGTGCGTTACATTTTGTTACTACGCCAGCCGGGTCAGCCAGCCGTGGGTGTCCTCCACCGTGCCGGTCTGGATCCCGAGCAGCTGGGCGCGGATCGCCAGGGTGGTCTCCCCCGCCTTGGCGTCCTCGGAGCCGATGAACTCGGTGGCGTCCTTGAGCACGCCGATCGGGGTGATGACCGCGGCGGTGCCGCAGGCGAAGACCTCGGCAATGTCTCCGGAGGCAACACCGTCGCGCCACTCATCCAGGGTGATCTTGCGTTCGGTGACTTCCCGGCCCATGTCCCGGGCCACCTGGATCACGGACATCCGGGTGATCCCCTCGAGGATGGTGCCGGAAAGCGCGGGGGTGACGAGCGAGCCGTCCTTCATGACGAAGAAGACGTTCATGCCGCCGAGTTCCTCGACGGCGTTGTCGTTGAACTGGTCCAGGAAGAGGACCTGCTTGCAGCCGTTGGCCTCAGCCTCCTGCTGGGCGATCAGCGAGGCAGCGTAGTTGCCGCCACACTTGGCGGCGCCTGTTCCGCCGCGGCCGGCGCGGGCGTATTCGCGCGAGATCCAGATGGAGACGGGCTTGAGTTCGCCGCCGAAGTAGTTCCCGGCCGGGGAGGCGATCACGCGGAAGGAGACCTCGCGCGCTGCCCGCACGCCCAGGAACGCCTCGGTGGCGATCATGAAGGGCCGCAGGTACAGGGCTTCGCCGTCGCCGGCAGGGACCCAGTCCTTGTCTGCCGCGACGAGCTCGCGGATGGCGCCGAGGAAGTATTCTTCCGGGAGTTCGGGCAGGGCCAGGCGCCGGGCGGACTTGTTCAGCCGGGCGGCGTTGGCCTCGGGCCGGAACGTCCAGACCGAGCCGTCGGCGTGGCGGTAGGCCTTGAGGCCCTCGAAGATCTCCTGGCCGTAGTGCAGCACGGCGGCGGACGGGTCCAGGGAAATCGGGCCGTAGGGCTCAACCCGCGCGTCGTGCCAGCCGCCGTTGCCGGCGGCGTCGACGCTGTAGTCCACAATCGCGGTGTGGTCGGTGAAATAGTCGCCGAATCCCGGGTTTGCCAGGATGGCGGCACGCTCTTCAGCAGACTTCGGGGTCTCCGACAGGTGCTGGGTGAATTCGACGCCATGGGCAGTCTGAGTCATGGTTCCTCCACGATCGGCTGCCTGGTGTGGGAACGTGGTTCACCCTCGGACCACGGCAGCATATTGGTGATTCGAAACAAGCTTACGCCCGTTGGCAGCACGGTTTTGCGGTGATTGCGGCGCCTGCAGTGCAGGAAATGCAGCCCGGGCCTACAACGCGGCCGCGATGGCGTCGCCGATCGCGCTGGTGGTGCGGACGGCGCCGTCGCGGGCTTCGACGTCGGCCGTGACGGCGGCCTCGATCTTCCGGGCGGCGCCGGCGAAGCCGAGGTGGTCCAGCAGGAGCGCCGCGGAGAGGATGGCCGCGGTGGGGTCGGCCTTCTGCTGGCCGGCGATGTCCGGGGCGGACCCGTGGACCGGTTCGAACATGGACGGCGCGGTGCGGTCCATGTTGAGGTTGCCGGAGGCGGCGAGGCCGATCCCGCCGGTCACGGCCGCAGCGAGGTCGGTGATGATGTCGCCGAACAGGTTGTCGGTGACAATCACGTCGAAGCGGGCCGGATCGGTGACCATGAAAATCGTAGCGGCGTCGACGTGGAGGTAGTCGTGCGTGACGTCGGGGAACTCCTGGGCCACGGCCTCGACCGTGCGCTTCCAGAGCTGGCCGGCGAAGACCAGGACGTTGTGCTTGTGCACCAGGGTGAGCTTCTTGCGGGGGCGGTCGTTGGCCCGGCGGAACGCGTCGCGGACCACACGCTCCACGCCGTGGGCGGTATTCAGGGACACCTCGGTGGCCACCTCGTAGGGGGTGCCGGCGCGCAGCGTGCCGCCGTTGCCCACGTAAGGGCCCTCGGTGCCTTCGCGGACCACGATGAAGTCGATCTCGCCGGGGTTCGCGAGGGGGCTGCCGACGCCGGCGTACAGGCGGGACGGCCGCAGGTTGACGAAGTGGTCCAGGCTGAAGCGCAGCTTCAGCAGGAGCTCGCGCTCGATGATGCCGGAGGGAATCCGGGTGTCGCCGGGGGCCGCGCCGACGGCGCCGAACAAGATGGCGTCGCGGGTTCGGAGGTCGGCGAGGGTGGCTGCGGGCAGGGTCTCCCCCGTCGCGAGCCAGTGCTCCGCACCCAGCTTGTAGTGGGTCTGCTGGAGCACGATCCCTTCCGCGGCCGCGGCCTTTTCAAGGACCTTCAGTGCTTCGGCGGTGACCTCCGGGCCGATGCCGTCGCCCGGGATGACTGCCAGATCAATCGTGGATGCGCTCATATTTTCAGGGTAGCCAAGTGATCCACATTCTGGTCAAGTCGTCTCACTATTCGGCCACCCCCCGTCGCAACGCTCCCTCACGTCCGGCAGGAAAAGACGCAACGTTCTCTCACGTTCGGCAGGAAAAAGCGAAACGCTCCCGCTCCTCCAGGGCGGAGGTGCGGGAGCGTCACCCGAAACACCGCAGGATCTGCGGGAGCGTCACCCGAAACGCCGCAGGATCTGCGGGAGCGTCCGGAGGTGTGCAGGCTCAGGCCTCGGCGGGTTCCTCGTACTTCGGGAACACCGGGGCCGGGGCCGGCAGTTCCGTGCCGGCCGCGATCGGTGTGCCCAGGGCCGAGAACTGGCGCGCCCCGCCCTCGGGCTGGCCGAGCGTGTGCAGGATCGCCGCCGTCGCCACCGGCATGACCGGCTGGGCCAGGATCGCGACGATCCGCAGCACCTCGAGCGTCACGTACAGCACCGTGTTCATGCGTTCGACGTCGGTCTTGCGCAGCACCCAAGGGGCCTGCTCGGCGAAGTAGGCGTTGGTGTCCCCCAGGACAGCCCAGATGGCCTCCAGCGCGCGGCTGAACTCCTGCTTCTCGAAGGCGGCCCGGGCTGCGTCCAGCAGTCCGTTGGCCTGGGCCAGAATCGCGGTGTCCTCGGCGGAAAATGCGCCGGGCATGGGCACGCGGCCCTCGCAGTTCTTGGCCACCATCGACAGCGACCGCTGGGCCAGGTTGCCGAAGTTGTTGGCGAGGTCGGAGTTCATCCGGCCGACGATTGCCTCGTGGTTGTAGTTGCCGTCCGCGCCGAAGGGGACCTCGCGCAGGAAGAAGTAGCGGACCTGGTCCAGGCCGTACTGGGCCACGAAGTCCGCGGGGGCCACCACGTTGCCCAGCGACTTGGACATCTTGACGCCGTTGTTCTGCAGGAAGCCGTGGATCATGATCCGCTTCGGCAGCTCCAGTCCGGCGCTCATGAGGAACGCCGGCCAGTAGATGGCGTGGAAGCGGGAAATGTCCTTGCCGATGACGTGGACGTCGGCCGGCCAGAACTTCCTGAAGGAGTCCGAGTCGACGTCCGGGTAGCCGACCCCGGTGAGGTAGTTGGTCAGCGCATCGACCCACACGTACATGACGTGCTTGTCGTTGCCGGGCACGGGAACGCCCCAGTCAAACGTGGTGCGGCTGATGGACAGGTCCTCCAGGCCGCGCCGGACGAAGCTGATGACCTCGTTGAACCGGGACTGCGGGGCGCCGAATTCCGGGTGGGCCTCGTAGAGCGCCAGCAGTTTGTCCTGATAGGCGGAGAGCCGGAAGAAGTAGCTCTCCTCGGCCGTCCAGGTGACCTCGGTGTCGGATTCGCGCGAGTAGCGGATCCCGTCGTCCTTGACCACGGTCTCGTCCTCGACGTAGAACGCCTCGTCGCGGACCGAGTACCAGCCTTCGTACTTGGACAGGTAGATGTCCCCGTTGGCTTCCATCTTCTTCCAGATGGCCTGCGACGCCGCGTAGTGGTCAGCGTCCGTGGTGCGGATGAAACGGTCGTAGGAGACCCCCAGGGCCGCGTGCGCCGCCTTGTAGATCTCGGCGTTCCGGTCCACCAGTTCCTTGGGCGCCAGCCCTTCCTTCTCGGCGGTCTGGGCGATCTTCATGCCGTGCTCGTCAGTGCCGGTCAGGAAGAAGACGTCGTACCCGTCCAGGCGCTTGAACCGGGCCATCGCATCGGTGGCGATGTACTCGTACGCATGACCGATGTGCGGTACCCCGTTGGGGTACGTGATGGCCGTGGTGATGTAGAACGGGGTCTTGTCAGTTGAAGTCACGGTCTAAATCTAGATCAGTTCTGTGAGGGTATCGCTCTGGCGGACCAGTTCGTGGTCATGTGAAGCCACCAGCACGGCAATGCCGTCCGAAGTGGTGTCCTTGAGGATGCTGATGATGCGGTTGGCCGCGGCACGGTCCAGGCTGGCCGTGGGCTCGTCGACCACCAGGACGCGGGTGCCGAGGATGAGCGCCCGGGCGATCGCGACGCGCTGGCGTTCACCGCCGGAAAGCTGCGCCGGGCGGTGGCGCATGCGCCGGCCCAGGCCCACGAGGTCCAGGAGGTCCTTGGCCATGTCGCGGCGCTTCTCGACCTCGCCGTCCGGCACGGCCGGCAGCAGGACGTTCTCGAGCGCGCTCATCCCATCGATCAGCGCACCGCCCTGGTCGACGTAGCCGATCAGGGCCCGGCGGCGGTCGGCGATCTCGTCGTCGCCCATGGTCTCGAGCGAGTCGCCTTCCCAGAACACCCGGCCCGACGTCGGCAGGGTCAGCCCCGCGCCGACGGTCAGGATGCTGGTCTTGCCCGAGCCGGAGCGGCCCGCGACGCAGTGCATCTCGCCGGCGTGCAGGGTCATGTTGAAGTCGTCCACGACGTTGACGGCCTCGGCACCGCCCTTGCCGCCGCCGTAGTGGATGGTGATGTTGCTCAGTTCCAGCGGGGTGGCGTGGTCCGTGGCCTTCACGATCGTGTTGGCGCGGGTCTTGTGCGCACCGCGACGGGTGCTGGCGGTCATCCGGTCGTGTGCCTCCCGGTCAAGGTTCAGCTCGTTAGTCATTGGACCACTTTCGTTGCAATCGGAATCCAGCAAAGTACAGCTACAAGACCGGCAATTGCGGCCCACAGCGCGGCATAGGGGGCCAGGAGGAGGCCGATACCGAGGGCGCCCACAACACCCAGCGGCAGCGCGACGGTTCCCACCATGGCGTTTTCAAAGAAGCGGACCTGACCCAGCATGTCCGGGTTCCAGCCCATGGCCCGCAGCGTGCCGAGGTACTGGCGCTTGGCCTGCAGCTCGAAGCGGCCGGTGACCATGGTCAGCAGCAGCCCGACGGCGACGCCGGACACGCCCAGGATGATGCTGGGCAGGGCGATGCTGGCCGCGGCCAGCCCGCTGAGGGCGCTGGCGCCGGCGGCCCGTGGAATGTCGATCAGCAGGGCGACGAGCCCGCCGACGGCCGCGGCGAAGACACCGACGGCAACGGCCAGCGAGATGGTGTTGAACTTGTTGGTGCTCAGCTGCCGGTTGGCGAAGGTCAGCGGGGAATCGACTGCGATGAGCCGTTCATCGTGTTGCGGTTCCTGGTCCACGACGTCGCGGTGGCGCAGCTGCTGCGCCGCGACGAACGCGGCACCGGCGTACAGCACCAGGACCGAGGCCGAGACCACCGCGGTGGCGGTGCTCCAGCTGATCAGGCTCAGGACGATACCGACGACGGCCAGCAGCGCGGCGCCGACGCCGAATTCGGCCAGCACCCAGGAACGGATCTTGCGCTGGGTCCAGCCCATGGCGCGAAGGGTACCGGCCTCGCTGCGCCGTTTGCGGATGTAGCTGACGGTGGAGGCGCCGGTCAGGAGGGCGGCACCGCAGAGGGTCAGGAACAGCAGGGTCAGGTTCGTGGCGGTCAGCGAGCCGGACACGGCATCCGCGGCGTCCTGGCGGACCCACGACTGCTGCACGGTGCCCAGCGGCGATTCCTTGCCGGCGTCGTCCTTGGAGTAGCCGGGAACGGCGATGCTGGCGTCTTCGCGGGCCGAACCGGCCACGACGGTGGCCTGCAGGCCCATGTCGCGGATCTCGTTGGCGAGCTTCTCCACCTCGGGCTGCGCCTGCTTCCAGCTGCCCGGGACCTTGGCGCGGACCCGGACGGCGTCGATCACGTTGGCGTTCGCATCGTAGCCGCGGGCGGCGGCGAGGCCGTAGTAGTCGGTGATGGCGCCGGCGGACTGGCTGACCAGGCCCGTGGCGCTCAGTGAAGGCTTGAGTTCGGTGTTGGCGTCCTTGCCGGACGCGTCTTTGGTCAGGGTGAACGGCGCGGGGTCGTAGCCGCCCAGGGGCAGCCTGTTGACGTCGCCGGCAGCTTCCTTGACGTTCGCGGCGTCGAAGGTTCCGTAGACCATAGCCAGCGGCGTGGCCAGCTTCTTGCCGGTTTCGAGGTTCTGGCGGTAGGAGCGCTCGTCCACCGGTTCGCGCTGGGTCTGGTCGACGGCTTCGCCGTTGGCGGCCTTGTCCGGCAGCCGGTTCACGGTGACCCAGTCACCGGGTGTGGCGCTCTTGTCAACGGCGCCGTTGGCGGCGGTTTCGCCGTCCTTGTAGGTCGGGGCGGCGGCGAAGTTGGTGGTCCAGGTGGCCGGGTTGTAGAGGCCCTGGCTGAAGGATCCGGTATCGCCCATGAGCTGGGAGAGGTCCTTGGACCCGGGCCAGGCGAGGGCGAACGGGGACTTGGAAACGAACGGCAGGTAGTCCTTGTCCAGGGAGCGGGTTACGGTGCCGACGTCCTTGGTGACATTGCCGGAGTCGTCGATTTCCTCGATTTTGACCGAGTACTTCAGGTCCAGGGCGGTGCCCGAGCGCACGATCAGCGGGATGGCCTGCGAATCGTCGGTGAGCTGGCCGTCGCGCTTGGCCTGCTGGTACTGGGTCATCAGCGGTGCCCAGTACTTGAGCTTGACGCCGAGGAAGTCCGGGCCTTCCTTGAGCTCGTCCATGCTGATGCCGTTGGTGAAGAGGCTCTCGAAGTGCCGGCCGATCGCGCCGGCGTTGCGGGCGTCCGCGGGCGGGGCCTTCTCCAGCGGGGACAGGAAGTCACCGGCCGTGCCAAGCAGCGCGCGTTCGGAGACGGGGTCGACGGCGACGACGGACTCGGTCACCTGCGGAGCCATCGGCAGGGAAACGGAAAGGTTGAAGAGGTTGTGCTCGGAGCCGCCGGCCGGGGTGGGGAACTTGATGCCGGTCTCGCCCGCCGGGCCCTGGATGCGGACGTTCTTACCGCCCTCAACCTGTTCCTCGACCAGCTTCGCCTTGCCGAGGGAGCCCTCGGCCGTGGTCTTGAACAGGGTCTGGTCGGAGTGGCCGTCGGAGCTGACGGCGCTGGCCGTGAGGCGGTACTTCTTTGGCGTGTCGCTCAGGACCGATTCCGCGGCCGGCCACTTGCTCGGATCCGTGGCGGTCGGGTCGCCGGAGGTGCCCGCGAGGCCCGCGTTGAAGCCCAGGTAGTCGGTGGCGTCCAGCCGCGGCGACTCCAGGTTCTGCGTTACGCGCGAGACCAGGCTGATGGGAGCGGCCACAGAGGTGCCGGAGAGCTTGCGGATCGAATCCAGCTGCTCGAAGCTGATGCCGCCCTGGCCGGTGGCGATGTCCGGCTGCATCAGGCCGCCGTTATCCTTCGCCTTGGCCTGCACCAGGACGTCATAAAGCCCCCGGGAGTTTTGATCCACGGTCCTGCTCAGCGCCGCCTGGGACTGACCCTGGACGAGCACGGACAGGCACATGGCCACGATCAAAATGGACGCGGTCAGCAAAAGCACTCTGCTTCTGATGAACCTCTGGACGGCGTTCATTGGGCTCCTGAAAGCTGGATTGCGTGCGCACGCCGCAGTTCATTTCCTGAGGAAGTGAAGGCGTCCCGTGCCGGGCGTGCAAAAGTAAAGGCCGGTCTGCCGGCCAAGACCCGAAATTCGGTCCTAGCCATTGTACGCAGACCGGCCGGCCTCTCGTGGCCGCCGGCGGCGGTCATGCCGCCGCCGGGACCACGCGGGGAGGAATTCAGTCCTCGAGGTCAACCTCGCGGACCATGTCAGCGCCGATCCCGGCCTTGATCGCGTCAAGGACCTGCTGGGGAACGGAGCTGTCGATGGTCAGCAGGGCCAGCACCTGGCCGCCTTCCGCCTGGCGTGCCACCTGCATGCCGGCGATGTTGATGTTGTTCATGCCCAGGATGTGGCCGATCGTGCCGATCACGCCGGGGCGGTCCGAGTAGGCAACCACCACGAGGTGTTCGCTGATCGGGATTTCCACCTCGTAGCCGTTGACGCCGACCAGTTTCTGGATCTGCTTCGGGCCCGTCAGGGTTCCGGCGACGGAGATCTGGCTGCCGTCGCTGAGGGCGCCGCGCAGGGTCAGGACGTTGCGGTACGACTCGGTGTCCGGCGTCGTGATGAGGCGGACGTTGATGCCGCGCTGCTCGGCGATGACGGGGGCGTTGACGTAGGAGACCTGCTCGGTCACGACGTCGGCGAAGATGCCCTTGAGCGCCGCGAGTTCCAGGACCTTGACATCGAGCGAGGAGATCTCGCCAGCCACCTCGACGTCGAACTGGGTGAGGGAGGCGTGGGTCAGCGCGGTGAAGATGCGGCCCAGCTTCTCCATCAGCGGGATGCCGGGGCGGACGTCCGGGGCGATGACACCGCCGGCGACATTGACGGCGTCGGGGACCAGTTCGCCGGCCAGGGCCAGGCGAACGGACTTGGCGACGGAGACGCCGGCCTTCTCCTGGGCCTCGTCGGTGGAGGCGCCCAGGTGCGGGGTCACCACGACGTTGTCGAGTTTGAAGAACGGCAGGTCGGTGCTGGGTTCCTTGGAGAAGACGTCGACGCCGGCGCCGGCGATGTCACCGGCCTGCAGCGCGGTGTAGAGGGCTTCCTCGTCCACCAGGCCGCCGCGGGCGACGTTGACGACGTACGCCGTGCTCTTCATCTTCTTGAACGCCTCGGCGCCGAGCATGCCGACGGTTTCCGGGGTCTTGGGCATGTGGATGGTGATGAAGTCCGACTGGGCCAGGAGCTCGTCGAGCGTCACCAGCTGCACGCCGAGCTGGGCGGCCCGGGCGGAGGTGATGTAGGGGTCGTACGCGAGGATCTTGGTATCGAAGCCCTTCAGGCGGGCCGCGACAAGGGCGCCGATCCGGCCCAGGCCGATGATGCCGATCTTCTTCTCGAAGAGCTCGATGCCGGTGTACTTGGACCGCTTCCACTCCCCGTCCTTGAGGGCGGAACTGGCCTGCGGGATGTGGCGGGCGAGGCTCAGGATGTGTCCGACGGTCAGTTCGGCGGCGGAGACGATGTTGGAGGTCGGCGCGTTGACCACCATGACGCCGGCCTGGGTGGCCGCCTTGATGTCCACGTTGTCCAGGCCGACGCCGGCGCGGGCGATGACCTTGAGGTTCTTGGCGGCGGCGATGGCCTCGGCGTCAAGCTGGGTGGCGGAGCGGACCAGGATCGCGTCGACATCGGCGATCGCGGAGAGCAGCTGGGAACGGTCGGAGCCGTCAGTCTGGCGGATTTCAAAGTCCGGGCCGAGGGCCTCGACTGTGGCGGGCGAAAGTTCCTCAGCGAGGAGTACGACAGGTTTGGTGCTTGTCACCGGTGACCTCTTTAGCTCTCTTGTGTATCTGGTGGGGATTTTGGTGAATCGGGTGGTGCGGGTGGTGCTGGACAGCAGGGAAGCCGGACCCCAGGATGTGGTGTCCGGCTCCCCTGCCGGGCAATGCCTAGCGGGCCACTGACCCTTCGGTGTAGTCGTCTTCGTTCTTGATCCAGGAGAACAGCTTGCGCAGTTCGCGGCCGGTGGCCTCGATCGGGTGGTCCTCACCCTTCTTGCGCAGCGCCTTGAACTCCGGTGCGCCGGCGTCCTGGTCGTCGATGAAGCGCTTGGCGAAGGTGCCGTCCTGGATATCCGCGAGGACAGCCTTCATGTTTTCCTTCACCTGCGGGGTAATGACGCGGGGGCCGGAGACGTAGTCGCCGTATTCCGCGGTGTCCGAGACGCTCCAGCGCTGCTTGGCGATCCCGCCCTCGACCATGAGGTCGACGATCAGCTTGAGCTCGTGCAGCACCTCGAAGTAGGCGACCTCCGGCTTGTAGCCGGCCTCGGTGAGGGTTTCGAAGCCGTACTGGATCAGCTGCGAGGCGCCGCCGCAGAGGACAGCCTGCTCGCCGAAGAGGTCGGTTTCGGTCTCTTCGGTGAAGGTGGTCTCGATGACGCCCGCACGGGTGCCGCCGATCGCCTTGGCATAGGACAGGGCCAGTTCCTTGGCCTTGCCGGACGGGTTCTGCTCGACGGCGATCAGGTCCGGCACGCCGCGGCCGGCTTCGAACTCGCGGCGCACGATGTGGCCCGGGCCCTTGGGGGCGACGAGGGCGACGTCGACGTCGGCCGGGGGCTGGATGTAGCCGTAGCGGATGTTGAAGCCGTGGCCGAAGAACAGGGCGTCGCCCGGCTGCAGGTTCGGGGCGATGTCCTCGGCGTAGACGTGGCGCTGGACCTGGTCCGGGGTCAGGACCATGATGAGGTCGGCCTCGGCGACGGCGTCGGCGACGTTCAGGACCCGAAGGCCCTCGGCCTCGGCCTTGGCGCGGGACTTCGAGCCCTCCTTCAGGCCGACGCGGACGTCAACGCCGGAATCGCGCAGGCTAAGGGCGTGGGCGTGGCCCTGGGAGCCGTAACCGATGACGGCGACGGTGCGGCCCTGGATGATCGACAGGTCGGCGTCGTCGTCGTAAAACATTTCAGTCACTGGGGTGTCTCCTTTTGAGTGGATTCTTCGTAGATATTGTCTGTGGTGCTGCGGTACAACGGGGCGGCCCCGCATATGCGCTGTCCTACGCGGTTTTTAACCCGGTCTTAGGCGCTGCGGAGGGCCCTGTCACTCATGGAGCGGGATCCCCGCCCAACGGCCAAGGTGCCGGACTGCACGATTTCGCGGATGCCGAATGGCTCCAGCACTGACAAGAGTGCCGTGAGTTTCTCGGGGTGGCCCGTTGCCTCAATGACCACCGACTCTGTGGAGACGTCGACCACTGAAGCGCGGAACAGGTCTGCAGCCTGGGTGACCTGCAGGCGTGTTGCGGCATCCGCACGTACCTTGACCAGGATGTGGTCACGCTGTACGGAAGATTCGGAGGTGAGCTCGACGATCTTGATCACGTTGACCAGCTTGTTCAGCTGCTTCGTGACCTGTTCGATCAGCTCGCCATCGGCGTCGACCACCACGGTCATCCGGGACATGCCCGGGACCTCGGTGGGGCCAACGGCCAGGGAATTGATGTTGAAGGCCCGGCGGGCGAAGAGGCTGGCGACGCGGGTCAGCACACCGGGCTTGTCTTCGACCAGAACGGACAATGTGTGGCGGGTCATGTTCAGTCCTCCTCTTCCCATTCCGGGGTCATGTTGCGGGCAACCTGGATCTGGTCGTTGCTGACCCCCGCGGGGACCATCGGCCACACCATCGAGTTGGGGCTCACGACGAAGTCGATGACCACCGGGCGGTCATTGATCTCCAGTGCCTTCTGGATGGTGGCGTCGATGTCCTCGTCGCGTTCGCACCGGAAGGCAGCGCAGCCGTAGGCGTCCGCCAGCTTGACGAAGTCCGGGATGCGGACCGTGTCGTGTCCCGTGTTCAGGTCGGTGTTGGAGTAGCGGCCCTCGTAGAAGAGGGTCTGCCACTGCCGGACCATGCCGAGGGAGGAGTTATTGATGATGGCGACCTTGATGGGGATCTTGTTGATCGCGCAGGTGGCCAGTTCCTGGTTGGTCATCTGGAAGCAGCCGTCGCCGTCGATCGCCCAGACCACACGGTCCGGTTCGCCCACTTTGGCGCCCATGGCCGCCGGTACGGCGTAGCCCATGGTGCCGGCGCCGCCGGAGTTGAGCCAGGCGTGCGGGCGTTCGTACTTGATGAACTGCGAGGCCCACATCTGGTGCTGTCCGACGCCGGCGACGTAAACGCCTTCGGGTCCGGTCAGGGCGCCGATGCGTTCGATGACGCGCTGCGGGGCGCTGAGGCCGTCCTCGGGTTCGGTCCAGCCGAGCGGATAGGTTTCCTTGAGGTTGTTAAGGAACGCCCACCAGGCGGTCAGGTCCGGGGTACCGAAGGCTTCGAACTGCGTGCGCAGGGCCTCGGTCAGTTCCGGGATGATCTCCTTGACCGAGCCAACGATCGGGACGTCGGCCGTGCGGTTCTTGGAGATTTCCGCCGGATCGATGTCGGCGTGGATGACCTTGGCGTTCGGGGCAAAGGACTTCAGGATGCCGGTCACACGGTCATCGAACCGGGCGCCCAGGGTGATCAGCAGGTCCGACTGCTGCAGGGCTGTCACGGCGGAAACCGTGCCGTGCATGCCCGGCATGCCCACGTGCTGCGGGTGCGAGTCCGGGAACACGCCCCGGGCCATCAGGGTGGTGACCACGGGGGCGCCGGTCAGCTCGGCCAGTTCACGCAGCTCGGCCGAGGCGTGGGCCTTGACCACTCCGCCGCCGACGTAGAGCACGGGCTTGCTGGCACCGGAAATGAGCCTGGCAGCCTCGCGGACCTGCTTGCTGTGGCCGCGCACCACCGGCCGGTATCCCGGGAGATCGATCTTCGGCGGCCAGGAGAACGTCATCTGGCCCTGCTGGGCGTCCTTGGCGACGTCCACGAGGACCGGGCCCGGGCGTCCGGTGGACGCCAGGTGGAACGCCTCGGCCATCACGTGCGGGATGTCGTTGGGGTCCGTGACCAGGAAGGAGTGCTTCGTGATCGGCATGGTGATCCCGACGATGTCCGCTTCCTGGAAGGCGTCGGTGCCGATCACCCCGCTGGAGACCTGGCCGGTAATGGCCACTATCGGCACGGAGTCCATGTGGGCGTCCATGATGGCGGTAACGAGGTTGGTGGCACCCGGTCCCGAGGTGGCGATGCAGACGCCAACCCGTCCGGTAACCATGGCGTAGCCTTGCGCGGCGTGGCCGGCTCCCTGTTCGTGACGGACCAAAACGTGGTTCATTTTGGAGGCCATCAAGGGGTCGTAGGTGGGCAGGATCGCGCCACCGGGCAAACCGAAAATGTCCTGGACGCCGAGTTCTTCGAGCGAGCGGACAATTGCTTCCGAACCGGTCATGACCGTCGGGGGTACGACGTTGTTCGGTCCGAGGACAGGAGAGACGGCAGCAGAGTCGACGCCGGCGTCAGCCGGACGTTCGACGCGTTCCGGAGCCTTGTGGGCTCCAGTGGACTTGGTGGCCATCAGCGAGGGGCTGATCGGCGATCCTTTGCTCATCGGACTCTTCCTTTGTGGATCTTCGGTGATCGTGGAACTACTGGGTTGTTCTGGTGGTGCGGCTGGTGGTGCGGGAAATAAAAAAACCCCTCAGCCGGCGGGCTCTTCGAGGGGTTGCGCGTGACGGTTCGTTACCAGTGAAGGCTAATGAGCCACGCGCTTGGTAAGTACGACGGAAACACCCGCAGTGCTCTCGACTGCAGCGACTCCGGCCGTAACGATCTCGATCATGCGTTCAGTTTTCCCTCTGAGTGAGACGGGTGTCAACGAGCCCGGCCCGTGTCTCACTATTTGGACAACGGTGTCCACTAGCTGGTCCTCTTGGCCTCCCCTTGCCACCGACGCCGAACGGCGAGCCGCCCACTTTGGCGGCAGGCGGGAATCTCCTACCCCGAACGCCCGGCGCGGACGCCGTGCGTTCGGGGCCCCTCGGAGCTTCCCTTATTAAGCCTGGTCACCCAGGCCCGGAGGGTCAGCCGCAGTACGCGCCCGTGGAGGCGCTGTGGACGAGCTTGGCGTACTTGGCGAGCACACCCTTCGTGAACTTGGTCGGGAGCGGCTCCCAGCCGACCTTGCGGGCCTCGAGCTCGGCGCCGTCGACCAGGAGGTCGAAGGTGCGGGCCGCGATGTCCACGCGGATCCGGTCACCGTCCTTGACGAACGCGATGGGGCCGCCGTCGACGGCTTCCGGCGCGACGTGGCCGATGCACAGGCCGGTGGTTCCGCCGGAGAACCGTCCGTCGGTCAGCAGCAGGACGTCCTTGCCCAGGCCCGCGCCCTTAATGGCGCCGGTGATGGCGAGCATCTCGCGCATGCCGGGGCCGCCCTTGGGGCCTTCGTAGCGGATCACGACGACGTCGCCCTTGTGGATCTCACCCTTATCCAGGGCATCGAGCGCGCCCTGTTCGCGTTCGAACACGCGGGCCGTGCCCTCGAAGACGTCGGCGTCGAAGCCGGCGCTCTTGACGACGGCGCCTTCCGGGGCCATCGAGCCGTGCAGGATGGTGATGCCGCCGGTCTTGTGGATCGGGTTGTCCAGTGCGCGCAGGATCTTGCCGTCCAGGTCCGGCGGGTTGATGGCGGCGAGGTTCTCGGCCACGGTCTTGCCGGTGACGGTGAGGCAGTCACCGTGCAGCAGGCCGGCGTCGAGGAGTGCCTTCATGATCACCGGCACGCCGCCGATCTTGTCGACGTCGGTCATCACATAGCGGCCGAAGGGCTTGAGGTCGCCCAGGTGCGGGATCTTGTCGCCAATCCGGTTGAAGTCTTCCAGCGTCAGCTCCACCTCGGCTTCGCGGGCGATCGCGAGCAGGTGCAGCACGGCGTTGGTGGAACCGCCGAAGGCCATGGTGACGGCGATCGCGTTCTCAAACGCCTTGCGCGTCATGATGTCGCGGGCGGTGATGCCCAGGCGCAGGAGGTTGACCACGGCTTCGCCCGACTTGTGCGCAAAGGCGTCGCGGCGGCGGTCCGCGGAGGGCGGAGCGGCGGAGCCGGGCAGGGACATGCCCAGGGCCTCGCCGATGCAGGCCATGGTGTTGGCGGTGTACATGCCTCCGCAGGCGCCCTCACCCGGGCAGATGGCCTTTTCGATGCGGTCCAGGTCCTCGCGGCTCATCTTGCCGGCGGCGCACGCGCCGACGGCCTCGAACGCGTCGATGAGGGTGACTTCCTTTTCGGAGCCGTCCTCGAGCTTGACCCAGCCGGGCATGATGGAGCCGGCGTAGAGGAACACGGCTGCCAGGTCCAGGCGGGCCGCAGCCATCAGCATGCCGGGCAGCGACTTGTCGCAGCCGGCCAGGAGCACAGAGCCGTCAATCCGCTCGGCCTGCATGACCGTCTCGACGGAGTCGGCGATGACTTCGCGCGACACCAGGGAGAAGTGCATGCCCTCGTGGCCCATGGAGATGCCGTCCGAGACGGAGATGGTGCCGAACTGCATGGGGAACCCGCCGCCGGCGTGGACGCCTTCCTTGGCGCCCTGGGCGAGCCGGTTCAACGAAAGGTTGCAGGGGGTGATCTCGTTCCACGAGCTCGCCACGCCGATTTGCGGCTTGGCGAAGTCGTCGTCGCCCATGCCGACCGCGCGGAACATGCCGCGCGCGGGGGCGGCGTGGATTCCATCGGTAACGACCCGGCTGCGGGGCTTGATGTCCGGCTTGGTGTCTGCTGCTGTGTGGGTGTCCTGACTCATGGCTCAAAGTCTAGGGCTCTGCTACAGGCGCCAACGACCCAAGAACGGAGCGTTAAGCGGAAAACCGGGAATATTTCGATCAAATAGTGGACTCTCGTCTCACATCATGAACCCGGGGCCCCATTTGACCTAGGACCGGTGAGCCGCGTCACGCAGTTCCGGGGCCTCGGCCACACCTTGGGCCTCGGCCTTGAGCATCGCCAGGACCTGCTGGATGGTGGTCCGGGCCGCGACGTCCGGACGGGCCAGCGCCACGATGCTCCGGCTGGCCTTCACGCCCTCGAGCGGGCGCAGGACGAACCCCCGGCCCTGGTTGCTGACCGCCGTGTACCGCGGCAACAGGCTCAGCCCATGCCCGGCGCTGACCAGTGCTTCCAAGACGCGCAGGTCCGGGAACTGCTGGGCCCGGACCGCCGTCGAGTCGGCCCGCACCTCGATCTGGCGCAGCACCGTGTCGAAGGGAAAACCTTCCGGGACTCCCATCCACGGAAAGCCGACGACGTCCTCGGCGCACAGTGTGGCTTTGCCGGCCAAAGCGTGCCCGGCCGGCAAGGCCACGTCCAGGGGTTCGTCCAGCAGCGGCACCACCGTCAGGCCCTGGCCGCCGAAGACTTCCGGACCATCGACACTGTGCGCCAGGACGATGTCGTAGTCCGCGGTCAGCCCGGCGAACCCGGCAACGCCCGGGTCCTCGAAATGCGCCTCGAACCGCAGCCCCTCGACGGCCTTGACCCGGTGCAGCATGCCCGGCAGGAACATCTCCGCCGCGCTGGGAAAGAAGGCTGCCACCACCCGCGTCTGCCAGCCGCGCCGGTACGTGTCGATGGTTGCTTCCGCCCGGGCCATGGCCGTCGACACGTCGGCGGCGGCGCCGGCCATGGCCAGCCCCGCCTCGGTAAGGCGCACTCCCCGGCCGGACTTCTCCACCAGGACGACGCCCAGTTCCTCCTGCAGGGTCTTCAGCTGCTGCGACACTGCCGATGGCGTGACCTTCATGGCCTCGGCCGTGGCGCCTACGGTCCCGCGGCCGGCGAGTTCACGCAGAATCTGCAGTCGCTTGAAATCCATGAGGCGAGGCTACACGCCGGGCCGGGTTTGGTTCCGGTTCGGGTTGCTCACCGGGCCGGGGTCCGCTCCAGGAATGCCCGGCATTTGGCCGCCGGGAGGGTGGACAGCCGGCTTTGCCCGGACGTAACGTCAAGCATCGGCAACCATGCCTCGTGGGCTGAATACGGACTGAAAGGCTCTGCTATGGACTGGATCGTCTGGCTCGTCGTCATCATCGTGGTGGTCGCTGTGGTCTGGCGGCTGCTGAACCGCAACAAGAGCCGCCCGGGCGCAGATTCCTCATCCGTCGCAGGCACCAGCACCGGCACCGGCACCGGCACTGCCGGCATTTCTTCTGACACAACTGCCGGTTCGACGCCGGTATCTGGTGCGGCGGCGGCCAGTCCGACGGCGGCGAGCGGTTCGGCGGACAGTTCGACGGCGGCGGCCACTCCGGCTGGCCCGGCAGGGACCGGGCCCGCGGAACCGACAGGGGTGGCGGGGGCCGCCGGCGCCGCAGCGATGGCCGCTCCCGATGCAGCGCCAGCGGCGGAGCCGGACGCACCTGTCCGGGAGGCCACGGCTGCCCCCCAGACGACCGGGGCCGCAGCGGCCACCGCGGCCCCGACCGTCCAGCCGGGCGCCGAGGCCGCCCCGGAAGCAACGGGCGCCCCCGGCAATGCCGAGTGGGAGACCCAGTGGTCCGAGACCGCCCCGCCGGCTGAGACGCACACCGCCGGAGCCCACGTCGAGCCGGCCCGTGGTGCGCACGCTGTGACGGCCGCCGAGCTTGGCGCGGCTGCGGAGACTGGCGCGGCGGGCCTGCCGGTCCACCACCCCGAATACACTGAGCACCACGCACCGACTCTGCCCGGGGCGGAATCAGCAGCCGCGGAGCCGGTCGACGACGAGGACACCGTTACCGGCACGGCCACTACAACCAGCACTGGCGCCGGTACCGGCACGGCGATGCCCGGAGTCTCCGACGCCGGGACACAGCCCGCGGGTTCCGCTCACACAGAGGCGACGCAGATGGCAGCGTCGCCGGCGGGAGCCGACGCCTCCGCCAGCCAAACGGCCGAGCCCACCGGCCATTTGGCCACAGAGCAGCCCTACGGCGAGGGGTCAGCGGCTCCGGCGGCCGACGGAAGCGGCCCTGCGGGTTTCACTGTCAAGGGCAATGCCTCTTCGATGATCTACCACGACGAGACCAGCCCGGCGTATGAAGAAACCCGGGCTGAGGTGTGGTTTGCCTCCCCTGCCCACGCTGAAGCAGCCGGGTTTCGGCCGCCGCGCCGGACACGGCAGTAGCCGGCGGTCCGGGCTGCCAACCCATTCCTTCTCACCACGTCCCTTGATACTCCCCCGTCTTACCGGCAGGCGCTTCGTTGGCAGGGCAGCGGCCCGGGGCGTCGCACTTGCCGTTGCCCTGTTTTTCCTGAGCGCCTGTACCGGCGGCTCAACCTCCCCCGTGGTTCAGCCGGGAGACCGCACTGCCACCGGCGCAGCGGGTACGGCCGGGGCAGCGGGCGAGCCTACGGTCGCGGGCCGGGTCAATGGGCTGCAACTGCCGTGGTCCGCGGTCTTTTTGGCCGACGGCACCGCGGTCATCTCCGAGCGCGACACGGCGCTGCTCAGGACCATCAAAGACGGGCAGCTCGGTACGGTGGGCAAAGTGCCCGGCGTCGTGCCCGGCGGCGAAGGCGGCCTCCTGGGCCTTGCCCTTTCCCCTAACTTCGCGTCGGACGGTTACCTCTACGCCTACTTCACCGCGGCGGCGGACAACAGAATCGCCCGCATGCGGCTGGAGGAACGTGGCGGCCGGCTGGAGCTCGGCGCCTTGGAACCGGTTTTCACCGGTATTTCCAAGGCCGGCACGCACAACGGCGGCCGGATCCGCTTTGGGCCCGACGGTTTCCTGTATGTGGGGACGGGCGACTCCCAGCGCAGGGAGCAGCCGCAGGACCGCACGGCGCTGGGCGGAAAGATCCTCCGCCTCACTCCGGATGGCAGGCCGGCGCCGGGAAACCCGTTTGGCGATAACCCGGTCTACAGCTTTGGCCACAGGAACGTCCAGGGACTGGCCTGGGACAGCGCGGGCCGGCTGTGGGCCAGCGAATTCGGTCCGGACGTCAACGACGAGCTCAACCTGATCGTGCCGGGCGGCAACTACGGCTGGCCCGAGGTGACCGGCGCCCCGCACCGCCCCGGCTTCCTGGACGCCAAAGTGGTGTGGCCGTCGACGGCGGAATCTTCCCCCAGCGGACTTGAAATTGTTGGCAGCACCGCCTACCTCGGCGCCCTGCGCGGTCAACGACTCTGGGTCGTTCCCCTCAACGGCGAATTCGCCGGAGATCCTGTGAGCTATTTCACAGGAAAGTACGGCCGGGTGCGCAACGTTTCACTCGCTCCTGACGGGCGCCTGTGGCTCCTCAGCAACGGGCAAAACCCTGATTTCGCGCTGATTTTGAACCTCCCCGGCTGACCTCGACCTCCCCGTGCCCGCCGATTTCACACGACAGCCAATCTCGTGTAGAGTTTCATGTCGTTGCGGAGAACAACGCGGGAAATAAAAAGCCCCGGTGAACGAAAACAACAGATGCACCTCTAGCTCAACTGGCAGAGCAATTGACTCTTAATCAATGGGTTCCGGGTTCGAGTCCCGGGGGGTGCACCAGCGAGAAACCCCGTCTCGCAGGCTTAGCGGCCTGCGAGGCGGGGTTTCTTTTTCGTTGGCGAAAGGCCGGCGACGAGGCCGTGGCGGGCCCGGTTCGGGCTGGTGCCGCAGACCAGACTCGTCATGGGGTGGCGAAGGCCTCCCGGCCGGCCGGGCCGGGATGACTTGCCATTTAGAATACTGACCGTAGACTCGGCCCATGTCTGGTCCTGGGGGAACGAAATCAGTCCGCTGCGCTGCGGCGCTCGTTGTTGGAATGCTGCTCGCCGGTAGTTTGGCCTCCTGCGCCTACGAGGACGAGGGCGATCCGCGGCCGACGGCGGCCGGGCAACTCCACCGGCCGGCGCCCGCCGCTTCGACCAAAGATCCGGGGGTGCTGGGCGTGGAAGCGAACAACTACGCCGAGCTGCACAAGCGTCTGGCCGAGGCGCCAGGGCCCGTGCTCCTCTCCGACGCCGGTGCGGCGGACGGCCCAGGGGTTGGCTTCACCAAAGCCGCAACGGTGACGATCGCAGGTCCGCACACCGTCACCGCGGCCTGCGTGGGCATCCCCCATGCCCAGATCTACCTCTCCCAGAACTCGCCGGCCGGAACAGAGCACACGGTGTTCGAGGTCGATTGCTCGCGAACCCAATCGCAGGTCGTCCAACTGCAGAAGGGCTACGTCAGTGCCCAGTTGACCCGCCCGGACCCGACCGGCGCCTGGACCGGAGCGGTCGCCGGAATCAAAGTCACGGGCCAGTGAGGCTAACGGTCGAGGATCAGCTGGGCCGGGCGGCCATCCCCTAACTGGAGTTTGTGAGACTCCGCGACGGCCTAGGCAGTCACCTTGTTCGCCAGCTCGTGTTTCTCCGGGTTGACCTCCACCGGCAGGTGCGGCTTGACGTTGTTGTCGAACCAGTCATCGTGCTGTTCGGCGCTCTCCCAGACTTCCACAACGGTCATCCCGCCTTCGTGCTCCCAGGCGTAGTGGGCGATGAACCCTGGGGTGGCCCTGAGCTGGTCGATGAGGGCTGCGGCGGTTTTTTCATATTGTTCCCGGGTCATACCGGTCACGACACTCTTGGTCAGAACAGTCATGGCGGACTCCTCTATATGCGGCTGCCGGCCGGGCGGACGGGCGCCGCGGACTGGGCCGGCACGGGCCGAGTTTACGCCGGCAGGAATGGCGCTGACAGGGTCAGATGGTTGCCGCTGACCGGCAGGCAGGGCGGGATCCCTTTTTGCCTGGGCAAAGGAGCCGCACCGGCCCGGGATTCCCTGGCTGCCGGCGGTGGAACCATACGATGGTGAGGATGAACTCGACCCGGAAGACCTCGTACGCATCCGTCGTGGCCCTGCTGCTCGCGGTCTCGCCGTTGGTCATTGCGCTGCCAGCCACGGCCGGGCCCTGCAAGCCGGCCGGCCTTCTTCCCGTGAAGATCTGCCCCGCCTCGCCGACGCCGGGCCCGCCGTCCGCTTCCCCGGCACCGGGGGTGACTCCCCCGGGCGGCACAGCGCCGCCGTCGGACCCCGCGCCGCCCCGACCGTCACAGCCGCCGTCTCAAAGCCAGGCCCCCGGACAGGACGCGGCGCCGCCGACGCCGGGCCCCGCCCCTTCCGTCAGCCAAGGAGCCCCCACCCCGCCGGCCGCGGGTGCCGTTCCGGTCCCAGCCACCGTGGGAACGTCTGCCCCTCAGCCGCCGGACGCGGTTCCGGGCCCGGAGCCCGCAACGGCGATTCCTTCCGCGGCGGCGGCCGGCAGGGTTGGTCCCGGACCGGACGGGCAAGGCAGTCTCGCCGGCGGATTCCTGCTGGCGCTCAGCGGCCTGCTCATAGGCCTCTCCGCGGCCATCGGCCTCCGCCGGCCCGCCCGGCCATGAAACGGCCGCCGAACCGTCACAGTGAACTGTGTGGTTCAGCGGCCGCCTCATGCACATCGATTTATCAGACCTTCTCGCGGGAACGGTCGCGCACCTTCTCCGGCTCTTCGACCGTGAACTCCTTGGTGCGGCGGGGGAAGGCCCAGAACCTGAATTCCGGCGCCTGCGCCCGGGTCTCCGGGCGATCCTCAGATTCCTTTGCGGCATCCTTCCTGGTATCCCGCCAGGAATCCCTGTTGTACGAATAGCACATCACTGACCTCCTTCGTGGTGATTGCCTATTAATCGTCCTCCCGATCCGCTGGCGCGTCGATACTTCCGCACTGCCCTTTTGCGCCCGGGGCGGCAGGCTGGCTCAGGGGTTCCAGCGGACGGACCTGCGCCGTGGGCCGGCCTTCCCGCCGGCACGGGCCGCGGTTAGACTCCATCCAATGCACCACTGCGACCGATGGGGAAATCATGGAGTTGCCCATCCCCCTGTACGCTCTGTCACGAACAAAACAAGCGAACGCGCCACGCCACGCCACGCAAAGGATGAACAGCCATGACCGTCCCGCCCAACGCCTCCGCCCCTGGCCCCGGCTGGTATCCGGACCCGGCAGGCTCGGGCCGGCTTCAGTGGTGGAACGGTTCGGCTTGGACCGGCCAGTTCAACGCACCCCAGTTCCAGGCGCCGGCGCCCCGACACCCGGCGGCACCGCGCAGGCGCATTAGTGACCGGACACCGGTCTACAACGCGTACATCTGGACAATTGTGGCCCTGCCGCTCGTGCCTCTGATCCTGCTGATGTTCTGGAACCCTGTGCTCCGGCTGCGCACCGTGGGCCCGCGGCAGATCCAGACAATTGATCCGGCGTCGATTTTCACGGCGCCGTACTTCCTCTTCATAGGCATCAGTTTCGTGGCCTACGGTGTGTCCGCCCTCCTGGCTTACCTGGACTGGGACCGGCTGCGCAAGGACGGCGTTGTCCGGCCGTTTCACTGGGCGTGGGTTTTCCTCAGCAGGGAAGTCTACGTGATTGGCCGCTCCGTGATCGTCCACGAGGTCGCGCCGCGGCGCGGGCTCGCCCCGGTGTGGGTCACGATCAGCGTCGTCTTGCTCACGGCGGTGCTCACCGGCCTCAAAATGTCGGCCGTCGTAGCCACCCTGGCAAACCAGGCCGTAACGGTGTAGGCAGCGGCCGTAACGGAGTAGGCACCGTCAATCCAGGCAGCGGCCAACGCCGGGGCTGATCGGGTATCCAGGGTCTGGCTCCTGGCCCGATCCGTCCGATTGCGCATGAAACAGGGTCTTTAGTCCCTTTTGAGAGTCAATGCAGGGGCGTTGACTGGAAAGGTGCTCTGGGCAACTTTTCTGGAGCGACCGGTCCTGCAGATCCGGACCGACAACAACGCCGGCCAGAGAGCCCGACGCGACCACCAAAGATGATATTCAGATCTCCCGGTGCCCTCACTGAGGATCGCGTCAGCAGACACGGAAATCATGGGCCCACGGCAGCATGCCTGCACGGCCCGTCCCCGGGGCCAGGGAAATCGATCTCCGTAAGGACCAAGTTTCATGAACAAGGCTATTCGCATCATTGGAACAACCGCGGTGACCGCCGCACTGGGCCTGGGCGCCAGCGCCCTGCCTGCCAGCGCCGCCGCTGCCACTACTACCGCCTCCGCCACTTCTACAGCTTCCGCCAGTTCCTGGAGCCAGTCCTCATTTGAGAACCGGCACCACATGCGGGACAACAACCGGCACGACACACGCAATGGCTGGTGGGACGGAGAGAACCGGTGGCATGACAACGGTGACGGGTGGGGTTGGCGCGACGATCATGGCAATTGGCGTGACGACAACGACCACCGCGGCTCGTGGACGGGCCGGGACGGCTGCCGGCATGACAAGGACGGGTTCTGGGACCATCACGGGAACCGGCACGACAATAGGAAGCACAACCACCACAGGAACACCTGGTGACCGGTCACCACTGAAGGCCTGGAGAACGGACGGCGGGCAACCCTGCCGTCCCGTCCCCACCACAGCGGGGTGGCTAATTCAGCGGGGTGGCCCCGGCAATGGCGCCCGGCTCGGCAGCCGTGACGATGGCATTGGCCTCCGGCGAGGAAGACTTGGTTGCCAGCACCCTGACCACGGACTGGAGCTCCTGGCGCAGCACGTCGGGATCAATGGGCGTGGCGGCCAGCACGGAACGTTCCATGTCTGCGGCCGCGGCCACCGCCTGGCGCCCCTGGTCGGTCAGCGACACCACATGGCTGCGCCGGTCGGAGGTGCTGCGGTGCCGCGAAATGTGGCCGTGCGCTTCCAGCCGGCTCAGTGTCTTGCCCATCGTCTGGGCCTGGACCCGGACGAGCTGGGCTAATTGGGCTTGCGTCATCGGCCCATTCGCCGAGAGCACCTCCATGGCGATCACCCCGGCATGGGTCAGGCCAATGGCCCCCAATTTTTCGTTCCAGGAGTGTTCTACAAGACGTGCTGCCGTGGACAATAGGCGGCCCGTGGGCCAGCGATCCATATCAGGCATACCCAAGAGTATAGCGAGCAGCGGATTCGTCGGGCGCCGATCGCGTCACTACGCTGGAATATCACCCAACTTCATGACGAACCTCACCAAGGAGCCACCCGTGCCTGAGCGACTAACCGCCGGTGACACAGCACCGGATTTCACCCTCAAGAACGCCGAAGGACAGGACGTCAGCCTGCATGATTTCCTGGGCCGGAAGACCGTAATCTACTTCTACCCGGCAGCCGCCACGCCCGGATGCACCAAGCAGGCCTGCGATTTCCGGGATTCCCTCGGCGCGCTTCAGGCCGCAGGCTATGACGTCGTGGGCATCTCCCCCGACCCCGTCGGGAAGCTTGCCGCGTTCGCGGCCGCCGAAGGGCTGAGCTTCCCGCTGCTCTCCGACGAGGACCACTCCGTCGCCGAGTCCTACGCGGCCTGGGGCGAAAAGAAAAACTACGGCAAGACCTACCAGGGCCTGATCCGCTCCACCATCATCGTCGACGCCGACGGCCAAGTTGACGTCGCACAGTACAACGTCCGGGCCACCGGGCATGTCGCCAAACTTCGCCGGGACCTGAAACTCGACGCCTAGTCCCCGGTCGCCGGTCCGTCCGCCCGCCCGCGGCAGCCGTTGCAACCAGCAAACCGGCAATAGGTACAATGGAGCCTGGCGTCCGCCGCCGGGGTTCTTTCTCCGGACGACGACGGCGCCGCGCGCGAGTGGTGAAATTGGCAGACACGCAGGATTTAGGTTCCTGTGCCTTCGGGCGTGGGGGTTCAAGTCCCCCCTTGCGCACAGAGAGAACCCCGGTCTTCGGACCGGGGTTCTTGTCGTTTCCGGCGCTATCCCGGGATTTTTCAGGAGTTTTGACGCCGCCAAAAAGAATTTCACATCCGCACCCATCCGTTTCCTCCGAGCAGCCGAATACCCATTGAGACACCAACCAAGGGTCGGTGCCCAACAGTCGGGAAAGGGCCGCAGCGGCAAAAATTCGCCGCCGGCAAACATCGGCACAACAAAGGAGAAACCGAAATGCAGAACATCAAACGCACCACGTTCGCCGTTGCAGGTATCGCAGCCGCCGCCATGCTCAGCCTCACTGCCTGTGGCGGATCCAGCGCCTCGTCGGCCCCCGCTTCCTCGGCACCGTCCTCCGCACCGGCGGAATCCAGCATGGCGTCCCCCTCCACGAGCGCCTCCGCCGCGGCCATGGATCCGGCCGCTAACCTCGTCGGCTCCGGCTGCGCCGCCTACGCCGCCCAGGTTCCCAGTGGTGCCGGCTCCGTCTCCGGCATGGCGCTTGACCCGGTAGCCACCGCGGCATCCAACAACCCGATCCTCACCACCCTGACCGCCGCCGTGTCCGGCAAGCTCAACCCCAAGGTCAACCTGGTGGACACGCTCAACGGCAGCGAATTCACCGTCTTCGCCCCGACGGATGACGCCTTCAAGAAGATCGATCCGGCCACGATCGAGGCCCTGAAGACGGACGACGCCACGTTGAGCAAGATCCTGACCTACCACGTTGTCCCCGGCAAGATCACCCCGGACCAGATCGTCGGCACCCACAAGACGGTTCAAGGCGGTTCGGTGACGGTCACCGGCACCAAGGATGCCCTCAAGGTTGACGGCGCCAACGTTGTCTGCGGCGGCGTCCAGACCGCCAACGCCACTGTCTACATGGTCGACTCAGTCCTGATGCCCAAGTAGTCAGCCCTTTTGCACTCCTGCCCGGCTCCAGCCTGACTCCCTGGACCACTAGGAGAAGCGGAGGCCCGCACCACCAGGTGCGGGCCTCCGCTTTTTTGCGCTGCCGTGCGCCGTGCGGCGGTGTGCCACAAGAGCTGGCGGACCCGGCCGTCAACTAGACTGGGGCTGGTCCGCAGCCGGCGGACCATCCAGTTCCCAGAGGTGATTCTCGAGTGCCCAGCAGTACAGTGCCCAGCAGGACAGTGCGGCGGATTGCCGCCAGCATCGGGGCCGCCCTCCTTGTCCTGCCGCTCGCGTCCTGCACGGGAAGCCTCGGCCCGGCACCCAGCTCCCCCACCGCCTCTGCCACCGCCAGCGCGGCACCTACCGCGGTTTTCACCTTCGGCACCGGCTCGGAGCCGCTCGGGCTCGATCCAGCCCTGGTCTCCGACGTCGAGTCCTACCGCGTCACCCGGCAGGTACTGGAAGGCCTCGTGGGCGTAGACCAGACCACCGGCCAGCCCACGCCGCTGCTGGCCACCGAATGGTCCCAGAGCGATGAAGGCCGGACCTACGAGTTCAAGCTGCGCGGGAACGTCAAATTCCAGGACGGGACACCGTTCGACGCCGCCGCGGTCTGCACCAACTTCAACCGCTGGTTCAACTTCTCACCGGCCCTCCGCGAACAGGCCACCGGTACCACCTTCAAGGGCGTCTTCAAGGCCCATGCGGACCAGGCGCCGCTGTCCATATACAAGAATTGCACCGCCGTCGCGCCGGACAATGTGCGGATCGGCCTCACCCAGCCCTTCACGGGT
Source organism: Arthrobacter sp. 49Tsu3.1M3 (assembly GCF_900168135.1). Taxonomy (NCBI): domain Bacteria; kingdom Bacillati; phylum Actinomycetota; class Actinomycetes; order Micrococcales; family Micrococcaceae; genus Arthrobacter; species Arthrobacter sp. 49Tsu3.1M3. The sequence goes on from NZ_FUZD01000010.1 coordinate 123,138, forward strand.
TTCCTCCAGGCCCTCACCCTCCCGGCCTTCGCGATTTCTTCGCCCAAGGCCCTCGCCGCGGATCACGCTGACGTCCTGAACCAGAGCCGGGGCGGGCAGCCGGTATCCGCCTACGGCCTCCACCCGGTAGGCACAGGACCGTACGTTTTCGGCTCCTGGGACTCGGGCAGCGTCTCCCTGGCCAGCAACAAGGACTACTGGGGGGACAAGGGACAGATCGGCACCATCAAGTTCGTGACCTACGACCACCCGCAGACCCGGATGCAGGCGCTCCTGGACGGCAAGATCGACGCCTACGACGCCGTCACCGTGGGAAACTTCGACCAACTGGTCAAGAGCGGAAAGCAGATCATCCAGCGGGACCCGTTCTCCGTGATGTACCTGGGCATGAACCAGCAAGTCCCCATCCTGCAGAACCTCAAGGTCCGCCAAGCGATCGAAATGGCGCTGGACAAGGACACGCTGATCCGCCGGTTCTTCATCGACAACACGGCCCAGGCCTCCCAGTTTGTTCCGCCCAAGCTCAGCGGCTTCAACAACAATGCCGCGGCGCTCGGCTACAACCCGGGCAAGGCCAAGGAACTCCTGGCCGCGGCCGGCTACAAGGGCGAGGAGCTGAAGTTCTACTATCCGCTCAACGTCACCCGGCCCTACTTGCCGACGCCGGAAAAGGTGTACGCCGAGATCAGCCGGCAACTGACCGCCGTGGGGCTCAACGTCAAGCCCGTACCGGTGGACTGGGCTGACGGCTACCTGCAGAAGGTCACCTCCCCGGGCGACCACGCCCTGCACCTGCTGGGCTGGAACGGCTCGTATTCGGACCCCGACAATTTCGTGGGCCCGCTCTTCGGCGAGAACACCGGCGAATTCGGCTACCAGGACCCCCAGGTCTTCTCCAAGATCGCCCGGGCCCGGGGCCTGCCGGACGGCAAGGACCGCACCGAGGAGTACCAGACCATCAACGGGCAGATCGCGGCCACGGTGCCCGCGGTTCCCATTGCCTTCCCGATCTCGGCCCTGGCGCTCTCGGACCGGGTGCTGAAGTACCCGGCGTCGCCGGTGCTGAACGAAGTTTTCACAAAGGTCGAGCTAAGGCCTTGACGCCCGGGGCCAATTTCAGTTAGTGGGCGGTGCGGGATATTCTGTGACAGCCAGAGCCGCTGCTATCGGAGACTGATTGTGACTTTCATTTCCAAGACCCAACACGCCGACGTCGTCCTGATTGGCGGCGGCATCATGAGCGCCACGCTCGGCGCCTTCATCAAGCAGCTTGAGCCGAACTGGACCATCTCGCTCTTTGAGCGGCTGGACGAGCCCGGGCTGGAAAGCTCCGACCCGTGGAACAACGCCGGCACCGGACACGCTGCCCTGTGTGAGCTTAATTACTCCCCCGCAGCCAAAGACGGCTCGGTGGACCCCGGCAAGGCCCTGAACATCAACGAGCAGTTCCAGCTGTCCCGCCAGTTCTGGTCCCACCTCGTTTCGAACTCGCTGATCGGCTCCCCCAAGGGCTTCATCAACACCGTTCCGCACATGAGCTTCGTGATCGGCGAGGACCACACCAAGTTCCTCCGCACCCGCTACGAGGCACTCAAGCCGAACCCGCTGTTCCGGTCGATGGAGTATTCCGAGGACCACGCGCAGATCGCCAAGTGGGCCCCGCTGATCGTCAAAGGCCGCGACCCCAAGCAGCGCGTCGCGGCAACCCGCGCAGCAGAGGGCACCGACGTCGACTTCGGCGCCCTGACCCGCGAACTGACCACATACCTGGGCAACAACGGCGTGGAGATCAACTACGGCCACAACGTCAGCGACATCAAGCGCGCCTCGGGCGGCGGCTGGGACCTGTCGCTGAAGCACGCCAAGAGCGGCGAGCACGGCTCCATCCACGCGAAGTTCGTCTTTGTCGGGGCCGGCGGCGGGGCCCTGCACCTGCTGCAGGCCTCCGGCATCCCGGAAGGCAAGGGGTTTGGCGGTTTCCCGGTCTCCGGCCAGTTCTTCCGCTGCACCGACGAGAGCATCGCTGCCCAGCACAGCGCGAAGGTCTACGGCCAGGCGTCTGTCGGCGCCCCGCCCATGTCCGTGCCCCACTTGGACACCCGTTACGTCAAAGGCAAGCGCTCCCTGCTGTTCGGCCCGTACGCCGGGTTCTCCACGAACTTCCTCAAGAGCGGCTCCTACCTGGACCTGCCGCTGTCCATCCGCCCCTCCAACATCATCCCGATGCTGGCCGTGGCCAAGGACAACATGGACCTCACCGCCTACCTGATCAAGGAAGTCGCCAAGCGCCACGGCGACAAGGTCGAGGCCCTGCGGGAGTACTACCCCGAGGCCAAGGACGGCGACTGGGAGCTCATCACCGCCGGCCAGCGGGTCCAGATCATCAAGAAGGACCCGAAGAAGGGCGGCGTGCTGCAGTTCGGCACCGAGGTCATCGCCGGACGTGACGGCACCATCGGCGCACTGCTGGGCGCATCCCCGGGCGCGTCCACGGCCGTGCCGATCATGATCGAGCTGCTCCAGAAGTCCTTCCCGAAGAACTTCAAGGGCTGGCAGTCCAAGCTCAAGGACATGATGCCCGGCTACGGCGTCAAGCTCAACGACAACCCTGAGCTCGCCGCCAAGCTGGAAGCCGAGACGGCCAAGACGCTGCAACTCGAACAGGTCACCGCCAGCAGCTGAGCCGGTGCCCGGCCGCGGCTGGTTTACACTGCTGGTTTGGGACCGCTGCAACCCGTGACGTCCCCGTTTTTTGATGTCCCGTTGTGCAGGACGCCCCCGACCCACCAGGAGACCATGAGATGTTCCGGCTCGCAAAGCTGTCTCTCGCCAACCGGGCCCTGATCGCGCTGATCACGGTGTTCGCTTGCGTTTTCGGCGTGATCACGATGTCCTCGCTGAAACAGGAACTCATCCCCTCCATCGAGTTCCCGCAGATCACCGTGATCTCCTCGATGCCCGGCGCGTCGCCGGAAGTCGTGGACAAGCAGATCAGTGCCCCGCTGGAAAAGGCGCTGAACAGCGTCGAGGGGCTGGAGTCGACGTCGTCAACGTCCCGGAACGGAGTCTCGCAGATCTCCCTGGCGTTCACCTACGGCTCCAACCTGGACCGGGCCCGGAACCAGATCGACCGCGCCATCTCCAACGCCAAGCAGGCCCTGCCGAAGGACGTCCAGCCGCAGGCGATCGCCGGGAGCATCAGCGACTTCCCGATCGTCTTCCTCGCCGTGTCCTCGGACAAGCCGCTCAGTGAACTCAACGCCGATCTCGCCCGGCTCAGCGTCCCCCGGCTGCAGAAGCTCGACGGCGTGCGCGGCGCCGACGTGACCGGCGGCGCCACGCAGCACATCCAGATCCTGCCGCGGCCGCGGGACCTGGCGGCATCGGGCGCGAGCCTCCAGTCCATCAGCGACGCACTGAAGAACAACGGTGCATTGGTCCCGGCCGGCACCGTCGAGGAACAGGGCAAAACCCTCTCGCTGCAGATCGGCAGCCCGGTGGACTCCCTCGACGCGATCAAGGCCCTCCCCCTCGGCGCGGCCCGCGATGCGGCAACGATCGGCAGCGTTGCGGATGTCAGCCTGGTCGAGGACGCCCGCACGTCAATCACGCGGACCAACGGCAAGGAAACCCTCGCCCTGTCCGTGACCAAGAAGCCCGAGGGCGACACCGTCGCGATCTCCCATGCGGTCAAGGACGCCATCCCGCAGCTGGAGGCCGAGCTTGGCTCCAACGCCAAATTCACCCCGGTCTTCGACCAGGCGCCGTTCATCGAGAAGTCCATCAAGGACCTCACCACCGAGGGCCTGCTGGGACTGGGCTTCGCCGTCCTGGTGATCCTGGTGTTCCTGATGTCCGTACGCGCCACCCTGGTGACGGCCGTGTCCATCCCGCTGTCCCTGCTGATCACGTTCATCGGCCTCTCGGGCACCGGCTACTCACTCAACATCCTCACCCTTGGCGCGCTCACCATCGCGATCGGCCGCGTCGTGGACGACTCGATCGTGGTCATCGAAAACATCAAACGGCACCTGAGCTACGGCGAGGACAAGATCACCGCGATCGGGACCGCCATCCGCGAAGTCGCCGGCGCCATCACGGCGTCCACCCTGACCACCGTGGCCGTCTTCCTGCCCATCGCCTTCGTCGGCGACCTGGCCGGCGCGCTGTTCCGGCCGTTCGCCCTGACCGTGACCATTGCCCTGCTCTCCTCGCTGCTGGTCTCGCTGACCATCGTGCCGGTGCTGGCCTACTGGTTCCTGCGCACACCCGCCGTCACCGGCTCTCCGGCTTCCTCCGCCGGCATCGCCTCCAAGGCGCACGAGGCCGAGCAGAGCACGCTCCTGCAGCGCGGCTACCTGCCTGTCCTGTCCGGCACGCAGCGGCACCCGGTCCTCACCCTGGTCGCCGCCGCCCTGGTGCTTGCCGGCACCGTGGCGATGTCCCCGCTGCTCGCCACCGACCTCCTGGGCCGTTCCGGCGAGAACAGCATGACCGTCAAGCAGGCCCTGCCCGCAGGGACCAGCCTTGACGAGGCCAGCGCTTCGGCGATCCGCGTCGAGGACACCCTGCGGGGCATCGACGGAATCAAGGACGTCCAGGCCACCACCGGCAACGCCCAGACCGGTTTCTCGGCCCTGCTCTCCTCCGGCGCGTCCAATTCGACGTTCACCGTGGTGACGGACGAGAAAGCCAACCAGGGCAAGCTCCAGGAGACCGTCCGCAGCGAACTCTCCAAGCTCGGCGACGCCGGAAAGATCACGGTCGGTTCCCAGCAGGGCGGCTTCGGCACTTCCTCAACCGTGGACATCACCCTCAAGGCCGCCACCACCGCCGATCTCCAGACGGCCAGTGACGCGATGGTCAAGGCCATGGACGGTGTCCCGGGCAGCAGCGAGGTGGCCACCAACCTGGCCGCCAGCCAGCCGGTGGTCCAGGTCAAAGTGGACCGCGCCAAGGCCGTTGCGGCCGGCCTGAACGAGGAGCGCGTGGCCGGGGTCCTGGCCGCCACGATCAGCCCGATTCCGGCCGGGACGGTCCGCATCGACACCAACGACTTCCCGGTCCGGATCGGCGAGGGCACCCGCTTCACGAGCATTGAGGCCGTCCGGGACATCCCGCTCCCGACGGCGGCCGGCGCCGTTGCGCTGGGCAGCATCGCCTCGGTGGAGCAGGTGGACGTCCCCGTCTCCATCACCGCCAGCAACGGCCAGCGCACCGCGCGGGTCTCGGTGACGCCGTCGGGCTCCAACCTCGGCGCGGTCAGCACCGAGGTGCAGAACCGGCTCAAGTCAGTCCAGCTGCCGCCCGGGGTGACCGCGACGATCGGCGGCGCCACGACGCAGCAGGCCGATTCGTTCCGCCAGCTCGGGTTCGCGCTGCTGGCCGCCATCGCGATCGTCTACGTGATCATGGTGGCTGCGTTCAAGTCGCTCGTGCAGCCGCTGATCCTGCTGGTCTCCGTCCCGTTCGCCGCGACAGGCGCAATCGCCCTGCTCGTGGTGACCGGCGTGCCGTTGGGCCTGCCGTCGCTGATCGGCATGTTGATGCTCGTGGGCATCGTGGTGACCAACGCGATTGTGCTGATCGACCTCATCAACCAGTACCGCCAGCCGCGAAACGGCGAACCCGGGATGAACGTGGCGGACGCGATCACGCACGGCGCCCGCCAGCGCCTCCGCCCCATCCTCATGACGGCGCTCGCCACGGTGTTCGCGCTGACACCGATGGCGCTGGGACTGACCGGCGGCGGCGGATTCATCTCCCAGCCCCTGGCGATCGTGGTGATCGGCGGCCTGGTGTCCTCCACCGCCCTCACACTCATCCTGGTCCCGGTGCTGTACCGGCTCGTGGAAGGCCGGCGCGAGCGCAGGGCACTACAGAAGCCGCTGCGCCGTGGACGCCATTCCGGGCCGGCCGTGACCGAGGACTTCCCCGACGACTTCCCCGAAGACGCTCCCCTGCCAACCAGTTCGCACTAGGAACCAGAACCCGGCGTCCCTGCCTTGTCCTCGGCCTCGACGTTAGGCTTGACTTGGGTTCGTGCTGCTTTGGGAGCCCTGTGCGTTCCGTGAGTTGCGTAAGTTGCCTTCGAGAATCTGACGAGTCCAGCGGGTGCAGCGACGGCTTCACGGTGGCGGGCGCCACCGTGGCGCGGAACGCCGTGGCGAAGGCTCCCAGAAACCACGGCCGCGAGCGGCTCGGGGGCGACGGGGCTTGTCACCTCGCGCGCCGGATTGCCGGAATATATTGCATTTTCCGGAACGTCTTCGCCCTTCATCAGAAGGGCGTCGGCACCGAGTGACGAACCATCCTGCATCGTCACCCCGTAATTGACCCAGGAATCCACGCCAAGGGTGCAGCGGTTGCCGAGAACGATGTAATCGGACTTGAAGGCCCCGTCTTCCATGGAGTGGCCCTGAATGGTGGATCCTTCATTGAATGCACAGTCATCACCGATAGCCACAAGAGTTTTCTCCGGTATGTTGGCGCCGGCATCGTAGAGCCGCTTGCCAACCTTCACGCCAAGCATTCGCCAGATTACGGGCTTGAACGGAGTTCCGTTAAAGCCCGGCATGGCTAGCAGCTTCCATAGACGTTCGTGCCGCCAGAAGTAGGGGTCGTAGATGGAGCAGTATTGCGGCTTCAGGTGGCGGAAGCCCATGACCGAGCGCTCAACAACCACGGCAATCAGTACGCGGAACAACAGCAGGGTGAGCATCATGGCTGCGATCGCCAGCACACCGAGGAAGCTGAATGCCGACACGGCAACGGCGGCGCTGAGCGTGGCGACAAACAATAGGAACCAGCGCACGGCCAGGAACAGCACCATGCTCAGGATGTTGTGCCGGTTCTTTGCCGGGAGAGCGCTGTTCCGCGCCTCTGCAATCGTCTGTTCATCAAACTGGGCGTCACGCTGAACAGACCGGGGGATCTCGAACGGCGGTGACCCCAGCAGACCCACATCGGCACGGATCGGACCGTCGATCGGAATCATCACTTTCGTGGCTAAAAGACAGTTCTCCCCGACCTTGGATCCGATCGGAACACTGATGGCGTTACCGAGGAAATTGTGGCCAGCCAGGTGAACCCGTGAGAGCCGGAACGACGTGCTTGAAAAGTCGGCGTTCATCATGTTGAGGCCGTCCGCGACCATGGTGCCTGTCCCCACTGAGCTCAGGAACGGCGACTCGTGGGCCAGCGTGGGGCCGAAGTTTGACCCGGTTTGCTCCACCCTGCCGAGGTTATAACCCAAGGCCTTAAGATAGTGCACGATGTAGGAACTGTCGCCGAAGACGTCTTTGTACAGTTTGACGTTGGACACGCGGGCCATCATGCGCTGGATAGTGAAGTGCACACCGTACAGGGGATAGACCTTTTCCGGCTTGATGAAGCGGTTGAGCAAACGCGGGATGCTGAAGATGACGATCAGGCCGGTGATCAGCCCGACAACGAAAAGAATCAGCGTTACGGCGAGTACGTCTATGAAAAAGTTTGGGGAGCCCAACTGCAGGTGTCCAGTGCTCAGGTACGGCGGCAGGAGGACGGCCAGCCCGAGAATGCCCGCCGGAACCACCAGGACCAAACGGTTGAACAACTGGAGGACGCTGAAAATGACCCTACGTCGCGTGCTGCAATTGGCGGCCGGGACGCGCAGGTAATTGGTGTTGGTGCGCGCCGCAGGCGAACCGTGCCAGGTTTGTCCATCAGGTACAGCCTGGTCGGTCTGCAACGATGAAGCGTGTCCCAGCTGTGTGTTGTCTCCCATCGACGTACCGATGTCCAGCGTGGTTTTCTCCGAAACAAGCACATTTCTACCCAGCATCACGCGACCGGTTTCAATCATGCCCGAGCGCGCCCGATAGCATTGGAACGATGAGTTTTTCTGGATGACAGTGTTGTCCCCGACGCTGAGCAGGTCCGGGCACGCAGGCACCTTCCGCGAGAAGATCACCGCTCCCTTGCCGATCTTGGCGCCCAGGAGCCGCAGGTACACCACATACAGGGGAGAGCCGGCAAACAAGACCAGTGGATTTGCTCTGGTAAGTGTCTTGACTGCCCAAAAACGGAGATAAGCCAGACTCCATATTCGGATGTTGCCCGGCTTCCACCGCCCAACCAGAACCCACTTGGCGAGGATCGGCGTCACGGACAGGATCAGGAACATGGCAGCGCCGAAACCAATGGACCGCAGCCACATGTCAAATGGATTGCTACCCCCCGATGTCCACTGGAAGCCGATAATCAGCAGGGAAGCAGCGTACGAAGTGTAACCCAGGAAAATCAGCAACTGGATTGCCCCGCACATGACGAACTGGAAGGTGCTGGGTGGTGGCATCGGGACCGGGCGCGCAGGTTCGGTCTCGGCTACGGCCGCGCTGAGGACGGATTCACTGTGCCGGGCTTCGAGGCACGCGGCGAGCTGCCGGACCGTCGGGTTCTCATAGATATCCTGCATGGCGGCTGCGGGCAGGGCGGTTTCCTTCCTGATGCGGGCGCAATAGCGGGCCATCAACAACGAGTCGGCTCCAAGGTCGTTGAAGAAGTGGGCATCGGTGGAAACCTTCTCAAGGCTCAGGACGGCGCCGAGCTGCGCGGCCAGGGCCTCTTCGGCGGCGGTTGTCGGGGCGGTGAAGGACCCCGCGGCCGCCCGGCTGATCCTGTGTTCGGGACGGGGTAGCCGCTTCCTGTCCACTTTGTCACTGGCCATCATGGGAACGGAGTCCAGCTGTTCAAAATAGGCAGGAACCATGTAGCCGGGAAGCCTGGTGCGCAGCATCCGGTGGAGGTCATGGGCATCCACGCCCTCAACGTCCTGGCGCAGGGTGTAGTAGGCGGCCAGCTCGACGGTTCCTTGTTCCGGCTCGTAGGTCTGAACGACTGCCTGCGCAATGCCGGGGAGCTGCAGGAGGACGGATTCTACTTCGCTCAGTTCGATGCGGTAGCCACGTATTTTGACCTGGGTATCGATCCGGCCAAAGTATTCGAGTTGCCCGTCGTCGTTCACCCGTCCGAGGTCCCCGGTGCGATAAATCCGGCCGGAGGGATTGTTCTCAATTCCGAGGAAATCCGGGACAAAGGCCCGCTCCGTCAGGTCCTGACGGTTCACGTAGCCGCGCGCCAGCCCCACCCCTGCGAGGCCGATTTCTCCCATTTCACCGCGCGGCAGGGCCCGAAGCTCGGCGGGATCCACAATGACCGCGGTGTAGGTGGGCAAGGGCACTCCGAGGGACACGGGCAGGTCCGGGTCCAGGACCGACCAGGTGGCAGTCACGGTCGCCTCGGTGGGGCCGTAGACGTTCAGGAAACGCCGGCCGGGGCGGTGCCAGCGCATCACGAGATCCTTCGGGCACGCCTCGCCGGAGACCAGCAGGAACCGCAAATCGGGCAGGTCCTCGTCAAGCGTCGCCAGCAACGTTGGAACGCAGCAAAGGGCAGTGATCCGTTTTTCCTGCAGGTACTCCGCGAGTTCGGCACCCAGCATGCTGGACCGGCCCGGCTTGGGCACCAGCGTGGCTCCGACCATCCAGGCAACCCAGATTTCCTCCACCGAGAAATCGAAGGCGATCGTCATGCCCTGGTACACGCGGTCCGTGGACTCAATCCCGTAGATGTCTGAGGCCACCCGGACAAAATTGCAGATGCTGGCCTGCTCCACTGCCACGCCCTTGGGCCGGCCGGTCGAGCCGGAGGTGTAGATAATGTATGCCAGCTCATCCTTCGTTCCGCCATGGTCCTCGCTTCCCAGGCGGGAAGAATCCTTGGCGTCGATCTGGGCCTGCACATCATCGAGGCACACTGTGACGGCGGCTACCTCAGGCAACAGATCCCTCAGATGGGATAAAGACAGGACCATGGCCACGTTGGCGTCCTCGACAATGTACTGAAGACGGTCAGGGGGAAATCCAGGGTCCAGGGGAACATAGGCCGCGTGGATCTTCAGAACGGCCAGCATCGCCACGTAGGCCCGCCATGGCTGGTCAAACAGCAGGGCGATGCGGTCACCCGGCCGGGCACCGCACACCAGGAGATGCCGCGCCAGTTGGTTAGCCCGCTCATCCAGCTCCGTGTACGTCAGGACAACGTCCCCCGCATCGACGGCAACCTGGTCGCTGCGTCCCTGCTCCCGCAAGCGGTCGCAACTATCCTCAAACAGCCGGTCCAACCGCTCACCCCGCTGCCAGCGGGCGGCCTGATCGGGCGCAGCCGACGTCAGGACAGTTCCGCCTTCCGAGCCGCCGATCATCGACATGATTCCCCGCAACTCGGGAGGTCTGGTGAGGCCGTTGCCGATCCTCGCGGTCTTGCCCATCCTTTAGCTCCTTCGCTAGAAGTGACGTGACACAGTTCTGTCACCCGCCGGAACAGGGGTCATATCCTGGCCGGAAATCGGGACCCACGTCTGGAGCGGGGGACCAACAGCGGGTGTGAGATGGCCTTCATGACCCGCCGCCGTTGCCTCGTCCGCCGGGGTCATGCCGAAGGCCAGCCGGACAGCGCGCTCGGCATCCGCGAGCCGGTCGGCGTGCGTGACAGCCCCCACGGACGTCTCGGAGATGTCGACAAGGTCGAGCTCCACATCGGCGTCGGACAGGGCCTTGAGGAAGGTGCAGAAGATTTCCGGGGACGACCGCATGCCCAGTCCAGTAATGGACACCCGGCCCACCTTGTCGTCGTGCTGCAAACCTTCAAATCCAATGCTTCCCTTTTCGGCATCCAGCACAGCAAGGGCGTTGCCTGCATGGGCAGCAGGCACGATCAGGGCAACGTCGGAACGCCTCGGGACTGGGCCCGTATTTTGGACAATTGCCTGGACATGCGCCCCGGAACGGGAGAGGACATGCAAGATGCGTGCCATGCTGTCCGGCTGGTCCGGAATTCCCACCACAGTGATTTTCGACGCCGAGTTGACCCCGGCTACTCCGGTCACCTCGGGTTGTTCCCTGGCGGGCTGGAGCAGTGGATGACGGTCAAGGCCAGGCAGGATCAACGTCCCGGGCTCCGGCACGAAGGAGGACCTCACATGGATCGGAATACCGAACCGGCGGGCGTATTCAACACACCTTAGGTGCAGTACCTTGCAGCCGGAGGCGGCGAACTCAAGCATTTCCTCGCTCGAGAGAATCTCGATCTTCCGCGCCGTCGGGACCACCCGGGGGTCCGCGGTGTAGACGCCGTCGACGTCCGTGTATATCTCGCAAATATCGGCTTCGAGCGCAGCGGCCAAGGCGACCGCGGTGAGATCCGAGCCGCCACGGCCGAGCGTGGTCACCCTGTTCCGCTTCTGCGTCCTGCCCTGGAATCCTGCGACGATGGGGACCTCGCCACGGGCCAGGCTACTGCGGACGCGGTCCGGCCTGACGTCAGTGATGTGTGCCTTGCCGTGGATGTTGTCGGTAATGAGGCCGGCCGCACTGCCGGTAAACGTGCGGGGCAGCTGGCCGAGGTCCGCCAGGGCAATCGCCAAAAGGGCGGAGGACACAAGCTCGCCGATGCTCAGCAGGGCGTCAAGGTCCACAGGCAGGGGCCGGGCGGAGACTTCCGCGGCAAGATCGCAGAGTTCATCGGTGGTGTCCCCCATGGCGGACACCACCGCCACGACCCGATAGCCGTTGGTCCGCGTTTTGGCGATCCGCTCGGCTGCCCGGAGGATACCTGCGGCATCCGCCAGAGACGAACCGCCAAACTTTTGAACGATGACACTACCCGGGGGAATCGCCCGGTCGGTTTCCGCTAGATCACTGTCATTGAAAGCTGTTGCCTTGCGGGTACCCATTTTGCTCCCCGAAATCTACTTCGATTCTTGCAAGGGGCACTGGCCCCTTTGAGCCGTTTTGCCCTGTTCGGATGGTCAAATGGTTGATCCCAAGGCCACCGGCTCCCCGGTCACAGTCACTGCGGCTGCAGCGAGAATATCGAGTCCCTTCTGCAGATCCTCGGGGCTGATAGTCAGCGCGGGCATCGTCTTGACCACTTCACCTTCGGGTCCGGACGTTTCCACGAGCAGACCACGGGCAAAGGATTCAGCCGCAATCTTCTCCGCAGTCTCGGGGTTGGGGTAGTAAACACCCGCGAGCAGTCCCCGGCCGCGGACCGTGGCGCCTTCGACGCCCGCTGCGATCTGGGTAAGCCCCTCGTGGAGCTGGGAAATGAGTCCCGCGACACTTGACTGGAAGCTGCCGTCCCGCCAGTAGTGCTCCAGGGCAGCGGCGCCGGTGACGAATGCCGGGTTGTGCCCCCGGAAAGTTCCGTTGTGCTCACCGGGCTTCCAAATATCCAGTCCGGGCTTGAACAGTGTCAGTGCCAACGGTAGTCCAAAGCCCGAGATGGACTTCGACAGGCAGACGATATCCGGAGTGATCCCCGCCTCCTCGAAGCTGAAGAAGGTCCCGGTCCGTCCGCATCCGGCCTGCACATCATCCACGATGAGCAGGATGTCGTGTTGCCGGCACAGCTCGGCAAGACCGCGCAGCCAGGACGCCCGGGCGGCCCTGAGCCCACCCTCGCCCTGGACGGTTTCCACGATGACCGCTGCGGGCTTATCGATGCCCGATCCCCTGTCCTCCAGGGCTTGCCGGAGCCATAGAAAGTCCGGCATCTGACCATTGAAGAACCCGTCATAGGGCATGCTCGATGTGTTCGTCAGCGGAACGCCGGCTCCCTGCCGCTTCATTGAATTGCCCGTGACCGCCAACGATCCCAGGGTCATCCCGTGAAACGCATTGGTGAAGCTCAGGACATGCTGCCTGCCGGTAACCTTCCGGGCAAGCTTCAGGGCCGCCTCCACTGAGTTTGTTCCCGTCGGTCCGGGGAACATGACTTTGTAGTCCAAATTCCTGGGCTCGAGGATCAACTCCCGGAAGGTTTCCAGGAAGCGCCGCTTGGCCGGTGTTTTCATGTCGAGTGAATGCACGATTGCGCCGGATTGAAGATAGTCCACCAGCGGCTGCAGCAGCACCGGGTTGTTGTGCCCGTAGTTCAGTGCTCCGGCGCCGGAAAAGAAGTCCAAATATTCTCTGCCGTCTTCACTGTAGAGGCTGCTGCCGGACGCACGTTCAAACACGGTGTCCCAACTGCGGCAGTAGCTGCGGACCTCTGACTCCAAGCTTTCGAAGATATCCATCTGTCGATGTCCCCCGTACTTCCGACTAGCGAAGTTGCCCGAGCGTAAACACAGCCCGGGTTTTCCGGATGACGGGCGCGGGAAGGGGGCAGCGCAGCGCCTGTGGCGCACTGACCGTTGCTTTCACGGGGCCCGTATTTACTCCCGTATAGAGGTGCTCTAGAAGAGGTGCTCTCGGCGGGAACTGGGCAGATCCTAGGCGCCTGCCCAAATGCTTTTCCGTTTCTTATCGTAATCTCAGGAAAATCACAGCACCTGAGTAGCGGGTACCTGTCTTTTCCCCTCAAACGGCTGATTAACTACCCGAATCGGCGGGGTTCCTCACCCCTGGCGGCCCCGGGCTACTCGGAAAAATGCCGGCCGCCGGGCATCCGCCGGACATGGGCGCCGGCGCCAGGGACATCCGACTTCCTCGGCCGACGGCGACGGCGACGGCGAACGGGGCGAGGGATGCGACACCGTCTTGAGAGTCGCTGGAAAGGCGAAGCCGGTGTTTAGCCGGTCCTGGCCATCGCGTAGGCCACGGTGCCGTAGGCCAGGGCGCCGGACATTTCGGTGAGCAGTTCCGGGTTGGTGTTGGCGATCGTGTCGCAGGCCTCGTGGTAGCAGGGATCGAGGTCCTTGCCCGCCACCCCGCCGTAGGCCTGCGCCTGGGCCTGGGTCTTCCTCTTCTCATCGCCGGTGAACAGCCCGCCGCCGGGAATGCCGGCCGAGAGGAAGGCATCGTAGTCCGAGCCGCCGTCAAAGGGCGTGGTCTCCGCCGGCAGCGCGTTCTCCTGGAAGTAGCGGAAGAAGACGTCCTCGATCGCCTTGGACCCGGCCGGGCCGGCGTGGCCGAAGTCCGTCCCGTCCCCGTCATGGACCGAGCGGACCCCGTTGGGCGAGGCCACCATGTCCACGTTCAGGTTCGCCGCGGTCTGGCCGATCTCGGCCGCGCTGAGCTCGTCGACGTAGTGCTGGGACCCGTACAGGCCGTCCTCCTCACCGCCCCAGAACGCGAACCGGACCCGGTTAACCGGCGCGATCCCGGCCTCCTTCATCCACCGCGCGGTCTCCAGGACCGCCGCGACCCCGCTGCCGTTGTCATCAATGCCCGGCCCCTCCCGCACGGAGTCCAGATGCGCGCCCACCACCACGGTATGCCCGGCATTGCCCCCGGTGTCGGCCAGGATGTTGAAGGACTCCACCGTCTTGCCGCGCCGGCCGTCCTCCTTGAACGTGAAGCTCTGCCGCACCGGTGCGTACCCGGCCGCGCGGAGCTGTTCCTCGACGTACCGGGCCGACTCCTCATACCCCGGGGTCCCCGAGGCCCGGTTCCCGCCGTTGGCATCGGCCACCCGCTGCAGCGCCTGCAGGTGCCCCACCATGTCCCGGGACTTGAACGCCGCCAGCACCGTGCGCGCATCCACCGTGCTCGCCGGCGCCAGC
>NZ_FUZD01000046.1:0-1893 GCF_900168135.1 Arthrobacter sp. 49Tsu3.1M3
CGTTTCCCCGTGGTGATTCTTGCTCCAGTCGCGGACCAGACCGGTACCGGCAATCTCCCGGACGACCGCTATCGCAGCGGCCACGGCCTGCTTCGTCGGGTAGGTCCCCGACGCCGCTCGTGTTTTGCCGGAGGAATCCACCAGCCTGAATGTGTATCCGCCTTCAGGGGCCGAGAGTACTTCGAAGTGACCTGACATGATGTTCCACTCCTTCCCCCGTCAGTGGGAGACGATCAGCGGACCTCGGCCACCAGGGTGGCCCTGAACCGCAGATGCAGACTCGCTACTGTCCTGGCCCTCCAGGGAGATGACCTGCTGCGGGGAACCGCCCGTCGGCGCTGTCGCTGGGACGATGAGGACGGGCTCTGCTTACCGTCCGGAGAAAAATATCCTAACCACGGCGGTCCTGAGTTGAAAAGAGGCTGTGGAAGACCGATGCCCCGGGCCCGATCCTGCTGGTTCCCCTTTCCCAGCCGTCGGCACCAGGGAGTGGGCATCAAGGAGGCCGGATGCTGCCCGGCGTTGACGGCGCCCTTGATTCGTTCCGTGTCAGCCGCCCCTCCACCCCCGGACGAACGGCACGACTTTGAGCAGCTGCCCCCCACGCGACCTGTTTGAAGTAGTTCTGGCCCAGGATTGTGGCGCCAGCGGACGCCACGCCCTGCAACGGCGTTTGCCGCGTCCGCCCGCCCTCGAGCTGTTGCGTTCGCGGGCGTTAGACCTTCTGCTGACCGATAGATCATGGTAGCGAGGGAGGACCCATCCAAAAGACAGCCTGCTGACGAATCAGTTAGAGTCGGCGTTGTACGCCGACGCATCTCACAGTTGGAGGCTCTTATGACTGAAGTTACTGCCCATCACGGCCTGTTCAAGGACACGAACCTGCACGTCGATGACACGGGGGGCGCGGGCCGCCCAGTCGTCCTCATTCATGGGTGGCCCCTGTCCGGGGAATCCTTCAAAGCCCAGGTGCCGGCCCTGCAGGCGGCTGGGTACAGGGTCATCACCTATGACCGGCGGGGCTTTGGACGTAGCGACAAGCCCCGCACCGGTTATACCTACGACATCCTCACGGAAGACCTGCACACGCTCCTTGAGGCACTCGAACTCACCGACACGACCCTCGTCGGATTTTCCATGGGCGGTGGTGAAGTAGCCCGCTACTTCACCAAGTACGGTACGGACCGGGTGCGGAGCGTCGTTTTCGCCGCTGCCGTCACCCCGTACATGATGCAAGGCCAGGACAACCCGGACGGGCCACTTACCAAGGACGCAGCAGCCGAGATGACTGCTGGTTTGACCAAGGACGAAGACTCCTTCTACGACGAATTCACCCGGCAATTTTTCTCCGTCAACGGGGAGCTTAAAGTCACCGAGCAGCAGCGTCAGGAAGCCCTCCAGCTCTGCAAGCAGGCTGACAAGAAGGCGGCACTGGCCTGCATGGAAGCTTTCGGCGCCACCGACTTCCGCGAGGACCTGCCCAAGGTCCCCGTCCCGGCCCTCGTCCTGCATGGCGACGGCGACGGCACTGTACCCTTCGAAGGATCCGGTGCCCGCACCCATGCAGCCCTGCCCGGCAGTGACCTGCACGTCATCCACGGCGCACCGCACGGCTGCAACGTGAGCCATCCAGATGAGTTCAACCAGACATTGCTGACCTTCCTGCAGAAGTAGAGGTTCAGCGCACAGCGAAGACACTGTGAGGCGACCGCCAGGGCGCCCGCCTCAACACGCCACGTACATCGGCCCCAATCCGGCCATCAACTCCTATGTCAAGAGCAACGGCCAGTCCATCAGTATCATCGCCGGCGCCGCGTCCGGCGGAGCGCAGCTGGTGGTCAAGCCCGGCATCAACTCGGCCGCCGACCTGAAGGGCAAGACGCTCGCGTCGCC
>NZ_FUZD01000029.1:0-26590 GCF_900168135.1 Arthrobacter sp. 49Tsu3.1M3
CCGCCGCTGGACTTCCACGTCTCGGACTCCTACTTCGTGGTGGCGCACTTCCACTACGTGGTCTTCGGCACCGTCGTGTTCGCCATGTTCGCCGGGTTCTACTTCTGGTGGCCCAAGTGGACCGGGACGATGCTCAACGAGCGCCTCGGCAAGATCCACTTCTGGATGCTGTTCCTCGGCTTCCACGGCACCTTCCTGATCCAGCACTGGCTCGGCGTCGAGGGCATGCCCCGCCGCTACGCCGACTACATGCCGCAGGACAACTTCACGTGGATGAACCAGTTC
Organism: Arthrobacter sp. 49Tsu3.1M3; assembly: GCF_900168135.1. Taxonomy (NCBI): domain Bacteria; kingdom Bacillati; phylum Actinomycetota; class Actinomycetes; order Micrococcales; family Micrococcaceae; genus Arthrobacter; species Arthrobacter sp. 49Tsu3.1M3. The sequence continues at coordinate 286 of NZ_FUZD01000029.1, forward strand.
TCCACCATTGCCTCCTATCTCTTGGGCGCCTCGCTGCTCCCGTTCTTCTGGAACGTCTACATCACCTGGCGCAAAGGCGAAAAAGTCACCGTTGATGACCCGTGGGGCTTCGGCGCCTCGCTGGAATGGGCCACGTCCTGCCCGCCCCCGCGCCACAACTTCACCTCCCTGCCCCGCATCCGCTCCGAACGTCCCGCCCTGGACCTGCACCACCCCGAACTCCAGATCCGCTCGCACGAGAGGACGGACTCGCCGGCAGCGGACGTTCTGGGCGCGGCGGACATCGGTCAAGAGGATCCCCGCGACCCGGACCCGGGCCGATGATGCCGGGACGGTGAGGAGATCCCCGACCGGCCCCGGGACCGCAAGGGGCAAGGCCATGGCTGACGTCATTGGCTTCCTGAAGGCCCGTATCGCCGGGAACGCCTCTGCCGCCCGCGCCACTGCTCAAGGCCCATGGGAACCGGGTGACGGCGGCAGGCCACTGGGGGCGCCGCTGTCGGCAGCCCCGGTCCTGGCGGAGTGCGCGCCAGGCGGAGGATCGTGGACAAACGTTCCGCTCCTGACCGACATCCCATCCCGGACGGGCGGAACCAGCCGGTACGTGCTTGTCCCGGGGCGCCGCTGGCGGCCATCTCGATCTGGAACGCCTCAAACAGAGCCCGGTGATCCAGCTGGCCCCGGTGATGTCCTCGATGGCAACCTGCACGTCGTCGACTGTGCCGTACATGTCCGGGTGGGCGTGGTGTTGGCCCTCGACAAGGGTTTTCCGGTCTCTTGACTCCATCGATCCGACTCCTTTGCCGCGGAAAAGGTTCACCAATTCAGGAGGCATGACTCCGGAGAACCCAGCGCGCAAAAATGGGTGGCTGCGCTGTTCAGAGGGGTTCGATTTTGCGTGCGGTTCCCTCGCTCTGAAGGCAGGCGTTGCTCCCAGAGGCGGGTGAAGAGTACAACTCGCTCGCATCAAAGGCGACTTCGAGAGCGACAGCGTGGCCGTCAGCAGTTCGGACAATGATGTCCCGCTCCGTGGCCTTCCACGGCTCGGAGAAAACTTCCACAATCGCCCATAGATCGGCAAGTGTCAGCTGCCTCGCCAGGCTGTACCGGAGGAACATCGGAGCCATGGCCCCTCCTCAAAACGGAATCGAAACCGGCCTCCCGCCCATATAACCGGCTATATGTATCACTAGTGGAGCAGACAATCGTGTGAATGACAAGGGGATTCTAGGTGAAAGAAAGCTCGGGCTGCGCCTTTGGCGCGTAGGAGCGAGCTGACCCTCATTTGTCACTAGTGGAGTAGACGACCCCGCGCCCAATTTGTGGCATGGTCTTCCCGCGTTGTGGTGATCTACATCGCATTTTGCTAAATGTCTCACTAGTGGAGCTGACAAACGTGTTTTATTCTAGTGGCATGAGGTGTGCCCATTAGACCTACCCAGACTTCGCCGGCCCGGCTGCAGCGTTGGCTGGAACGCCGCAAGCAGGTTGGATCGCGCATACGAGAGATCCGAACGTCGCAAGGATTGACTCAGATGTCGCTGGCACTTGAGGCAGGTCTCAGTCGCAACATGGTGATCGGCATCGAGTGGGGGGAAAAAAGCGTCGCCTACGAGCGTTTGTGGGACATAGCAGATGTTTTAGGGGTGAACATTCAGGAGCTGCTTTCGGACGATTCCAGCAGGTCGTCGAGCGAAGGTCACCGCCCCGGAAGCGCCAAGGGCAGTACGAAGTCAAAGCTGTCCGTCGACCCCGAAGCCAGGTGACAGCTGCACAGGGAGGGCCCGGGACTCCGCGCACGTAAGTCTTGAGAATCGCAGCCGTCAACGCTCCCGCGCAGGTCGCTTGCGGCCAGCAGTCAACGTTCTCGCCCAGGTCGCTTGCGTTCGGCGAGATCTTCTTCTGAGCTCTGTGCGCCACGTTTCCTTAGCGGGTGGTCGTCGTGTCTGTACTCCTTGCGCCTGGCTCGCTTACGTTCCGCCGGGGTTGTGTTTCAACATCCCAGCGCGGGCCGTAAATTCTCGGCAGCACTGCTCAGATGCGCAGGGGCCCGCTCATGCGCTGAAAATCCACTCGAAACCGCACGAAGCGTAAGCGGACAAGTTCGCCGTGGTGTGCCCCTGCTCCTGGCGGTCGGGGCACGAACCCCGGCTCTCCCGAAGCCTTTTAGCACTACGTCCGCAGAAAATCAAGGAGACAACTTTCGCTCTCGGTGTCCGTTTTTCGGCTGATCCAGGCGGCTCCTCGAGGAGACACCCGTTCTGTTCGAAATGTCAGGAGACACCCCCCACTTCCCGACAGAAGAGGTAATGAGGGGAATCGCGCTTGTCCCTTAAGGATTCGGGAGACAGCTTTGGGTTTCCGGTATGGCCGGACCCGGAGCTGTCTCCTCGGATCGCACCCTCAAAGGCGCTTGCCCTCCGGCGTCCGGCAGGACGTCGTCGCGTTATCAGCAGCAGATCGTCGCGTTAGCATTGGTCCCAACACGTCTGTCCAGGAGGGCACATGCCGTACATCGTTGACTTTGAGACCGTTTCTACCGTGGGCTTGGAATCATCTCCGGTCGCCGAGGCCCTCGCCGGCTTGCGCGCCAACGAGGCCCGCTATTACCGGAATAAGTACGGCCACGTCTTCACGGTGAGCCCCGCAAACGAAGTTCCTGACGTGGTTGACCGGGTGAGCCGGATCCTCCGCGACGAGCGCGAGATCGTGATCGGCTCCCGCCCGCTGGAGGCGACCGCCTTCGACGTCGACGGGCTGCGGATGGCCTATGTTTTTTACGAGTCGGGGCTGTCGGTCAACGTCATGTACAGCATCGAGGACGGCGGGAAGAGAGCGGTGGGGTTCAAACTTGCCTACGGCATGGAAGTTCCGGAGGAATTGGCGCCGCGCTTCAAGTTCGCCCGCCAAAAATCGAAGCTGGCCGGCGTTATTCGCGGCTCCTACTTCGTGATCAAGGGCGAGTACTGATCGGGCTCACCCCCGCATTCAGGGTGCGGGACGCAACCGGGCAATCCGGGCAGTGAGTTTCTGGGATTGGGGTTCCATATTTTCGACGTGATCATTAGCGGCGGCGGCCCGACGGGGATGATGCTGGCCAGCGAGTTGCGGCTGCACGACGTGGCCGTGCTCGTGCTGGAGAGGGACGCGGAACCGAGCCAGGCGGTCCGTTCGCTCGGCCTGCACCCGCGAAGCATCGAGATCATGGACCAGCGCGGGCTGCTGGACCGGTTCCTCGCCCACGGGCAGCAGTATCCCGGCGGCGTCGGTCGCTTCGCCGGAATCGACAAGCCTCCGCCGGTGAACCTGGACACCGCACACGGCTACATCCTGGGCATCCCCCAGCCCGTCACCGATCGCCTGCTGGCCGAGCGCGCCGGTGAGCTCGGCGCCCAGATCCGCCGCGGCTGCGAGGTGGCAGGGGTCGAGCAGGACGAGGACGCGGTGAGCGTCGAACTCGCTGACGGCACACGGCTGCGCTCGCGCTGGCTGGTCGGCTGCGACGGCGGACGCAGCCTGGTGCGCAGGCTGCTCGGCATCGGATTCCCCGGCGAGCCGGCCAAGACCGAGTGGCTCCTGGGTGAGGTGGAGGTGACCGCGGCGCCGGACCAGCTGGCCGAGGTGGCCGAGCAGGTGCGCAAAACCCACAAGGGGTTCGGCATAGGCCCCGCCGGAAACGGCCTGTACCGCGCCGTCGTGCCCGCGGCGGCCGTGGCCGAGGACCGCTCGGTCCCGCCGACCCTGGAGGAGTTCCGGACGCAGCTGCGGGCGTTCGCAGGCACCGACTTCGGCGTCCACTCACCACGCTCGCTGTCGCGTTTCAGCGACGCCACCCGGCTTGCCGAGCAATATCGGGTGGGCCGTATTCTGCTCGCCGGCGATGCGGCGCACGTCCACCCGCCGCTGGGAGGGCAGGGGCTGAACCTGGGCATCCAGGACGCCTTCAACCTCGGCTGGAAGCTCGCCGCCGAGGTCAAGGGATGGGCGCCGGACGGGCTGCTGGACAGCTATTACGCCGAGCGTCACCCGGTGGCCGAAGGCGTGCTGACCATCACCCGCGCCCAGAGCGAGCTGCTGTCCACCGAGCCCGGCCCGCAGGCCGTGCGGCGGCTGCTGAGCGATCTGATGGACTTCGAGGACGTCAGCCGTTTCCTGGCCGAGAAGATCACCGCGATCGGGATCCGCTACGACTTCGGCGAAGGACCCGAGCTGCTCGGCAGGCGACTGCGCGACATCCCTCTGTCGCGGGGCCGTCTGTACGAACTTACTCGCAAAGGCCGCGGGCTCCTGCTGGACCAGACCGGCGGACTCTCGATGGCAGGATGGGCGGATCGGGTCGACCACGTCGCGGACGCCAGCGGGGAACTGGACGCGCCCGCGGTCCTGCTCCGACCGGACGGCCACGTCGCATGGATCGGCGACGACCAGGACGATCTGCTCCACCACCTGCCGACATGGTTCGGGGCCGCCTCCGAGGGCGCCGGCGACGTTCACTACCGCCGCCCCTGACGCCGCGCCCGCCGTCAGGCAGCCTGCCAGGTCACGGGAAGCTGTTTCGCCCCGTAGACGATCATGCTTTCCATCCGCTCCAACTTTGCGTCGGGTTCTACCGCAAGCCCCGGCAGCCGTGAGAGCACGGCCGCCAGCGCGATCCTGGCCTCCAGCCGTGCCAGGGGCGCCCCCAGACAGAAATGGATGCCCTGCCCAAAGGCGAGGTGACGGTTGGGCGAGCGTTCGACGTCGAACTCGTCCGGGCTCGGGAACTGCTCCCCGTCGCGGTTCGCCGAGCCGATCCAGGCAATGATCGGCGAGCCTGCCGCAATGGTGCGGCCGCGCACGGTCGTGTCGACGGCTGAGAGCCGGTACATGGACTGGACGGGGGAGCGGTAGCGCAGCACCTCTTCGATGGCGTGCGGAAGCAGGGCGGGCTCGGCGACGAGGCGTTCCGCCGTGCCCGGCGATTCGGTGAAGCACAGCACCGCATTGCCGATCAGGTTGGTGGTGGTCTCGTTTCCCGCCACGAGCAACAGGCTGCAGAATCCGAGCAACTCGATGGGGCTGAGCTTCTGCCCGTCGATCTCGGCCGCGAGGAGCGCACTGATCAAATCGTTGCCCGGCCGGTGCCGCCGCTCCTCGATCATGCCCATGAAGTACTCCGTCATTTCCCGGTTGGCTGCCGTGTGGACGGAATCGTCGGCGCCCGGGCGGGTCTGGCTCACGATCACGTCGGACCACAGCTTGAACCGGTCCCGGTCCGAAGCCGGAATGCCCATGAGTTCGGCGATCACGATCACCGGAAGCGGATAGGCGAGCTGTTCGATCAGGTCCGTGGCGCCGCCGGCCACCACCGGCTCCAGCAACTCGTCGGTCAGTTCCGAGATGCGCGGGGCGAGCGCTTCGACTGCCCGCGGCGTGAACGCCTGCGTCACGAGCGAACGCAACTGGCGGTGCCGCGGCGGGTCCGTGTTGACCAGGCTGGCGGCGAAGAGCTGGCCCGTTTCGGAAGGGTTGTCCCCGCCCATCCGGGAAGAAAAAGTGGCGTGCTCGGACAGGACCCGCTGCACGTCGTCGTAGCGGAACACGTGCCAGACGCCGGTGTCCGGGTCCTGGAAAACGGGTTCCCTGTCCCGCATGGCAGCGTAGCGGGGAAACGGGTTCAACGGCTGCTCAAAATCCGGAAATGGCGCCATGGCTGGCCTTCCTGATGAGGCGGGCGGCCGTCGTTTCCTGGCACTGGACCAACTGCACGGGACGAACTGCGCTGGAGCAGGCATCCAACGGGGCGGGCCGGGTGGCCCCGTCAGATCCCACCCTAATACCGCGCGGCGGCCTTGGCACGGGGAATGTTGCTGCGCCGGCCGCCCCCGGGCACCGGCACGTTGACAAGGCGCCTGACGGCGGCGCCTAACGAAGGGGCCCCGGCTGCCGACAGTACGGAGGAGAACACCCTTCCCCTCACAGAGCAGAATCGGCCCATGATCGTCGTCACACGCCTCAACGGAACGCGCTTCGCGGTCAATCCGGACCTCATTGAACGCATCCACGAGAGCCCGGATACGCACTTGGTGACGCTCGACGGCGCCGCCTACGTGGTGCTCGAAAGCCTCGCCGAGGTGGTCGAGCTCATCGCGGAGTACCGGGCGTACATCCTGAGCAAGGCCCGGGACTTTCCGGCCATCACCGGCTATCCGCTCAGCCTGGTCCGGAGTGAAGACCCGGACGACGACCCCAACGACGACGGCGCCGGCCCCACGGCGCCCGCACAACCCAGAAAGTAACGATGGATCCCGCAACAGTCATTGGACTGCTCCTCGCCTTTGGCTCCGTTATCGCCATGGTGTCGCTCGAGGGCGCCAGCCTGTCGGCGTTGCTCCTGCCGGCCCCCATGATCCTGGTCTTCGGCGCCACGCTCGCGGTCGGGATCGCCGGAAACACCCTCAAAGACGTCGTCCAGGCCTTCAAAGCCCTTCCCAAGATGTTCCTCGGCAAAACCGCCAAGCCGCAGGAAAGCATTGACCAGATGGTCCGCTTCGCCGAAAAGGCGCGCAGCGAGGGCCTGCTGTCCCTGGAAGAGGAGGCGGCCAGCGTCAAAGACCCCTTCCTGGCCCGTGCCCTGCAGAACATCGCCGACGGCACCGACGCCGAGGACCTCCGGATGCTCATGGAGGACGAGATCGACTCCAAGTCCCGGAGCGATCACGCCAACTCCAAGTTCTTCGCGAGTCTCGGCGGCTATGCCCCCACCGTGGGCATCATCGGCACCGTGGTGTCCCTGACCCACGTCCTGGAAAACCTCTCCACGCCGGACCACCTCGGGCCGATGATCGCGGCAGCCTTCGTCGCCACCCTGTGGGGCCTGCTGTCCGCCAACTTCATCTGGCTTCCCTTCAGCGCCCGGATGGCCCGGCTCTCGGAACTGGACATCGAACGGATGACGCTGCTCATGGAAGGCATGCTGTCGGTCCAGTCCGGCGCCCAGCCGCTATTGCTCGCCGAACGGCTCCGCGCCATGGTCCCCGAGCACCAGCTCAAGGGCTCCGGCAAGAAGGCTGGCGCTGACAAGTCCGACAGGATGGACGAGGCAGCGTGAGCCCCAGGCGGCGCGGGCGGAAGAAGCCGGAAGAACACCACGTCGACGAACGCTGGATGGCGTCCTACATGGACATGGTCACCGTGCTGATGTGCATGTTCATCGTCCTCTTCGCGATGTCCACGGTGGACGCCAACAAGTTTGAAAAGCTCCGCAACTCCCTGGCCACGGGATTCGGCGCGGTCGCGACGGAAACGGTGGACACGGCGTCGGGCACTGTGGTGCCGCCGGAACTCGTGAAAGAGGACCTCGAGGCGTTCGCCGCCGTCAAGGGCGCGGCCACCGCATCCCCCGAGAACATGGCTGAAGCGATCAAGGAAGTGGACAAACTCAAGGCGCTGCAGCAGAAAATGCAGGCCGGCCTGGCGGCCGCCGGGCTGAGCGAGAACGTCGAGTTCCAGATCGACCAGCGCGGGCTGACGGTCAAGCTCGTCGGATCGCAGGCGTTCTTCGAACCTGACCGGCCCGAGCTCACCTCCCGGGCCTCCCGGGTGCTGCAGGTCATCTCACCGGTCCTCAAACCGGCAGGCATGGAAATCATGGTCGAGGGCCATGCCGCGAACGGCATCACGGCCTACCCCTCCACGTGGGAACTGTCCTCGGCGCGCGCCGTCAATGTCCTGCGGTACATGGTGGACCGCGGCGGCATAGCCCCCGGCACGATCGGTGCCGTCGCGTTCGGTTCTGCCCGCCAGGTCAACGACGACTCCACGCCGGCGCTCATGGAGCGGAACCGCCGGGTGGACATCGTGGTCATCTCCGACAAACCCGACGTCGTCCGGGCACTGATTCCGGAGGCCTTGAAACTCAGCGAGAAATAGCCGCTCCGGGCTACGGCGGATTGCCCGCGTTCCGTGGCCGCGTTCCCTGGCTCCATATTGCCCGCATTTTGCCTTCGGTATTTTGCCTTCGGCGGATTGCTTACGCCGCGTGTTCCCTTGCCGATAGTGGCAACCGTGAGTGTTCTGGATGAGCGGGAAGTGGCACGGGAGCGGACCGTCAGCGTCTATGACTTCCGCCGTCCTGCGACGCTCGCGCGCGAACACAGCCGGGTGCTGGAGCTCGCCTTCGAAACCTTCGCCCGCCAGTGGGGCACCCAGCTCACCGCCAAGGTCCGCGTCAAATCCGTGGTGCGCCTGGAAGACGTCAGCATGCTCAGCTATGACGAGTACGCCGCCTCGCTGCCCGCCGTCACCGCCATGGTCCTGTGCACCGTGGAGGCCCACGATTCCAAACTCGTGGTGCAGTTCCCCGGGCCGGCCGCCCTCGGCTGGGTCAACCGCATGCTCGGCGCCACCAACGATTCGCCCATGCCGGACCGCAAGTTCACCCAGATCGAGCAGGCGCTGATCAAGGGCCTGATGGATGAGGCCCTCGAAGACCTCGGCTATTCCCTGGGTCCGCTGCTCAGCGAGGCCGTCCGGGTGGACACCATCCAATACAACTCCCAGTTCGCCCAGGCCGCCGCACCCAGCGAACTGATGATCGTTGCCTCCTTCACCATGAGCGTCGGCGACGTCAATGCCCCCGCCACCCTGGCCGTTCCGGCGGGCATCCTGCTGGGACGGCTCAAGAAGGTCAACCCGACCGACTCCCGCGAAGACGCGGCCGCCCGCGTCAGCGCCCAACTGGAGCAGGTCCCGGTGGAACTGTCCGTACGGCTCTCGACGTCGTTCGTTACCCCGAGCCAGGTCCTGGGTCTCGCCGTCGGCGACGTTCTGACCCTGCCGCACCTGGAAAACCGGCCCTTTGACCTCACCCTGGACGGAACCCGGCTGGCCACTGCCGCCCCGGCCCGCAACGGCTCCCGGGCGGCCGCAGTAATTGTCACAATCGAGGAGAACCAACGATGAGCATCACCCTGACCAAGCACGAAATGTCGGCGGAACGGCTCGTCGAGGAACTGCCGAGCCCGGTGGCCCTGAAAGTTGTCGCGCTGGTGCCCGCCCGGTCCGCGGCGGCCTACGCCCGGCAGGCGGTCACGGCGACCTTCGTCGGCGCGGTAACCGCCGACCTCGCCCTCATGCTCAGCGACCGCACTTTCCTTGACGAGGCCGCCGGTGCGGGGTCCCAGCTGGGGCACGTCTCCGTGACCGACGTGCTGCGGCCCGCGATGGAAAGCGCCAGCTCGGTCTTCGGGGCCGGTGTCCTGTCCGACCTGCGTGAATCCGACGTCTCCGGGCTCCTCTCGGATCCCGACACGGCCGTCTTTGAACTCTCCGACGGCAGCAACGCCGCGGCTTGGTTTGCCGTCCGGCTCCGCGAACACAGCAACAGCCAGGAACGCGGCGGGGACCTGTTCGCCGGCGGAGACACCGTGGCCGGCAGGCTCGGCCGGATCAACAACATTGAAATGGCCCTGACCGTGGAGATCGGACGCACCCGCATGTCGGTCCGGGACGTGCTGTCGCTGGAACCGGGCAAGATCATCGAACTGGACCGCTCCGCCGGCGCCCCGGCCGACGTCCTGCTCAACGGCCGCCTGATCGCGCACGGCGAAGTAGTGGTCCTCGACCAGGACTACGCGGTGCGGATCACCCGGATCCTCGACGTGGCCGAGGGGCTCAGCTGAATGGACGCACTGATCCTCGGGCTGCGGGTAGTCGTGGCCCTGGGCGCGGTGCTTGGCCTCATGTGGTTCCTGCAGCACCGGCTGGGCAAGGGCACGGGACGGCGCCGGGCTGACCGCGCCTTGACGATCGTCAGCCGGCAGAGCCTCGGACAAAAAGCCTCCGTGGTGGTGGTCGACGCCGCCGGGCAGCGCTTCCTCCTGGGCGTCACCGAGCACGCCGTCAACGTCCTGCACACCGGGGACATCCCGCCCGAGCCCGAAGAAGTCGCGGTCCCCGGCACCAGCCGCGGCCTCGGCGATTTCGCCCGGATCCTTGCTGACGCCAGCCCGCTCGCCGGCAACCACTTCAGCAGCAAGGCCAAGGGCGCCGCTGACGGCGACGGTTTTGCGGACGGCGTCGTCGCCGACGATTTCGCCGACGACGATTTTGCCGACGGTCAGGACGGTGTCCGGGAGTTGCCGCCGTCCCGCCGCAGCTCCCTTCACCGGGGCTCCGCGGCCCGCGGCCACGCCGGCCGCGGCGGCGCGTCGGCCCATCCGCCGCTGCACGGCTCCATCCTGGCCGGCTCCACCTGGAAGCAGGCTGCCGCCGCGCTCAGGAGCGGACGCCGCAATTGATCTTCCCGCTACCCACCAGCACCACCCGCCCGCGAACAGCCGGCGCAAGACCCCTCAGGCTCCTGGCCCTGGGGCTCGCCGCCGTGCTCTTTGCCGTCCTCATGCTGTGGCTCAATGCCTCGGCAGGCCACGCCGCACCCATCGACCCTGTTGCGCCGGTCCCGCCGGCCGACCCTGCCAATCCGGGCGGCGGGAACGTCAGCATCCAGATCAACGGGATGGACGGGAAACCTTCCTCCGCTGTCCTGACCCTGATCAGCATCACCCTCCTGGCCGTTGCGCCCTCGCTGCTGCTGATGATGACGTCCTTCACCAAGATCTTCGTGGTCCTGGCAATGACCCGCAACGCGCTGTCCCTGCCCTCCATCCCGCCGAACCAGGTCCTGGCCGGGCTGGCTCTGTTCCTCTCAATCTTTGTGATGTGGCCCGTCATCAACGAGATGAACACCCTGGGGATCCAGCCCTACCTCAACGGCACACTGGACTTCAACGGCGCCGTCAGCGCCGCATCGGGTCCGCTGCAGCACTTCATGCTCGCCCACACGCGCGAGGAGGACATCGCCCTGATGTCCCGTGCCGCCGGAGCCGAGAACCCGGCCACTCCTGAGGCCGTCCCGCTGCAGACCCTCATCCCGGCGTTCATGATCTCCGAACTCCGTGCCGCGTTCATCATCGGCTTCGTCATCTTCATCCCGTTCCTCGTGATCGACCTCGTGGTGTCCGCGGCCCTGATGTCCATGGGCATGATGATGCTCCCGCCCGTCATGATCTCGCTGCCCTTCAAGATCCTGCTCTTCGTGCTCGTGGACGGCTGGGGCCTGATCATCACCGCGCTCATCCAGAGCTACGCGGGTTCAGGATGAACGCCAACGCAGTCCTGGACATCTGCCTCCAGGCCATGATCGTGGCCGCCAAGCTCTCCGCGCCCGTGCTGGTCACGGCGCTGGTGGTGGGCCTGGCCATCTCCCTGCTGCAGTCCATCACGCAGCTGCAGGAAGCCACCCTGTCCTTCGTGCCGAAAGCTGCCGCGGTGGCCGTGGCCCTGATTGTCTGCGGACACTGGATGATCTCGGAGATGGTGGGCTTCACCAACGACCTCTTCGCGAAGATTCCGTCCCTGCTCGGAGGCCTGTGAGGTGGGCATCCCCATCGACCCGGCCTGGCTTGAAGTCCTGCTGCTGGCCACGGTCCGGATGACCGCCTTCCTGGTCGTGGCGCCGCCCTTCTCGCACCACGCCATTCCCGGGCGCGTCAAGGCCATGCTGGGGCTGGGCCTGGGCCTGGCCGTGACGCAGCGCCTGGCCGGCGGCTACACGCCCCGGGATACCGCCGGATTCGTCACTGGGGTGGTCCTGGAGCTCGTCACCGGGCTGGTCCTGGGCTTCCTGGTCCTCGTCATCTTCTCCGCCATCCAGTCCGCCGGCAGCCTGATCGACCTTTTCAGCGGGTTCCAGATGGCCCAGGCCTACGACCCCCAAATGATGGTCAACGGCGCACAGTTCACCCGGCTCCTGCAGATGGCGGCGCTGGCCTTGCTCTTCGCCTCCGACGGCTACCAGTTGGTCATCACCGGCCTCACCGGCAGCTTTGCCGCCCTGCCGCTGGCCGGGGGGATCGACCTGGCACAGCCGGTGCAGGCCATGATCGCGGCGGTGTCCGGCATGTTCCTTGCCGCTGTGCAGATCGCCGGGCCCCTCCTGGTGGTCCTGTTCCTTGCCGACGTCGGCCTCGGTCTGCTGACCCGCGTGGCGCCGGCGTTGAATGCCTTCTCCCTCGGCTTCCCGCTGAAGATCCTTCTCACCCTGACGCTGGCCGGCTTCATGTTCCTGGCCCTGCCTCGACTCGTTTCCAGCCTCGCCGGGCAGGCGGCCAAAGCCGTGCTGGGGGTGGGCTGATGGCGGATTCACAGGAAAAGACCGAGCAAGCCACCGAGAAACGGATGCGGGAGGTCCGCTCCAAGGGCCAACTGTCCCGTTCCCAGGACCTCACCGCTTGGCTCGGCGTCGGCGCCGCCGCGCTGATGCTGCCCAGCACGGTGGACCGGGCCGCCAACGCCGCCACGGACCAGCTCTTCAGCATCCGCGGGATCGTGTCCGCCCCCGACCCCGGCAAAGCCGTCCGGGCGCTGGAAGCCGGCTTCGCGTCCATCGCCGGGATCGTCGGACCCCTGCTGGTCGTCGTGTTCCTGGCCGTCCTGGCCGGCTCGGCCCTCCAGGGCGGTGTCCACCTGAAGAAATTAAGGCTCGAATTCGAACACTTCAACCTGCTCGCCGGGGTCAAGCGGCTGTTCGGCGCGCAGGCCGTGTGGGGCGGCCTCAAGGCGCTGCTCAAGGCAAGCGTCGTGGGGCTGGTGCTCTACACCGTCGTGCAGGGACTCGTTCCGGTGCTGCTGACCGCCGGCGGACTGCCCGTCGCCGGGGTAGTGCAGGCCGCCGCCGGCGGGATAGCCGCCCTGGTCCAGTTCGCGGTGGCCGCCGGCATCGTGCTGGCCGCGGCCGACTTCTTCGTCGTGATGCGGCGCAACCGCAAGAAGACGCGGATGTCCAAGAAGGAAGTCCAGGACGAAAACAAGAACAGCGAGGGCGATCCGCTGATCCGCTCCCAGCGCCGGGCGCGCCAGATGGCCATGAGCCGCAACCGCATGATCGCGGCGATCGGGGACGCCGACGTCGTCCTGGTGAACCCCACGCACGTGGCGGTGGCCCTGAAATACGAGCCCGGAAAATCCGCGCCCCGCGTGGTTGCCAAGGGTGCCGGCCATGTTGCTGCGAGGATCAGGGAAGAGGCCGAGGAAAAGAACGTGCCCATGGTCCAGGACATCCCGTTGGCCAGGGCCCTCCACGGGGCCTGTGAGCTGGGGGACGAGATCCCGGTGGACTTCTACCGGGCGGTGGCCGGCGTCCTCGCGTTCGTCATGGCGCTCAAGGCCCGGGGCGCCGCCGCCGGGATGCACCGCATGACCCCCACGGTGGCCACCGTATGAAAAACGGCAGGCTCCACGCCGTGCAACACGGCACGAAAACTTCGGGAATCAGCGTCTGTGAAAGGACAGCACCATGAACAACAGGCTGAACCGGCTGGTGGTGCCCATCGGCATCGTGGGGATCGTGCTCCTGCTGGTGGTTCCCGTTCCCGCGCCGCTGCTCGACTTCCTCATCGTCTGCAACATCCTGCTGGCACTGCTGGTCCTGCTCACCAGCATGTTCGTCAAAAAGCCCTTGGATTTCTCGGTGTTCCCGTCCCTGCTGCTGGTGGCCACGCTGTTCCGGCTCGGCCTCAACGTCGCCTCCACCCGCCTGGTCCTGGGCAACGGATACGCCGGGCAGGTCATTGAAGCCTTCGGCAAGGTGACGGTGGGCGGCTCCATGATCATCGGCGCCGTCGTGTTCCTCATCCTCGTGGTGATCCAGTTCGTCGTGGTCACCAAGGGCGCCGAGCGCGTGGCCGAGGTGGGCGCGCGCTTCACCCTCGACGCCATGCCCGGCAAGCAGATGGCGATCGACGCCGACCTCAACGCCGGCCTCCTCACCGACACCCAGGCACGGGAGCGGCGGGCCGAAGTCTCTGCCGAGGCAGACTTCTACGGTGCCATGGACGGCGCCTCGAAGTTCGTCAAGGGCGACGCCATCGCGGGCATCATCATTATCATCATCAACTTCGTCGGGGGCATCGCCATCGGCATGGTCCAGCGCGGCCTGGAAATCGGCGACGCCCTGAACACCTACGGTCTGCTGACCATGGGCGACGGGCTCGTCACCCAGATCCCGGCGCTGCTCATGGCCGTCTCCACCGGCATGATTGTGACCCGGTCCAACGCCGAGTCCGACATGGGGCGGACGGCCTCCACCCAGCTGCTGCAGTCACCGAACGCCCTCATGATCGCCGGCGTCGCCGCCGTCGCCATGGCACTGATCCCCGGCATGCCCCCGATCCCGTTCGTCGTCGTCGGCGCCGGCCTGTTCATCGCCTCCCGCCGGACCGCGGCAAGCCAACAGCTGGCGGAAACGGCCCGGGAGGCTGAGTCGACCGCGCTGAACTTCCCGGAACAGGATCCAAACGAGAAGCTGCTGGAAGACATGCGCATCCACCCCGTGGAGATCCTACTCGCACCTGACCTCGTGGATATGGTCTCCGGCGCCTCCGATGACCTCCTGGCCCGGGTCCGGTCCCTGCGGCACAAGATCGCCATGGAACTGGGCCTGGTCATCCCGCCGGTGCGCACCCGGGACAGTGTGGACCTGCCGCCGGCGACCTACGCCATTCGGATTGCCGGCGTGGAAGCCGGCCGCGGCACGGCCCCCAGCGGCCAGATGCTCGCCCTGGGTGAGAACCTGGAATCGCTCCCGGGCCCGGCGATGATCGAGCCCGTGTTTGGGCTCGCCGGGAAGTGGATTCCGGGGGAGATGCGCCACAACGCCGAAATGACAGGCGCCACGGTGATCGACCGGGTCTCCGTCCTGGTCACCCACCTGTCCTCGATCGTCGCGGCGAACGCTGCCCGGCTGCTGTCCCGCGAGGACGTCCGCGTGCTGACCGAAGGTGTGCGCAAGCAGAGCCCCTCCGCCGTCGACGAACTGACCCCGGCACTGCTCTCCCTCGCCGAGCTGCAGCGCGTCCTCCAGGGCCTGCTGGATGAGCAGGTGCCGATCAACGACCTCGCCCGGATCTACGAGGCCCTCACGCTCCGCGCCAAGATTTCCACGGATCCGGAATCGCTCGTGGAAGCCGCCCGGCAGGCATTGGGCCCCGCCCTCACGGCCAAGTTCATGGACGGCGAGGTGCTCAACGTCATCATGATCGACCCCGTCCTGGAACAACACATGCTCGAGGACATGCGGCCCGCGGAGGGCGGCAGCCAGATCGTCATGGGGCAGGAACGGCTCGACGCCGTGCTGCGCTCCGTGCGGTCCGCCGTCGACGCCGCGGCCGCCGCCAACCGCCAGGCCGTGCTTGTCTGCGCACCCGCGCTCCGGCCCGCCATCCACCGCCTCGTCGGGGCGCAGCCGGGATCCGTGCCCGTGTTGTCCTACCGCGAGGTGACCTCCGCCAACGTCCGGATCGAAACAGTAGGAGTGGTGCGCCATGCCGAACCGCTATCGGCTTAAGGGAGCCTCGCTCGAGGAAATCCGCCGCAAGGCAGAACAGCTGTACGGTCCGGCGGCCCGGATCGTGTCCGCCGAACGCGTCAGCAGCCCCGGAATCGCCGGCCTCTTCGCCCAGGACCGCTACGAGGCCATGATCGAACTCCAGTCCAGGCACGAGGTCGTCACCGGCGAGGTAGTGCCGGACGCCGACATCCTGGCCGATTCCGACCCCATCACTGGTGGTCCCGCCGGGGAGACCGCCGCCGGGCCGGCTTCCGCGGGCACTGTTCCGGGCGCCGGGACCCCCGCCGGGAAGTACGACGCCGGAGCCGCGGCGGCAGCATCTGCTCCGCCGGTGGCCCGGACCGCCGGGCAGGCGGGCACGGCCGGAGGGCCGGCACGGCCCGCCGCCCCGTCCCATCACTTGCAGGGCGCCGCCATCGCCGCACTCCTGGAGGAAGCGGACGCCGCCGAGCTGAGCCTGCACCGGCCTGCTCCTGCCGGTGTATCCACCGAATCGCGGGACTTCGCCGAGCTGCTGGAACAGCTCGGCGCCGGACTCCGGACCCCGACGGAACCGCCCGCCGCCGCCGTTGGCGCGGCCGCCGTCGGGAGCGCCGTGCAACCAGCCGCCGCCGTCCTTGCCGGCGCCGCCGTGCAGCCGGCCGCCGTCGCGCCTGGCAGCGCCGTAAGTGCTCCGGCCCCGGCTCCGCTGACCGGCGTCGGCGATCTCGTGCTCCTGGTCGGACTGGGGGAGGACGCGATGGATACCGCCCTGGCCATGTCCATGGCCTCCGGGGGTGCCGATGTGCGCACCGCCGGTGAGCTCTCCGCCTACGGCCACCTGCACGTCGACGGACGCCAAAGTGCCACGGCGGCGCGCGCCCACGCCGTGGTGACGGAGCGTACCGTCCTGGTGGCGTTCGGACTGGGCAAAGCCCGCAACGCCCTGGCCCGGGTGCCGTCCCTGGCGGGGCTCTCGGCCGACCAGGTCTGGGTTGTGGTGGATGCCGGACGCAAGCACGAGGACACGGCACGCTGGGTCGGCGTGCTGACCGCCCAGCTCAACGTGACGGCGGTGGCGGTGGTCGGTGCCTCGGAGACCGGGTCGCCTGAAAGCGTCAATGGCTTGGGCCTTCCCGTGGGCTGGATCGACGGGCGCCCCTCCGGGCCAGACCCGACATGGCAGAACCGGCGCGAAGCGTACGATGCTCCCCGAGCTGAAGGGTAGATTGAGAGGATGCTGGTACTTACACGCAAGCCGGGCGAACAGATCATGATCGGCGACGGCATCGTCATCACTGTTCTGGAAGGCCGCGGCGACGGTGTTCGGATAGGCATCGAGGCGCCCCGCGGTGTGCCGATCCAGCGCCGGGAAGTCATCGAAGCCATCGCGGCGGCGAACCTCGCGGCGGCCGAAGCGGGCCCGGACGCCGAGGAAGCGCTGCGCGGCCTCATGCCGCCGCGCGCCACTCCCGCCGACGGCTGAGGACCCGCACCGGATCAGACGTGGTCCCCGCCGAGATACTGGGCCAGGAGCGGCTGGGCTGAACGCCGGACCACGGCCAGGGACCGCTCCAGGTTTCCGCTCGTGGTCAGCTGGTCCAGCAGCCCGGCCGTGCCCGCCGGGCTGGCGCGTCCCGGCATCGGGAGGCTCCGCAGCGCGTCCTCATTCACGCTGGAAGCCTCACCCAGCCGGGCCAGGAGTGCGTGCAGGGCGTCCAGATGCTCGCGCAGGATCTCGGGCCAGGGCCCGGCGGGCGCGGCCGCAACCAGTTCGACGAGCGTGGTCTGTGCCGGCAAGCCCCATTGGGCCGCCACGGCAGCAGATTCGACGCTGCGGGCCAAGGCTTCGAAGCGCAGTCGGTCCAGCACGGTTTCAATCTCGGAGGCCATGAAGTTCAGCCATTCCAGATTCCCGGCCACGACGTGCAGACGCTGCGTTTCCAGCCTGAAGAGGAGTAGCTCCAGCTGCCGCCGCTCCTGCCACAGTGCCGCGGAGAGATCACTTGCGCTCATGTGCCCCATTCTCTTTCCGCCCCGTGAATCACAGCTTCGGGGCGGTCACCGCATTTTTCGCACAGCTTTTCCCTGAGGGTACACGCAGATCTTGGAACAGGTGATAGGTTTCCTCCATGGGTGCTGCGCCCTACTTGCGAACGCTGACTCCTATGGGGGGAGCACCGGTCGGTTTTGGGTGCGGCTCTCGGCGTTTTAAGGGTCGAGGACCCTTCGGATCCGGTCTCATGGGGGGACACAGTATTGAATCGCGTGGAACGCAACGAGATGGTCACGCAGCACCTTCCGCTGGTGGGGTATCTCGTCTCAGATTTGTGCTCGAAGGCGTCACACCTTTCTCGCGATGATTTGGCGTCAGCAGGCGCTATTGCCCTGATTACCTCGGCCGATTCGTTCGATCCAGGCCTCGGGGTGCCGTTCGGCGCTTTCGCGCGCCGGCGCATCCTTGGCGCCTTCGCGGACGAGATGCGGGCCAGTGACTGGGCCACCCGATCCGCCCGCCGCCGGATCAAGGAAACCATGTCCGTGCAGGAAACCCTGGCGTCCGCCCTGGGCCGCACCCCCACAGTGGACGAGATCGCCTCTGCCCTGGGCGTCCAGCAGAGCGTTGTGGAGGCCGCGCTCGCGGATGCCTCGCGCACCTTGACGCCCCTCGACGAGGCCGTGGTGGACACCCTGGCCGCCGAAACCCTCACGCCGGAACACTCCGTCCTCGCGGACGAACGGCTCCAGTACCTGCGGGCCGCCGTGAAATCCCTCCCGGAACGGATGCGCTACGTGGTGGAGGAGATCTACTTCGGCGACCGCACGGTCAAAGACCTGGCCGCGGAACTCGGATCCACGCACGCAGCGGTGTCCCAGCAGCGTTCGGAGGCCATCCGGCTCATGCGCGACGGCCTGAGCGCCCACTACGCCGACGACCCCGAGCAGCCGTTCCAGCCCCAGTCCCGGATTACCCCGCGGCGGCGCAACGACTACCTCACCCAGCTGTCCGAATCCACCTCCGGCGGCATCACACGGGCCGTGTTCCCGCGTGGACCCATCCTCAACGAGGCCGTCTAAGCCGCCCGAAAAACGGTTAGTAAGCCAACTTAGTAAGCTGACCGAGAAATTCCTCCAGAAGCATCGCGGCCCGGCGCCGCGCTGCGGTAGCGTCGGAAGCATCGGCCGGGGTGCCAGCCATGGCATGCGCGGCCCGCACGGCACCGGTTCTATCGAGGAGGATTCATGAAAGCATCACCCACATTGACGACCAACCTGCAGGCTGTACTGGTGGACCTGATCGAACTCCACGTTCAGGGCAAGCAGGCACACTGGAACATCGTCGGGACCAACTTCAGGGACCTTCACCTCCAGCTGGATGAAATCATCGACGCCGCCCGGGGATTCGCGGATGACCTCGCCGAGCGCATGCGTGCCCTGCACGCCCTCCCGGACGGCAGAAGCTCCACGGTTTCCAAGTCCACCGCACTGGCCGAGTTCCCTAATGGCCTGATCAACACGAAGGACGCCATCGAGCGGATTGTCGCCGCGCTTGAGGCGGCCGTCGGCACCATGCGCAAGGTCCATGACGAAGTGGACGAGGAAGATCCCACCACCGCGGACCTGCTGCACGAGTTCATCGCCAAGTTTGAGCAGTACGCCTGGATGGTGAATGCCGAGACCATGCGGGCCACGGCCAGCGTGACCACCCCGGACAGTAAATAGCGACCGGCTCCCACCAGCCCCCCCAAGTAAACAGCAGCGTCCGGCGCCGGGTATCCTCCCGGCGCCGGACGCTGGTGTTTAAGGGCTGGAACCCCTTGACGCTGACGACGGCGTAGTGCTGGCGGCGGCGTGACGCTGACGACTGCCGCTGACCCTACTGGGCCTTCGGCACCGACCGCAGGACGACGGCGGCCAGGACGCAGGCGCCGGACATCAGAACCAGCGCAATTGACGCCGTGACGTGCACACCCGAGTCGAAGGCGGTGCGCGCGGCCGCCGTCACCGCCTCCGCCAGGGGCGCCGGAAGCATCCGGGCCAGATCCACAGCGCCGGCCAGGGTTTCACCGGCCTGGCTGGTAGCCGCGGCCGGGGCGAGTTCGGACACGCCCGCGGGAAGCCGGAGGTTGCCCTGGTAGGAGGCCGTCAGGATTGAGCCGAGAATGGCCGTGCCCAGCAGGGACCCCACTTCGTAGCCGGTCTCGGAGATGGCGGCGGCGGCCCCTGCCTTGTCGGCGGGCGCCGCGCCGAGGATCAGGTCATTGGAGATCGTCTCCGCGGCGCCCACCCCCAGGCAGAGCACCAGCAGGGCGGCCAGAAGCAGTGACGGGCCGTGGCTGTGGTCGCCGAATGCCACCAGGAAATAGCCCGCCGCGCTCAGCAGCAGACCGCCCGCCACCACAAAGCCCGGCCGCACCTTGCGCACCAGCGGGACCACGAGCAGCCCCGCTACGACTGTGGCGATGAGGGCCGGGACCATGGCGACGCCGGAAGCCGAGGGGGACTGGCCCTCCAGCAGCTGCAGGTGCTGGGCCAGGAAGAGGATGAAGCCGTTGAAGGAGAACAGCGCCAGGACGTTGGCCACAATGGCCGTACTGAAGATCCGGTTGCTAAACAGGCTGACGTCAAGCATTGGCGCGGTGCTGTGGTCTGTTCTGTGGCCCTTGGCCAGGTTGCGCTGGCGCCGGATGAACACATAGCCCATGAGCAGGCCGGTTCCGATGCTCGCGAAGGCCTCGGGAGCGGGCCCGTGGGTGGCGAGGGCTTTGATCCCGTAGACCACCGGCACCATGACCAGCAGGGACAGGGCAATGCTGGGCACGTCCACCCGGCCGGGCTTCGGATCGCGGGATTCCGGGATCAGCGCCGGGCCGAGCAGCAGCAGGGGCAGAATGATCGGCACCGCGACCAGCAGGACGGCGCCCCACCAGAAGTGTTCCACCAGCCAGCCGCCGACGATCGGGCCGAGGGCGGCGCCGCCGGAGAAGCCGGCGGCCCAGATCGCCACCGCCAGCCTGCGCCGGTTGGGCTGCGGAAAGATGTTCCGGATCAGCGACAGCGTGGACGGCATGAGCATGGCGCCGAACAGGCCCAGCCCGGCGCGGCCGGCGATCAGCCATTCAGCGCTCGGCGCGAACGCCGTCACAGCCGACACCGCGGCAAAGCCCGCGCTGCCCACGAACAGCAGGCGGCGCCGGCCGATCCTGTCGCCCAGGGAACCCATCGCGACCAGGAGTCCGGCCAGGACCAGGGGATAGGCATCGACGATCCAGAGCAGTTCGACGCCGGAGGCGTCCAGGCTGCTGGCGATGGCCGGCAGGGCGAACGTCAGGGCGGTGTTGTCCACGGCCACGAGCAGGACGGGGAACATCAGCAGGGCCAGCGCCACCCAGTCGCGCCACGGTGCCCGGGGGCCGGTGGCCGCCGGGGTGCGGGTGACGGCGGTGATCGATGGAATACTCATAAGACGTAACTATACCGTCTGGACGGTACAGTTAAGAAATGGGGGCCCGGACAGGCATGATGGGAGGCATGCCCAGGAAACCCGTCGCCCGTGAGGCCGTCCTCGATGCCTTCGAATCCCTGCTCATCGAGGTCGGTGAACGCGCCGCGACCCTGGACGCCGTCGCGCGCCGGGCCGGCGTTTCCAAGGGCGGCCTGCTCTACCACTTCCCGACCAAAGAGGCGATGATCGCGGTCCTGCTGGAACGGCTGGACCGGCTTCTGGCTGCGGATGTAGCGGCCATGGCGGCGGCCCCGGAAGGGGCGGCGGCGTACTTCATCAAGTCCTCGGTGTGGGCGGACACGCCCATGGACCGGGTTTTCGTGGCGGCCACGCGGCTCGCCGAGGTGGCGCACGGGGAAACCCTCCGCCGCTTCGCTGCCGGCCAGGCGAGTTGGCTGGAACTGCTGGCGGCCGACGTCGGGCCCGCCATGGCGAAGGCCGTCCTGTGCATGGGGGACGGGCTGTACTTCAACGCCATGCTGGCGCGGGGTCCCGGCGGGCCGCCGCCGGAAGTCGAGGCGGACGTCCAGAGCCTCCTGGCCGCCGTCGAGCGCCTGCGCGGCTGAACCCCCCGCCCCACCCCCACCCCCAAGCCCGCGCCGGCCCCACCCCCCCGCCGAAGTCGCCGGAAACGTTTGAGTACGCCGGAAAGTTACGGCGACTCCGGGCGTTTCCGGCGAATTCGCGCCGCCGGATTCGCCGCCGGGTGGCTCTCGGCCCGTAACCTGGGTCCGCCGCCGGGAGGGAGTTTGCGGACGCGCGCCCGGCATAGGACAATGAGAGCTGTGACTGTTGTCACCCCCAATTGAATACGCCTTTGATCTGCGGCGGGAGAGTCCTGCAAGCAAACTGATGCGGGCGCCGTAGGAGCAAATCCTCCCCAGGAATCTCTCAGGCCCATGTACCGCCGCGGCAAGGCATCTCTGGAAAGTAGCAGGCGTGTCCCTGACATGCTGTGCTCACCGACGGTGCAAGCGGAGCCCCTGAAACGCGGGCTGCGCGGAAACTCTCAGGTCCAATACAGAGCGGGGAGGAACCCGAATCAATGTGGCGTACCCTGCGCCGCCTGAGTTATGGAGTTCCTTGTGACTGTTACCCCAGCCTCCACGTCCTTCGTTGACCGGCACATCGGCGCGCGCCGCCAGGCCGACGTCGACGCCATGCTGAAGGCTGTCGGCTACGACACCGTCGACGCCCTGGTGGACACCGCCGTTCCGAAGGACATCCGCCAGGACTCCGACCTCGCGCTCGCCGCGGCCCTGAGCGAAGTCGAAGTCCTCGCCGAGCTGCGCAAGCTGGCGTCGAAGAACAAGACCGCCGTGCAGATGATCGGGCAGGGCTACTACGACACGCTCACCCCGCCGGTGATCCGCCGCAACATCCTCGAAGCACCGGCCTGGTACACCGCATACACGCCCTACCAGCCGGAGATCTCCCAGGGCCGGCTCGAGGCGCTGCTGAACTTCCAGACCATGGTCCAGGACCTCACCGCTCTGCCGGTCGCGAATGCTTCACTGCTGGATGAAGCCACGGCGGTTGCCGAGGCCGTGCTCCTGATGCGCAGAGCCAATAGGTCCGCAGGACAGAGCGCAGGTGCCCACGACGGCAAGACCGTCCTCGATGCCGACTGCCTGCCGCAGACCATCGCGATCGTCAAGGGCCGCGCCGAGGCCCTCGGCTTCGAGGTCGAGGTCGCCGACCTCTCCAAGGGCCTGCCCGACGGCGTCATCAACGGCGTCGTCCTGCAGCAGCCAGGCGTTTCCGGCCGCGTGTGGGACCAATCCGCCGTGATCTCCGCAGCGAAAGACCGGGGCGCGCTAGTCACTGTGGCCGCGGACCTGTTGGCCCTAACCCTCATCACCCCTCCGGGCGAGCAGGGGGCTGACATCGCCGTCGGCTCCACACAGCGCCTCGGCGTACCATTGTTCTTCGGCGGCCCGCACGCGGCCTACATGGCGGCCCGTCAGGGCATGGAACGCACGCTCCCGGGCCGAATTGTCGGCGTCTCCAAGGACAACACCGGCGTCCCCGCCTACCGCCTGGCCCTGCAGACCCGCGAGCAGCACATTCGCCGCGAAAAGGCCACCTCCAACATCTGCACCGCCCAGGCCCTGCTGGCTATCGTCTCCTCGATGTACGCCGTTTATCACGGCCCGGACGGCCTGAAGGCCATTGCCGAGACCATCCACAGCAACGCCCGGGCGCTCGCCGCCACGCTAGAGGCCGCCGGCTTGGAACTGGTTAGCGAAACCTTCTTCGACACAGTCGCTGTCCGTGTCCCGGGCAAGGCCGCGAAGGTCGTCGCGGCGGCAGAGGCCCGGGGTATCAACCTGCGCGGCATCGACGCCGACACGGTGGGTGTTTCCGTTGATGAGACGACGACGCCGGACGTTCTCGCCGCCGTGGCCGTCGCCTTTGGCGCCGGTCCGGTTGTCGAAGCCGAAGGCTTCGGCCTGGATGCCGCCGTCGAGCGCACCTCCGACTACCTCCAGCATCCGGTGTTCAACACGCACCGTTCCGAAACCCAGCTGCTGCGCTACATCCGCCGCCTCTCGGACCGCGACCTGGCCCTGGACCGCACCATGATCCCGCTGGGTTCGTGCACCATGAAGCTGAACGCCACCGCCGAGATGGAAGCCATCTCCTGGCCGGAATTCGCCTCCATCCACCCCTTCGCCCCGGAATCCCAGACCGCCGGCTGGCGCGAACTGATCGAGGACCTCGAAGGCCAGCTGACCGAGATCACCGGCTACGACCAGGTCTCCATCCAGCCCAACGCCGGTTCCCAGGGCGAGCTCGCCGGGCTGCTGGCCATCCGCGGCTACCACCTCTCCCGCGGTGACGAGCAGCGCAACATCTGCATCATCCCGGCCTCCGCGCACGGCACGAACGCGGCCTCCGCCGTGCTCGCCGGCATGAAGGTCGTCGTCGTCGCCACCGCCTCCGACGGCACGATCGACCACGCTGACCTCACCGCCAAGATCGAGCTGCACAAGGACGCCCTGTCCTGCATCATGATCACCTACCCGTCCACGCACGGGGTGTACGACGCCGACGTCCGCGAGGTCTGCGACGCTGTCCACGCCGCCGGCGGCCAGGTCTACATCGACGGCGCCAACCTCAACGCCCTCGTCGGCCTCGCCCAGCCGGGCCAGTTCGGCGGCGACGTCTCGCACCTGAACCTGCACAAGACCTTCTGCATCCCGCACGGCGGCGGCGGCCCCGGCGTCGGCCCGGTCGCAGCCAAGGCACACCTGGCACCGTTCATGCCGGGTGATGCGAACAATGACGCGGAGGGGAGTGGCGTTGCCATCTCCGCGTCGCGTTACGGCTCGGCCGGTGTCCTGCCGATCTCCTGGGCCTACGTGAAGCTCATGGGCGGCCGCGGGCTCACCGAAGCCACCAAGTCGGCCCTGCTCGCGGCCAACTATGTTGCGTCCCGGCTGGATGAGCATTTCCCGGTGCTCTACACCGGCGAAGCCGGCCTGGTGGCGCACGAGTGCATCCTGGACCTGCGCGAACTTACCGCCAAGACCGGAGTGACCGCCGAGGACGTGGCCAAGCGCCTGATCGACTACGGCTTCCACGCGCCCACGCTCGCGTTCCCGGTGGCCGGCACCTTGATGGTGGAGCCCACCGAATCCGAGGACCTGGTGGAGATCGACCGTTTCATCGAAGCGATGATCACCATCCGGAAGGAAATCGACCAGGTGGCCAACGGCGATTTCACCGTGGAGAACTCGCCGCTGCGCAACGCACCCCACACCGCAGCCGCCGTCGTTAGCTCAGATTGGAACCGCGCGTACCCGCGCGAGCAGGGGGCGTTTCCGGTCCCCCAGCTGAAGCAGGACAAGTACTTCCCGCCCGTCGGACGCATCGACGGCGCCGCCGGGGACCGCAACCTGATCTGCTCCTGCCCACCCCTCGAATCCTTCGAGGAAAGCACAGAAGCCTTCGAGGAAAGCACGGAATCCTTCGACGACAACACAGCAGCGTTCGAAAACTAAGGACTGACTCAATGATTGAGAACTACACCGCTCTTTACGAGCAGCACAAAAAAGCCGGCGCCTCCTTCACGGACTTCGGCGGCTGGCAGATGCCGCTGAAGTACGAATCGGAACTCGCCGAGCACCACGCTGTCCGCAACGCCGCGGGCCTGTTCGACCTCTCCCACATGGGCGAAGTCTGGGTCACCGGCCCGGACGCGGCCGTGTTCCTCGACTACGCCCTGGTCGGGAAGCTGTCTGCGATCGCTGTTGGCAAGGCCAAGTACTCGCTGATCTGCAACACCGACGGCGGCATCATCGACGACCTCATCACCTACCGTCGCGCTGAGGACAGGTACCTCGTGGTCCCCAACGCGGGCAACGCCAAGGTCGTGGCTGCGACGCTGGCTGATCGTGCCGGCTCCGGAAAAGAAGGCGGGTTCGACGTCACCGTCCAGGACGCCTCTGCCGAGACCTCGCTGATCGCCGTCCAAGGCCCCAACGCAGAAGCCATTCTGCTGACCCTTGTCCCAGCGGAGCAGCACGTCCTGGTCACCGAACTGAAGTACTACGCTGCGGTCGAGGTCCAGATCAACGGACAAGATCTGCTCCTCGCCCGCACCGGCTACACCGGCGAGGACGGTTTCGAGATCTACATCCCGAACGAGGACGCGGCAGGTCTCTGGGAAGCACTGCTGGATGCGGGCGAAGATTACGGCCTCATCCCGGCCGGCCTCGCGTCCCGCGACTCCCTGCGCCTCGAAGC
Source organism: Arthrobacter sp. 49Tsu3.1M3 (assembly GCF_900168135.1). Classification (NCBI taxonomy): domain Bacteria; kingdom Bacillati; phylum Actinomycetota; class Actinomycetes; order Micrococcales; family Micrococcaceae; genus Arthrobacter; species Arthrobacter sp. 49Tsu3.1M3. Next base: position 25,911 of record NZ_FUZD01000029.1, read on the forward strand.
CGGCATGCCGCTCTACGGCAACGAGCTCTCCCGCTACGTCAACGCCTACGCCGCCGGACTGGGCCCGGTTGTCTCGCTCGCGAAGGAAAGCGACTTTGTGGGCAAGGAGGCGCTGACGGCCATCAAGGCTGCCGGCGTCGGGTCGTCCATCGGCCCAAAACTCGTGGGACTCAAGGGCACGGGCCGTCGGGCAGCGCGGGCCCACTACTCCGTCCTCAAGAACGGATCGCTCATCGGCGAGGTGACTTCGGGTCAGCCGAGCCCGACGCTCGGTTACCCGGTAGCCCTGGCGTACGTCGACGTCGAAAACTCAGAACTGGGCACGATCGTCGATGTTGACCTGCGCGGCAAGGCAGAACCGTTCGAAGTGGTCGCGCTGCCGTTCTACAAGCGTCAAAAGTAAGTCCTGTCGGGTCGTCTTTGGTCCGAAGGGTCCGGGGTCAAACAAGCGTTACGAACTAGAAGAAAGAGGGATTTGAGATGAGCAAAGTAGTTGCTGAACTGAAGTATTCGGCTGAGCACGAGTGGGTTGCCTCTGATGGGGCCGGGCCTGTGGGTATTGGCATTTCCGCCGTGGCCACCGATGCCCTGGGCGACATTGTTTACGTGGACTTGCCCGAGGTCGGGTCGACGGTGACCGCGGGGGAGACCTGCGGCGAGGTTGAGTCGACCAAGTCGGT
>NZ_FUZD01000029.1:26690-30699 GCF_900168135.1 Arthrobacter sp. 49Tsu3.1M3
TTCGGCGGCGACGTCTCGCACCTGAACCTGCACAAGACCTTCTGCATCCCGCACGGCGGCGGCGGCCCCGGCGTCGGCCCGGTCGCAGCCAAGGCACACCTGGCACCGTTCATGCCGGGCAACGCGGCTGATCCCGCCAACGGCGCCGACGGCACCCCGATCTCCGCCTCCCGCTACGGCTCGGCCGGCGTCCTGCCGATCTCCTGGGCCTACGTGAAGCTCATGGGCGGCCGCGGCCTCACCGAGGCCACCAAGTCGGCACTGCTCGCGGCGAACTACATCGCGGCCCGCCTCAACGACTCCTTCCCGGTCCTCTACACCGGCGAAGGCGGCCTGGTGGCACACGAGTGCATCCTGGACCTGCGCGATCTTACGGCCAAGACCGGCGTGACCGCCGAGGACGTGGCCAAGCGCCTGATCGACTACGGCTTCCACGCCCCCACCCTGGCCTTCCCGGTGGCCGGCACCCTGATGGTGGAGCCCACCGAGTCCGAGGACCTCGGCGAGATCGACCGCTTCATCACGGCCATGGTCGCCATCCGCGCCGAGATCGACCAGGTGGCCAACGGCGATTTCACCGTGGAGCACAGCCCGCTGCGCAACGCCCCGCACACCGCCGCTGCCGTGATCAGCACCGACTGGACCCGCGAGTACCCGCGCGAACAGGCCGTCTTCCCGGTCCACACGCTCAAGCAGGACAAGTACTTCCCGCCCGTCGGACGCATCGACGGCGCCGCCGGGGACCGCAACCTGATCTGCTCGTGCCCTCCCCTCGAAGCCTTCGAGGAAGACACTGCAGCCCACTCCAACGATTCCGCCAACTCCGCCAACTAAGGACAGCCACCGATGACTGAGAATTACACGGCACTTTACGAAGAACACAAGAAGCTCGGCGCCTCCTTCACGGACTTCGGCGGCTGGCAGATGCCGCTGAAGTACAGCTCCGAACTCGCCGAACACCACGCCGTCCGCAAGTCCGCGGGCCTGTTCGACCTCTCCCACATGGGCGAAGTCTGGGTCACCGGCCCCGACGCCGCAGCCTTCCTGGACTACGCCCTCGTCGGCAAGATCTCCGCGATGGCCATCGGCAAGGCCAAGTACTCGCTGATCTGCAACGAGGACGGCGGCATCATCGACGACCTCATCACCTACCGACGCGGCGACCAGAAGTTCCTCGTGGTCCCCAACGCGGGCAACGCCAAGGTAGTCGCCGAGGCCCTCGCCGAACGGGCCGGTTCCGGAAAGGACGGCGGATTCGACGTCACCGTCCGTGACGCGTCCGCCGAAACCTCGCTGATTGCCGTGCAGGGACCCAAGGCCCAGGAGATCCTGCTGCGCCTGGTCCCCGCCGCGCAGCACGAGCTCGTCACCGGCCTGAAGTACTACGCCGCCGTGGACGTCCCGTTCATGTTCGGCGGCGCCAGCCAGGACCTCCTGCTGGCCCGCACCGGCTACACCGGTGAAGACGGCTTCGAAATCTTCGTCGCGAACGACGACGCCGCCGCCCTCTGGCAGGCACTCGTCGCCATCGCCGAGGACGGCGAGCTGACCCCCGCCGGGCTCGCGTCCCGCGACTCGCTGCGCCTCGAGGCCGGCATGCCGCTCTACGGCAACGAGCTCTCGCTCGAAGGCGACCCGTTCGCCGCCGGTCTGGGCCCCGTCGTGGCGCTGTCCAAGGAAGGCGACTTCATCGGCAAGGCCGCCCTCGCCGCCAAGAAGGAAGCCGGCGCCGGCGCCACCACGGGCCGCAAGCTCGTCGGGCTCAAGGGCCTCGGGCGCCGGGCCGGCCGCGGCCACTACCCGGTCCTCAAGGACGGCAACGTCGTCGGCGAAGTCACCTCCGGCCAGCCCAGCCCGAGCCTGGGTTACCCGGTCGCGATGGCCTATGTCGACGTCGAATTCACCGAACCCGGCACCGCACTGGACATCGACCTCCGCGGCAAGGCCGAACCCTTCGAAGTGGTCGCACTGCCTTTCTACAAGCGCCAAAAGTAGCCGAAGCTGTCCCGCGGGCTGCGTGACTGCGGTTGGCTCCGGAGCCGTCCGGCTGGGTTTTCACGCGTGCTCGCTCGTTTGACCCGCCGTCCCCCTAACCTCGCAAGCTCGGTCAGGGAACCCGGACGGCGGCCACTCGCTTAGACGCACGCTTTCGAAAACCCAGCCGGCCGGCCGCTCGAGGACAGCTCACCTTCAGGACAACCACCCACCACAAGGCCACCGGGAACCGGCGCCTTCGAAAGCCAAGGTGCTGGGGATGAACCGCCTGCCGCGGGTTGGCTTGTCCCAACGGTGTGCCACGCAAGCTCGATCATTGGGGGTTGAGCTTGATGACACCCTTGAAGCCAAGAAGCAGCCCGGCTCTAGAAGAATACGAACGGCCACAGTTTCTTCCGGGAAAACGGCTGGCCCCGAAAACTGAACTGCATATTGACTGAACTGGATATTAGCGGTGGGGGCGGGGCATCCGGAAGCGTGCGTCTAAGGGAGCGTCGCGTCCGCTCAGCGGGCGCCCTCGCGACCGAGCACGCGGAGGAATTCGCTTATCCGCCACCCAACCCGGCCACGGTCGGTAGGCATCCCAGCCACAATTGATTTAGCCCACGACTTTTCAAACGTAAAGGAAAAACACATGGCAAAAGTTGCCCCTGAACTGCAGTATTCCGACGAGCACGAGTGGGTTGCGCGGGATTCCGGCAACGCCGGATCAAACGTTGTGTCCATCGGCATCTCCGCCGTCGCCACCGACGCCCTGGGCGACATTGTTTACGTGGACTTGCCCGAGGTCGGGTCGACGGTGACCGCGGGGGAGACCTGCGGCGAGGTTGAGTCGACCAAGTCGGTCTCGGACCTGTATGCCCCCGTCACGGGTGAGGTCACCGAGGTCAACGACGCCGTTGTCGAGGATCCCGCGCTGATCAACAGCGACCCGTATGGTGCCGGCTGGCTCTTCAAGGTGGCCGCCGAAGCAGACGGACCCCTGCTCTCGGCCCAGGAGTACGCCTCCAAGAACGGCGGCGAACTGTGAGCCCGGCCGCAGGCACAGCCACAGCCGCAGGCACGCAGACACTGGCGTTCGAGCAGGTCGTTTCCCCGAGCCTGGACGCGGACCTGTCCGCGCTGGATCCGGAGATCGCCGCGAACATCGACGCCGAACTCACCCGCCAGCGCGACGGGCTGGAGATGATCGCCTCGGAGAACCACACCGCCAGGGCTGTCATGCAGGCCCAGGGTTCGGTGCTGACCAACAAGTACGCCGAGGGCTACCCGGGCAAGCGCTACTACGGCGGCTGCGAGCACGTTGACGTGATCGAACAGCTCGCCATCGACCGGGTCAAGGCCCTGTTCGGCGCCGGGTACGCCAACGTCCAGCCGCACTCCGGCGCGCAGGCCAACGCCTCGGTGATGCACGCCCTGATCCGGCCCGGTGACACCATCATGGGCCTGAACCTGGCACACGGCGGGCACCTGACGCACGGCATGAAGATCAACTTCTCCGGCCGGCTCTACAACGTCATTCCGTACCAGGTCCGTGAAGAGGACCACCGGATCGACATGGCCGAGGTCGAGCCCCTGGCCCAGGAGCACAAGCCGGCGCTGATCGTCGCCGGCTGGTCCGCGTACGCCCGCCAGCTCGACTTCGCCGAGTTCCGCCGGATCGCCGATTCCGTGGGCGCCTACCTCATGGTGGATATGGCCCACTTCGCCGGGCTGGTCGCAGCCGGCCTGCACCCGTCCCCGGTCCCGCACGCGCACGTCACCACCTCCACGACGCACAAGACCCTCGCCGGTCCCCGCGGCGGCATCATCCTCTCCAACGACGCCGACATCGCCAAGAAGATCAACTCGGCAGTGTTCCCCGGACAGCAGGGCGGCCCGCTGGAGCACGTCATCGCCGGCAAGGCCGTGGCCTTCAAGATCGCCGCGTCCCCGGAGTTCAAGGAGCGCCAGGAGCGTGTCCTGGCCGGTGCCAGGATCCTCGCCGACCGCCTCGTCCAGCCGGACGTGACCG
>NZ_FUZD01000012.1:0-1057 GCF_900168135.1 Arthrobacter sp. 49Tsu3.1M3
CGTGGCGGAGCAAGGGTTACGGCGGTCATAGCGTGGGGGAAACGCCCGGTCCCATCCCGAACCCGGAAGCTAAGACCCACAGCGCCGATGGTACTGCACCCGGGAGGGTGTGGGAGAGTAGGTCACCGCCGGAACACCATTAACGGTCGAGGACCCCAACCACCAGGTTGGGGTCCTCCCGCATTTAACGACCCCCTGCAGGCTCGGGGTCCCCGACCCGGAGCGCGGGCAGGACGAGAGGCCCGGACTCAGACCAGGACAAGTCCAGGGCAGGAGACGAGGAACAACGCCGCAGCCTCCGTCAGCCACCCAACTGCCCGCCAGCCGGCGGCCGCTGACAGAAGTGCCACGGGAGGTTGTGAGACTTCCCACCGCGGGCGCCCGTCGACCTGATGCCGTTAGCCGGTGGCGGGTTGCTCGCCTAGAATTGGGGGAGATGTACGGACTTCGAAGCGCTTGATTTCGGGTTGCGTAGGAAACGAAACACGGAACAGAGCGGCTGCGATTGCGCCAGTGGTCAGCTCACAACAGGAGGATTCCAGCATGGCTGAGCACAATGATGGCAACCGCGGCGGCAAGGCCCACGGCAACTCTGGCGGACGCAGTTCCGGCGGAGCTCCTTTCCGCGGCACCAGCAACTCGGGCGGCGATCCCCGCGGATTCCGTTCCAGGGAAGACCGTGACCGCAAGCCGTACGGTGATCGTGCTCCTCGTGAGGGCGGGGATCAGCGCGGCTTCGGAAACAGTGAGCGTAAGCCGTACAGCGGCGGTGGCGAGCGTAAGCCGTATGGTGACCGTGCTCCGCGTGAAGGCGGGGGACAGCGCAGCTTCGGTGGCGACAGCCGCCCGTCCTATGGTGACCGCAAGCCGTACAGCGGCGGCGAGCGTAAGCCGTATGGCGATCGTGCCCCGCGTGAAGGCGGGGATCAGCGCGGCTTCGGTGGTGGCGAGCGTAAGCCGTATGGTGACCGTGCTCCGCGTGAAGGTGGCGGCCAGCGCAGCTTCGGTGGCGACAGCCGCCCGTCCTATGGTGACCGCAAGCCGTACAGCGGCGGCG
>NZ_FUZD01000012.1:1227-124858 GCF_900168135.1 Arthrobacter sp. 49Tsu3.1M3
GAAGGCGGCGGACAGCGCAGCTTTGGTGGCGACAGCCGCCCGTCCTATGGTGACCGCAAGCCGTACAGCGGCGGCGGCGACCGCGACCGTAAGCCCTATGGCGATCGTGCCCCGCGTGAAGGCGGCGGACAGCGCAGCTTCGGCGGCGGTGGCGATCGTGACCGCAAGCCGTACAGCGGCGGCGAGAACCGTAAGCCCTTCGGCACCCGCGAGGATCGTCCCGCACGGGGCTTCGACCGTGGCGACTCAGGCCCGCGCCAGTACGGACGCGACCGCCCCGAGGACCGTCCGGTTCGCGTGCCCAATGCCCGCGACCTCCGCAGCGCCAATCGCCCGGACCGGGAGCGTTCACCTCAGATCGACGAGGACGTCACGGGCAAGGAGCTCGACCGCGCCACGCAGCACCAGATCAAGACCCTCGAAGGCACCAGCGCCGAATGGGTGGCCCGCCACCTCGTCATGGCCGGACGGCTCCTGGACGAAGAACCTGAGCTTGCCTTCCAGCATGCCCTGGCAGCCAGCCGCCGCGGCGGACGCCTCGCATCCGTCCGCGAAGCTGTCGGCCTGACGGCCTACGCAGCCGGCCACTATGGTGAAGCCCTCCGGGAATTCCGGACTTACCGCCGGATCAGTGGCTCCAACATGCACCTGCCGGTCATGGCCGACTGCGAACGCGGCCTTGGCCGCCCTGACCGTGCCCTGGACATGGCCCGGTCCGACGAAGCCAAGGATCTCGACGCCCCCGGCAAGGTGGAACTGGCCATCGTCGCAGCCGGGGCCCGCACCGACCTCGGGCAGCTCGACGCCGCGGTTTCCGAACTGGAAATCCCGCAGCTGGACATCAACCGCGCCTTTTCCTACAGCCCCCGGCTGTTCCGTGCGTACGCTGACGCGCTGACGGCAGCCGGCCGCGCTGCCGAAGCCGGCAAATGGCAGCGCCAGGCCACTGTGGCAGAAAACGCGCTGGGCCTCGGGGCTGACGAGGAACCCGACATCATCGATCTCGGCTGGGACGAGGAAGAAGAAGCCCGCGAGGAGGAACGGCAGCGCCGCCTCCGGGCGCAGGAGCATGCCGACACGCACGCCGGAACCGAAGAGCGAGCACCGCGTGCCGCCGGTGCCGCTGCCGCGGCAGAAGCCACCGGCGCCGCAGCCGGAGTGGCCGGCCTGAACGCGGGCGGTGAGCTCGCCAGCGACGACGGTGCCGACGACGCTGAAGCTGATTACTTCGAGTCTGACGACGCCGAGTCCGACTTGGATTCAGTGGAAACCGACGTGCTCGACAATGCTGATGACGAAGCCGATGACGAAGGCGATAACGAAGCCATCGACGAGGACGACCTGGAACTGAACGATGACGCGGACCAGGAACTCTCCAACGACTCGGAGCAGGCCCAGCGCGAAAGTGTGGAGGACTAATCGCATGACGGGTACCGCCCTGATCTCCACCTTTGATGCCCTGCTCTCCGACCTCGACGGCGTTGTCTATGCCGGTCCCAACGCCATTCCCGGGGCCGTCGAGTCGCTGCGCCGGCTGGCCGGGGTCGGCGTCGGGCTGGGCTACGTCACCAACAACGCATCCCGGTCTCCGGCACAGGTGGCCCAACACCTGCGCGATCTCGGCGCCCCCGCCGAGGACCACCAGGTGGTGAGTTCCTCGCAGGCAGCGGCAGCGCTGCTGGCGTCGCTGCTGCCGGCCGGGGCACACGTGCTGATCACGGGCAGTCCCGCACTCGCCCAGGAAATTGAACTGGTCGGCCTGGTTCCCGTCCGCGGCGCGGAGGATGACCCCGTCGCCGTCGTGCAGGGCTTCAGCCCGGAACTTGGCTGGAAAGACCTCGCCGAGGCGTCGTACGTCGTCGCCGGCGGCGCCCTGTGGGTGGCCACCAACACGGACTGGTCCATTCCCCAGGCGCGAGGAATTGCCCCCGGCAACGGAACGCTCGTCGCAGCCGTGGCAGCCGCGACCGGAAAGAGCCCGATCGTGGCCGGCAAACCCGAGGCCCCACTGTTCCACACTGCCGCCAAGCGGCTGGCGGCGGACCGGCCGCTGGTCGTCGGTGACCGCCTGGACACCGACATCCTGGGCGGCAACAACGCCGGTTTCGCCACCGTCGCTGTGCTGACCGGAGTGGACACACGGGAATCGATCCTCGCCGCACGGTCTGTGGAACGCCCCGATTTCCTGATCAATGATTTGACCGGCCTGTACGCGCCATACCCTGCCGTAGAGCACGACGCCGGGCGGTTCCGTAGCGGCACGGCCTCGGCGATCGTGCGGGGGCAGTCGGTCCACATCAGCGGCGACCCGGCCGATCTCGATTCGTGGCGTGCCGCCTGTTCGGCCTGGTGGGCCGCAAACCCCGAGGCGACCAGCGCACGGGCTCCGGTCCTCGAGTGGTCCGATCACTAGGCTGGACACATGAGCGAGCTACACCAGGAACGGGACCAGGCCTCGAACGAACAGCCGGCTGAGGCGCCGACCCCTGCGGCCGACGTCGCCTGGCCCGAGCTGCCGTCGCAGCAGCTCCCGGCGGAGCTGTCCGGGCACGCGGCACCAGAGCACGCCGCAGCAGTCCTGGATCCGGCCGTCAACGCTGTCCTGGACCGCCTCGCGGCCGTGCGGCAAATGCCTGTGTCCGCGCACGGCGAAGTCTATGCGGGCCTGCATGATGCCCTGCTGGAGGCCCTGAACGAAGACGTGGCCGGCCACGCCGGCGTGGCGCGCCGTATCCATGCCGCGGGGAACGGGGGATCGTGAGCCGGCTTGACCAGGCACTCGTCAGCCGGGGGCTCGCCAGGTCCCGGACCCATGCCGCCCGGCTCATTGCCGAGGGCAAGGTGAGCTCCGGCGGCGAGGTCCTCGCCAAGGCGTCCCTGCAGGTGACGGATGACGCCGCGCTGGACGTCACGGCCTCGGCCGAGGACGGCTACGTCAGCCGCGCCGGGCACAAACTGGCCGGGGCGCTGGATGCCTTTCCCGCCGTCGACGTCGCCGGCAAACGGTGCCTCGACGCCGGCGCCTCCACCGGCGGGTTCACCGATGTGCTGCTGCGGCGCGGTGCGGCCCACGTGGTGGCCGTCGACGTCGGACACGGCCAGCTGGTGCCGGAAATCCGGAATGACCCCAGGGTTTCCGTGCATGAAGGCCTCAACGTCCGCTACATGGCCGCCGCGGACATCGGCGGACCGGCCGCTCTGACGGTGGCTGACCTGTCCTTCATCTCGCTGACCCTTGTGGTGGCGCCACTCGCGGCCTGCACCCTGCCCGGCGGCGACCTCGTCCTCATGGTCAAGCCACAGTTCGAGATCGGCAAGGACCGGCTGGGCCGGACCGGCGTGGTCACCTCGGAACGCGAACGCCGGCTCGCGGTGGGCAAGGTGGCTGCCGCCGCCGTGGATGCGGGCCTGGTCCTGGCGGGCCTCGCCCAGAGCCCGCTGCCCGGCCAGGACGGCAATGTCGAATACTTCCTGTGGATAAAACGCGCGATGTCGGAAGTCCCGCCTAAGATCGAGGAGCGGGACGCAGCTGTTGCTGCGTTGCTCGGAACAATCTGGCCGAACCACTAGTACCACCAGAAGGCGGAACCTGATGAGCAGGCGTGTCCTGATCCTGGCCCACACAGGGCGCGAGGAGTCCCTCAAGGCTGCCTGGGAAGCGTGCGCCCTGCTGCACGAATCCGGCCTGGTCCCCGTGCTGCAGGAGAACGAGCTCGGCGACATGGTCCGCTTCTTCGGCCGGCTCGACCACCCGGTCGAGGTCCTTCACGACCACGTGAAGCTGCCCGAGGTGGAACTCGTCATGGTCCTCGGCGGGGACGGCACCATCCTCCGTGCCGCCGAACTGGTCCGCGAAGTCGACGTGCCGCTGCTTGGAGTGAACCTTGGCCACGTGGGGTTCCTGGCCGAAAGCGAACGGGCCGACCTCGCCCAGACCGTCGAGTGGATCGCCAGCCGTGACTACACGGTGGAAGAGCGCATGACGATCGACGTCCAGGTCTGGGTCCGCGGCCAGAAGATCTGGCACACCTGGGCCCTGAATGAGGCCGCGATCGAAAAAGGCAACCGGGAACGGATGCTGGAGGTGGTCACCGAAGTCGACGAACGCCCCCTGACCTCATTCGGCTGCGACGGCGTGGTCCTGGCCACGCCCACAGGCTCCACGGCCTACGCGTTTTCCGCCGGCGGTCCGGTGGTGTGGCCCGAGGTCGAGGCCCTCCTGATCGTGCCGATCAGCGCCCATGCCCTCTTCGCGAAGCCGCTCGTGGTCTCGCCGCGGTCCCGGCTCGCCGTCGAAATCCTGAACCGCACCGATGCCCAGGGCGTCCTCTGGTGCGACGGCCGCCGCTCGGTGGATCTGCCGCCCGGCGCGCGCGTCGAAGTGACCCGCTCCGCGACGCCCGTCCGGCTGGCCAGGACGCACCAGACCCCCTTCTCCGGCAGGCTCGTGCGCAAATTCCAGCTCCCCATCCAGGGCTGGCGCGGCCCCGTGCCCCAAACCCGGGCCATCCACACCGGCCCCCTCCCGATCATCCGCACCCCCCGTCCCATGCCGCCGCTTCCCTCGCCGCGCCACGAGGGAACTGCCGACGGGCCCGACCCCTCGACTGCGAAGTGAACCATGCTTGAAGAACTGCGTATCCGCGACCTCGGCGTCATCACCGACGCCACCCTGCCGCTGGGCCCGGGCCTCAGCGTGGTGACCGGTGAAACCGGTGCCGGCAAGACCATGGTGGTGACCGCCGTCGGGCTGCTCCTCGGCGCCAGATCCGACGCCGGCGCCGTCCGCAGCGGCGCGAAGAGCGCCTCGGCGGAGGCTGTGCTGAAGCTCGACGCCGGCCACGCTGCCGTTGCGCGGTCCAGGGAAGCCGGGGCCGAGGTAGAGGAGTTCGACGGCGGTGTGGAACTGCTGCTGGCCCGCAGCGTCGGAGCCGACGGCCGCAGCCGGGCCTATCTGGGCGGACGCGCCGCGCCGGTGGGGGTGCTGGCCGAAATCGGCGAAACACTTGTGGTGGTGCACGGCCAGTCGGACCAGATCCGACTCAAGAGCCCGGTGGCGCAACGCGGTGCCCTGGACAAATTCGCGGGCGAGAGCCTTGCGGGCGCACTTGCCGCATATCAGGACCTCTACACGCACTGGCATGCCAGCCAGGGCGAGCTGGACTCCTTGCGCAGTGCCGCGCGTGAACGCCTCCGCGAGGCCGAGTCGCTGCACGTTGCCCTGGCCGAGATCGACGCCGTGGACCCGCAGCCGGGGGAGGACGAGGCCCTCAAGGCCGAGGCCGTGAAACTGGCCAACGTAGAGGAACTGCGGATCGCGGCCAGCACCGCCCACCAGGCGCTCATCGCCGAGGACTTCGGTGAAGAAGCCGACGCCACCACCCTCGTGGACGCTGCCAAACGCACCCTGGAGCACGTTGCCGAACACGACGGTGAGCTGGGCTCTGCCGCGGCGCGCCTGGCCGAGGTCGGTTTCCTGCTCAACGACATCGCCGCTGAACTCGCCAGCTACCAGGCCGCCCTGGACACGGAGGGCCCGGAACGGCTCGCCGAAATCGAGGACCGCCGGGCCGCGCTGGCCAAGCTGGTCCGCAAGTACGCGCCGAGCATTGACGAGGTGCTGGTCTGGGCGGAGGAAGCCCGGGCCCGGCACGAGGAACTTCAGGACGACTCCACCCGGATCGAGGCGCTGGACGCCGAGGTCGCCCGGGCTGAAACCGAGCTCCGGAAGAAGGCCACCGGGATCAGCAAGGCCCGCACCAAGGCCGCCAAGGACCTCTCCGCGCGGGTCAGCGCGGAGCTCACAGCCCTCGCCATGGCCGATGCCACCCTGATCATCAATGTGGAGCCCGCAGGCCAGCTGGGACCCTTCGGTGCCGATGAGATCTCCTTCCTGCTTCAGCCGCACTCCGGCGCGCCGGCCCGGCCGCTGGGCAAAGGCGCCTCGGGCGGTGAACTCTCCCGCGTCATGCTCGCCATTGAGGTGGTGCTTGCTGCCGTCGATCCCGTCCCGACGTTTGTCTTCGACGAGGTCGACGCCGGCGTCGGCGGCCGCGCCGCCGTCGAGATCGGGCGCCGGCTGGCGATGCTGGCCCAGCACGTTCAGGTCCTCGTGGTGACCCACCTGCCGCAGGTGGCCGCGTTCGCGAACCAGCACATCAGGGTCACCAAGACCTCCGTGCGGGGCGCTGACGGGGCTACCGCCACCGGCTTCACCTCCAGCGACGTGCAGTTGCTGGACGAGGCCGACCGCGTCCGCGAACTGGCCCGCATGCTGGCCGGCCAAGAGGACTCCGAATCAGCCCAGGCCCACGCCCAGGAGCTGCTGGACGACGCCAAACTCCTCCCGCAAAGCTAGGCGGGCCCGAAAGGACCTCCGCAGGGACTCCCGCAAGGACCGCTGCTGGGACAACAATCACATCGGGATCCCGCCAAGGAACCCGTGGAAGGCCGAATTGATGATAAGCTCAAACCCCGTGGTGCAGCGATCAAACTCTCGTGTAAATTCCCGGTTTCCGGGCTCGTCCAAGACGACCAAACACATCTTCGTCACCGGTGGTGTAGCGTCCTCGCTCGGTAAGGGACTGACGGCTTCGAGCCTCGGCCACCTCCTGCGGGCACGCGGTCTGTCTGTAACAATGCAAAAGCTCGATCCCTATTTGAATGTGGATCCGGGCACGATGAACCCCTTCCAGCACGGCGAAGTCTTCGTCACTGACGACGGCGCCGAGACGGACCTGGACATCGGCCACTATGAGCGCTTCCTCGATGAAAACCTCGAAGGATCGGCCAACGTCACAACCGGCCAGGTCTACTCGACCGTCATCGCGAAGGAACGCCGCGGCGAATACCTCGGCGACACCGTCCAGGTCATCCCGCACATCACCGATGAGATCAAGCGGCGCATGCGGCTTCCCGCCGAGGGCAAGAACGCCCCCGACGTCATCATCACCGAAATCGGCGGCACGGTGGGCGACATCGAGTCCCAGCCGTTCCTCGAATCCGCCCGCCAGGTCCGCCAGGACATCGGCCGCGGAAATGTGTTCTTCCTCCACGTGTCCCTCGTGCCGTACATCGGCCCGTCGCAGGAGCTGAAGACCAAGCCGACGCAGCACTCCGTTGCCGCGCTGCGCTCCATCGGCATCCAGCCGGAGGCAATCGTGATCCGGTCGGACCGCGAAGTCCCGCAGCCGATGCGCGACAAGATCGGCCGCATGTGCGACGTCGACATCGACGCCGTGATCGGCTGCCCCGACGCCCCGAGCATCTACGACATCCCCAAGACCCTGCACTCCCAGGGCCTGGATTCGTACATCGTCCGCGCCCTGGACCTGCCGTTCAAGGACGTGGACTGGACCAGCTGGGACAAGCTGCTCGACGCCGTCCACAACCCGAAGCACGAAGTTGAGATCGCGCTCGTTGGCAAGTACATCGACCTGCCGGACGCCTACCTGTCCGTCACGGAGGCCCTGCGCGCCGGCGGCTTCGCCAACGACACCAAGGTCAAGATCCGCTGGGTCCCCTCGGACGAATGCGAAACCCGCGAGGGCGCCGTGCAGTCCCTGGCCGGCGTCGACGCCATCTGCGTTCCCGGCGGCTTCGGCATCCGCGGCCTGGAAGGCAAACTCGGCGCCCTGAAGTATGCCCGCGAAACCAAGCTCCCGGTCCTGGGCCTGTGCCTTGGCCTGCAGTGCATGGTGATCGAGTACGCCCGCAACGTGGTCGGCCTCGAGGGAGCGTCCTCGTCCGAGTTCGAGCCGGACTCCAAGTACCCCGTCATCGCCACGATGGAAGAGCAGCTGGACATCGTTGACGGCAAGGGCGACCTCGGCGGCACCATGCGCCTGGGCCTGTACGAAGCCAAGCTCGACGAAGGCTCCGTCGTCGCAGAGACCTACGGCGCCACGAAGGTCAGCGAACGGCACCGGCACCGCTACGAGGTCAACAACAAGTACCGCGACCAGATCGCCGCCAAGGGCCTGTCGTTCTCCGGAACCTCGCCCGATGGCAAGCTGGTCGAGTTCGTGGAACTTCCCCGCGACGTCCACCCGTACTACGTGGCCACGCAGGCGCACCCCGAGCTGAGCTCGCGGCCCACGCGCCCGCATCCGCTGTTCGCGGGCTTGATTGAGGCTGCCCTTGGCCACCAGCGGGCCGGCGACGCCGCGCCCGCTGCAAGCAGCAGCCCCAGTGCAAAGGCCGAAGCCCCGGCACCTGCGCCCAAGCCCTCGTCGGCAGCAGTGTCCAAGTAATTTCCAACTGAATCAAAGGACGGCGCGATGCCCGGTATGTCTGAGACCCCCAATGCTGCACGGCAGGTTTCGGATGAGCCGAGCCCGCGCCGTCTTTTGTCGTCCCGGAAGGTGTACGAAGGCAGGATCTGGGACGTCGTCAGCGACAGCTTCCAGCTCAACGACGACGGCGACACCCTGGTCCGGGACTACATCGACCATCCCGGCGCGGTGGCGGTTCTCCCGATGAACGACGACGGCGACGTGCTGCTGCTCCGGCAGTACCGGCACCCCGTCGGCATGGACCTCTGGGAGATCCCCGCCGGGCTGCTTGACGTCGAGGGGGAGGGCTTCGTCGTCGGGGCTGCCCGCGAACTGGCCGAGGAAGCGGACCTCGTCGCGGACCGCTGGAACGTGCTGGCGGACTTCTTCAATTCCCCGGGTTCCTCCAGCGAGGCCATCCGCATCTACCTGGCCCGCGGCTTGAGTGAGGTGCCGGGACACGAGCGGCACGTCCGCACCGACGAGGAAGCCGAAATCGAACTGCGCTGGACCCCGCTGGACGAGGCCGTGCAGGCGGTCCTTGACGGACGCCTGCACAACCCGTCCGCCGTCGTCGGGGTGCTGGCCGCTGCCGCCGCCCGCGCGGGCAACTTCGAAAGCCTCCGCCCGGCCGACGCGCCCTGGCCCGCCCATCCCAGCCAACGCTAGTGGAACCGCTGATTGCCGAACCGCCGGCCCCGGCCCAACTTCCGGCCCCGGCGCAGGCAGCCGTTCCCGAGCGTCCGCCCGCACGGCCGTTGACGGCGATCGACCGCGCAATCACTGATTACCTGCAGCACATGGGCGTGGAGCGGGGCCTCGCGGCCAACACGCTCTCCGCCTACCGGCGGGACCTGGCCCGCTACGCCAGGCACCTGGCCCACGCGGGCCGGGAACGACCCGCGGAGATCACCCGGCACGACGTCACCGCCTTCGTGCAGGCGCTCTCCGACGGGTCCGACGGCGGCTCCGCCCTGGGCATCCGCTCGGCGGCCCGGACGGTGGTGGCCGTGCGCGGACTCCACAAGTTCTGGGCCCTCGAAGGCGTCACGTCCACCGACCCCGCCAGCGACGTCCATCCGCCCATGCCCGGCAAGCGGCTGCCCAAGGCCATCAGCGTCGATGAGGTTACCCGGATCCTCGAGGCGGCCGGCACGGACACGGCAACCGGCCTGCGCGACCGCGCGCTGCTCGAATTCCTCTATTCCACCGGTGCCCGCATCAGCGAAGCCGTGGGCCTGGACGTAGACGACATCTCCCTGCAGACCTCCGGCGGGTCCGATGCCGGCGACGGGCCCGCGATCGTCAGGCTCTTCGGCAAGGGCTCCAAGGAACGCCTCGTCCCGCTCGGCTCCTATGGGGCACGCGCCCTGGACGCCTACCTCGTCCGCGGCCGGCCCCTGCTGGCCGCCAAGGGCAAGGGCACCCCTGCCCTGTTCCTCAACGCCCGCGGCGGCAGGATCAGCCGGCAAAGCGCCTGGACCATTTTGAAGGCCGCGGCCGACAAGGCCCACATCACCAAGGACGTTTCGCCGCACACGCTGCGGCACTCCTTCGCCACCCACCTGCTCGAGGGCGGCGCCGACGTCCGGGTGGTGCAGGAGCTGCTGGGGCACGCCTCGGTGACCACCACGCAGGTCTACACCCAGGTGACAGCCGATACGCTGCGGGAGATCTACGCAGCAGCGCACCCGCGCGCCCTGGGCTAAGGCAAAGTCCGTCCGGTTCCCGCACCGAGCCGGTTCCGGCAAACTTTTTTGCCGGCCCGTGTAAGAAAACGCCGTTCACTGGACACTTAGACATCAAGAAGAAGTCATCGATGTCCGGGGGAACCACCATGTTGGCTGCCAAAGAGCAAGCGTTCATTGATCTGCACACCCAACACTCCGCGCGGGTCTACCGCTACATTGCCTGCCGTATCAGTGACAGGCACCGCGCCGAGGAACTGGCTGCGGACGTCTTCAGAATTGCCTGGGAGAAAGAGCTGGCGGAACCGCCCGGCATTGGCTGGCTGTTGGCAACGGCCCGGAATGTGCTCGGCAATGAGTACAAGGGCCGCCGTCGCCGCCAGGAGCTTGTCGAAAGGCTGAAAGACGATGCCCGCAGCCAAATCCCCGAGTCAAACGATGAAGAACGAACCGCCGTGGCAGAGGTGCTGGTGCAGCTCAGGGAGCGGGACCGCGAGGTCCTCATGCTCAGCTACTGGGACGAGCTGACCATCGCTGAACTGGCGCAGACGCTGGGATGTTCGTCATCCGCCGCTGCGGTTCGCCTGCACCGGGCACGCCGGGCGTTCGCGAAAGCTGCCCCCTCACATCTCCTGGCCGAACGGAAGGACTAGCCATGGACCGCATCGAACAGCTCATGAGGGATGCAAAACCTCGGGTGGGAGCGCCGGGAGCAGAGCCCGGAAGCGACTCTGCCCGCTCAATCGTATTTTCCACGGATCCGAATGTCGTCCTTTTGGCAGGGCGCACTCCTGCACGACGCA
This sequence comes from Arthrobacter sp. 49Tsu3.1M3, assembly GCF_900168135.1. Lineage (NCBI taxonomy): Bacteria > Bacillati > Actinomycetota > Actinomycetes > Micrococcales > Micrococcaceae > Arthrobacter > Arthrobacter sp. 49Tsu3.1M3. The sequence continues at coordinate 11,992 of NZ_FUZD01000012.1, forward strand.
AGGGCGTGCGGGCTGCGGCCGCGACTGTACTGGCCGCTGCAGCCGTCGTTGGCGCGGTGGTTGTCGGCGGCAATCTGATGCCGCAACCAGCACCCGGGCCGGCCCAGACGGGCATCCCGGCCCCGACTGTCTCCGCCAGCCCATCGCCGTCATCCCCAACCCCGTCCACTGCCGCCCCGTCCCCCACAGCGAGTGCCGCAGCCGCAGCCTTGAGCACCGGCGGCGTCGCATGCACCATGGCGAACGTCGACCAGCAGCGCAATGACCAGCAGCGGGCAATCCAACCGATTCCCGCCGCCGAGCAGGCCTACCACACGGTGCTGGGCTGTGCCGATGGCTGGCTCGCGTACTCCACCTCCGATGAAGGGGTCCGGGCGCTCCAGCTCGACGGCGGCAATGCGTGGTATCACATTGCCAAATTGCAGAACGGGCGCTTCCTGTGCGACTTCCGGCAGGAATGGTCCAGCGTCTTCACCTGGAAGTTCCAGGCTCTGAACAATGATGTCTCGCAAAACGGGCAGCAACTCACCCCGCAGCAGGCCATGGACAAAGAATTCGCGGACAAGGGGATTCCAGTCGAACTGAGGCCGCAGCTTGTCGGCGACGGCCCGGCCGCCGGATAGCGCCGGCAGCCTGCGGCGGCTATAGGGTTGAACACATGAAGCTCACGCCAGTCACTCTCTGCTTCCCGCTCCGTGACGCGGAGACCGGCACCGAGGTGCTGCTGGGTATGAAAAGGACCGGCTTTGGCATCGGGAAAATCGTGGGAATCGGCGGCCACGTGGAGCCGGGGGAGAGCGACGCCGAGGCCGTGGTCCGCGAGGTCTGGGAAGAAGCCGGCATCATAGTGCTCCAAGAGGACCTGGCCCACGCCGGCATTGTCGAGTTCATCTTTCCGGCCCGGCCCGACTGGAACATGTCGTGCCGGCTCTTCACCACCCGGCGATGGCACGGCGAACCCGCCGAGAGCCCGGAAATCACGCCCGAGTGGTTCGACTCCGCGTCGTTGCCGCTCGAGCGGATGTGGCAGGATGCGGGGCACTGGCTGCCCCCGGCGCTGGCAGGCGAAACGATCGACGTCGTCGTGGTCCTCAACGAGGACAACGAGACCGTCGCGTCGGTCCGGATCCCGCGGCGCTGAAGTCCGCGGGCAAACAGCGCGGGCCAGCCACCTGTTGACAGGTGGCCGGCCCGTGCCGGCTGTCCGGTCCCGTGCGTCCCGCAGGAAGCCCTGCTACGCCAGGTGCCGTTCCTCGACGCCGTTGTACTCGCTTAAGGGGCGGATCAGGGAGTTCGAATCCAGCTGCTCCATGATGTGCGCAGTCCAGCCGGTGATGCGGCTGGCGACGAACAGCGGGGTGAACGTGGCGGTGTCGAAGCCCATGAGGTGGTACGTGGGTCCGGTCGGGTAGTCGAGGTTCGGCTTGATCCCCTTGGCCTCGTCCATCGCCGTCTCGAGCCCGTTGTAGAGGCCCAGCAGCTCCGGCCGGCCATAGTGCGCGATCATCTTGTCCAGCGCCGACTTCATGGTGGGCACCCGGGAGTCGCCGTGCTTGTAGACGCGGTGGCCGAAGCCCATGACCTTCTTCTTGTGGGCCAGGGCGTCCTCCATCCAGGCCTTGGCCCGGACGTGGGCGTCCTCCAGGGACTCCTCCGGCCGGATGCCGATCTCGTCAAAGGTGTGCATGACGGCCTCGTTGGCACCGCCGTGCAGCGAGCCCTTGAGGGCCCCGATGGCGCCGGTCACGGCTGAATGCAGGTCCGAGAGCGTGGAGGTGATTACCCGGGCCGTGAAGGTCGAGGCATTGAAGGAGTGCTCGGCGTACAAAATCATGGAGACATTGAACGCGTCGACTACTTCGGGGACGGCTTCCTCGCCAAACGTCATCCAGAGGAAGTTGGCGTCGTAGCCCAGATCCTCGCGGGGTTCCACCACGTCCTGGCCGTGCCGGCGCCGCTGGTCGTAGGCCACCACGGCCGGCATCGCGGCGAACAGATCAATGGCCTTGGCCAGGTTGGCTTCGCGCGAGGCGTCCTCGGCGAGCGGGTGCCGGGCCCCCAACACCGACGTGGCAGTCCGGCAGACATCCATGGGGTGCGCGGTGGTGGGCAGCGCGTCTATCACCTGTTTGACGACCGGATCCAGGGCACGCCCGGCGCGTTCCCGGGCGGTGAACTCCGCCAGCTGCTCCGCGTCGGGCAGCTCGCCGTTCCAAAGCAGGTACGCGACTTCCTCGAAGCTGCACTTGGCGGCCAGTTCCTGCACAGGGTAGCCGCGGTACAGCAGTGAGTTCGTGTCCGGGTTGACCTTGGAGACCGCAGTGTAGTCCACCACGACGCCGGCGAGGCCCTTTTTAATGTCCTGTTCAGCCATGCTGAAACTCCTTTGTTCCTAACGCCTGTATACCGGCACGTGCCGGAGGTTCTATGCGGGGCTTACTTACCGGGGATCTGGAAATTAAAGACTCCGGTATCGAAACGGTTGTAAGCCTCGTAATCAACGAGATCGTACAAACGCGCACGGGTCAGCATGCTTCCAACCTGTGCCTCCTGGGTTCCGTCGGCCTTAATCGATTCCAGAGTACGCTCCGCAGCGCCCATGGCACTACGGAGCAGCGTCACCGGATAAATGACCATATTGACCCCGACGCCGGCCAGCTCCTCCACGGTGAACAAGGCACTCTGGCCGAATTCGGTCATGTTGGCCAGGATCGGAACGTCGACGGCGTCGCGGATGGCCTGGAATTCGGCCAGATCCTTCATCGCCTCCGGGAAAATCGCGTCCGCGCCGGCCTCCACGAGCGCTTTGGCGCGCTCCTGGGCGGCCTCGAGCCCGTCCGTGGCGCGGATGTCGGTCCGGGCCATGATCAGGAAGTTCGGGTCGCGGCGGGCGTCGGCCGCGGCCCGGATCCGCTTGGTGGCGGTCTCCAGGTCCACGACGTTCTTCCCGTCGAGGTGGCCGCAGCGCTTGGGGTTGAACTGGTCCTCGATGTGGCAGCCGGCCAGGCCGGCGTTCTCGAGCTCCTGGACGGACCGGGCCACGTTCATGGGCTCGCCGAAGCCGGTATCGGCGTCGACAATTGCCGGCAGGTCCGTCATCCGGGCGATCTGCCCGGCGCGGGTGGCCACCTCCGTGAGGGTGGTCAGCCCGATGTCCGGCAGGCCCAGGTCATTGGCGAGGACGGCGCCGGAAATGTACACCCCGGCGAAGCCCTTCTCCTCGATCAGCCGCGCCGAGAGCGGGTTGAACGCGCCGGGGAACTGGGCGATGGTGCCGGAGGCGAGGATTTCGCGGAACCGGATCCGCTTCTGCTCCGGTGTGACCTTCGAATACAACATTAGAAGAGTCCCTTCGGGGCGCCGGCGAGGTCGATCACGCCGTCGGCGGCCTGGATGTTCAGCTGGTCCAGCTCGCCGGCGGCGAGCTCGGGGAGCCGCGCGGCGGCGGCGAGGAAGCGCTCGATCTCCTCGTCGGCCACCAGGCCGGCGGCGAGGGTGCGGAACTTGTTGACGTACTGCTCCCGGGCGAACGGCCGGGCGCCCAGCGGGTGGGCATCGGCAACGGCGATGTCATCGGTGATGACCGTGCCGTCCTTGAGCGTGATTTCCACGGTGCCGCCGAAGGCCTTCTCGGCGATGTCCAGGGAGTGGTAGCGGCGGGTCCATTCCGGGTCCTCGACCGTGGTGACCTTGTGCCAGAGTTCCACGGTGTCCGGGCGGGCGGCGCGTTCCGGGGCGTAGGAGTCCACGTGGTGCCAGGTCCCGTCCTGCAGCGCGACCGTGAAAATGTACGGGATCGAGTGGTCCAGCGTCTCGCGGCTGGCCGTGGGATCGTACTTCTGCGGGTCGTTGGCGCCCGAGCCGATCACGTAGTGGGTGTGGTGGCTGGTCTTGATCAGCACGGACTCGACGTTGGCCGGGTCCGTGACCTCGGGATGTTCGCCGTTGAGCCTGCGCGCGAGGTCGATCCACGCCTGGGCCTGGTATTCGGCCGAGTGTTCCTTGGTGTAGGTGTCCATGATGGCCCGCTTGGCCTCGCCGGCCTCAGGCAGCGGCACGGTGTAGGAGGCGTCCGGGCCATCCAGCATCCAGGCGATCACGCCGTCTTCGCCCTCGTAGATCGGCACGGGGGAGGTCTGGCCGCGCATCGCACGGTCCGCGGATTCGACGGCCATCTTGCCGGCGAACGCGGGGGCGTGTGCCTTCCAGGTGGAGATTTCGCCCTTACGGGACTGCCGGGTGGCGGTGGTGGTGTGCAGCGCCTGGCCGACCGACTGGAAGATGGTCTCGACGTCGAGGCCCAGCAGGGTCCCGATGCCGGCGGCGGCGGACGGGCCGAGGTGGGCCACGTGGTCGATCTTGTGCTTGTGCAGGCAGATGGCCTTGACCAGGTTGACCTGGATCTCGTAGCCGGTGGCGATGCCGCGGACCAGGTCCCGGCCGCTGGAACCGACGTGCTGGGCGACGGCCAGGATCGGGGGGATGTTGTCACCCGGGTGCGAGTAGTCCGCGGCCAGGAAGGTGTCGTGGTAGTCGAGTTCACGGACTGCGACGCCGTTGGCCCAGGCGGCCCATTCGGGGGAGACGCGTTCCTCGATGCCGAAGACCTTGGCGCCCTTGCCGCCGGTGCTGGGGCCGTGGGTGAGGGCCTGGGCCCGGGCCGCGACGATCGGGGCTCGGTTCAGCGAGGCGACCGCCACCGAGGCGTTGTCGATAATCCGGTTGATCACCATGTCGGTGACCTCATCGGTGACTTCCGCCGGATCCGCGGCGACCTTGGCGATCTTGTAGGCAAGCTGGTCCTCGCGGCCCAGGTTTTCCTCGCTCTTGTATACGCGGACGTGGTGTTCCTTAACCATGGTGCTCCCTTTGCTGAGGTGTATGCGTGGCTTTGACGTGCGAAAGACTGCGGTGCAGGTGAAGCGTGGTGGCGGCCTCGGCCAGGTGCGGGTTGCCGGCGGCGATCGCCTCGGCGATGGCCGCGTGCTCGGCGGCCGCGGCAGTGAGCCGTGCGGCGTCGTCGGCGGCCAGGCGGCGGACGCGCACGAGGTGGACGCGCAGGCTGCGCATGGCCTGGACGAGGTACGCGTTGGAGATGGCGGCATCGATGGCCGCGTCCAGCCGTCCGACCAGTCCGTAGTAGTCGTGCAGGGCCGGATCCTGTCCGCCGATCAGTTCCGGGGCCCGGAGCAGTTCGCGCCGCAACGCATCGAAGGTTGCGGGGTCGCCGCGTTCGGCGGCCAGGGCGGCGGCCCGGCCCTCGAGGGTCTCGCGCAGTTCGAACAGTTCGTCGATGTCGTCCAGGGAAATGTCGGTGACGACGACGCCGCGCCCGCCCGCCGTCGTCGTCAGCCCTTCGGCCGTGAGCCGGCTCAGGGCCTCCCGCAGCGGGGTGCGGGAGATGCCGAGGCGCGCCGACTGTTCCACCTCCGCAAGCACGGTTCCGGGCAGGAGGCGCCATTCGATGATGTCGTCGCGCAGGGCCGCGTAGGCCTTGTCGCTGGCGCGCATCCTGCCTCCTTCGGCGATGGCTTTGTCGGGATGAAACATCATCAGTGTATACACGCATCGGTCATTTGCCCAGCAAATGCCACCTGAAGTGCATAAATGGCCGAGTTGTGTATACATGGCCCTTGTACCGCCGGTCCGCCCCGGCTTACCATGGCAGCATCACAACGTCGTGGACAGGATGTACGTCATGGTCACCAAGAGCTACCAGGCCGCCTACGAACGGAGCCTGGAACATCCCGCAGAGTTCTGGCTGGAGGCCGCGGAAGGGATCTCGTGGCAGACGCCACCGCGGCAGGCCCTCGATGCGGGCCGGGCGCCCCTCTATGACTGGTTTCCGGACGGGGTCCTGAACACGTCGTACAACGCCCTCGACCGGCACGTCGCGCAAGGCAGGAGTGAGCAGGACGCCCTGGTCTACGACTCCGCGATGTTGGGCATCCGGCAGAGCTATACCTACGCGGAACTGACGGACCTCGTGGCCCGGTTCGCCGGTGTCCTGCGCCGCAGCGGCGTCGGCAAGGGCGACCGTGTGGTGATTTACATGCCGATGATCCCCGAGGCTGCGATTGCGATGCTGGCCACCGCACGGCTCGGCGCCGTGCACTCGGTCGTCTTCGGCGGGTTTGCGCCCAAGGAACTTGCCGCCCGCATCCGCGACGCAGCCCCCGCGGCGGTGGTGACGGCGTCCGGCGGCATCGAGCCGTCGCGCCGGATTGAGTACCTGCCCGCCGTCGACGAGGCCCTCAGCATCGCCGGCGCCGCCGAAACCCCGGTGCTGGTCAAGGCCAGGGACGGCTTCGCCTCGACGGTGGCCTCCATGGCGGCCGAGCACCCCGGATGGCTCGACTGGGACACCCAGATGGCCTCCGCCGAGGCGGCCGCGCCGGTGGACGTCAAGGCGACGGACCCGCTGTACATCCTCTACACCTCGGGCACCACCGGCTCGCCCAAGGGCGTGGTGCGGGACAACGGCGGCCACGCCGTGGCCCTGAAATGGACCATGGAAAACCTCTACGACGTCGGTCCCGGCGACGTCATGTGGACCGCCTCGGATGTCGGCTGGGTTGTGGGCCACTCCTACATCGTCTACGGGCCGCTGCTGGCCGGCGCCACCACGGTGCTCTACGAAGGCAAGCCGGTGGGGACGCCCGACGCCGGCGCGTTCTGGCGGGTCATCCAGGACCACAAAGTCAACGTGCTGTTCACCGCGCCCACCGCGCTGCGGGCCATCCGCAAGGCCGACCCAGAGGGCCGGTTCCTGGACAAGTACGACATTGCCAGCCTGCGGACCCTGTTCGCGGCCGGCGAGCGGCTGGACACCGATACCTTCCACTGGGCCTCCCGGGTGCTCGGTGTTCCGGTGGTCGACCACTGGTGGCAGACGGAGACGGGCTGGGCCATCTGCGCCAACCCCCGCGGCTTCGGCGGGCTGCCGATCAAGGCCGGCTCGCCGAGCGTCCCGATGCCCGGCTTCCGGCTCAACGTCGTCGACGGCGCGGGCGGGGACGTCGAGGCTGGCACGGAAGGCAACATCGTCCTGGGCCTGCCGCTGCCGCCGGGCACCCTGACCACGCTCTGGCGCAACGACGACCGCTACATTTCCTCCTACCTGCAGGCGTTTGAGGGCTACTACGCCACCGGCGACTCGGGCTACCGGGACGAGGACGGCTACGTCTTCGTCATGGGCCGCACGGATGACATCATCAACGTCGCCGGACACCGGCTCTCCACCGGCGCGATGGAACAGGTGATCGGCCAGCACCCGGCAGTTGCCGAATGCGCCGTGATCGGCCTCGCCGACGCGCTCAAGGGCCAGCGGCCCAGCGGCTACGTGGTCCTCAAATCCGGGGTGGACGTGCCGGAGGACGTCCTGGTCAAGGACCTGATCGCCCTGGTCCGGCGCGACATCGGGGCCGTGGCGGACTTCAAGCACGTCACCGTGGTGGACGCCCTGCCGAAGACCCGTTCGGGAAAGATCCTGCGCAAGACCATGCGCCAGATCGCCGACGGCGAGACCTACGTGGTGCCCTCCACGATCGAGGACGCCGGCGTGATCGACGCGCTGCTCGAAACCCTGCGCCCCTCCGCTACGGAGTGACCGGGGCGGCCTTGGGCCCTAGTGATAGTCGCCGGCCCGCTCGCGGGCGATTTCCAGCAGGGTGGAGTGGAAGGCCACCTCGGCCGGGGCGTAAACCTTGTCCTCCCGCTGCGCCAGCAGAATCCTCCGCAGCGGGGCGGCGGAACCCAGGCTCAGCACCTTCACGTCGGGATGCTGAAGCGCCACGGCGGTCTTGGGAACCATGGCCACGCCCATTCCCACGCTGACCATGGCCTGGGCCTCCTGGTAGTCGTTGGCCAGGAAGGCAATCTCCGGTTCGAAGCCGGCGTCGTGAGCGGAACGCTGCAGCACCTCCACGACGGGGTGGGCCTCGGCGCGCACGATCCAGGACTCGTTGCGCAGGTCCTCCATACTTACCTGCTCCCGCCCAGCGAGTGGGTGGCTGCGGGCCACCAGGATAACGGTGCTCTCCCGGAACACCTCGGTTACGCGGATGGAATCGTCCCGGAACGGATTCCAGGGGTAATCCCACAGCAGGCACAGACCCGTGACCCCGGACTGCAGATCTGCGACGAGTTCATCGAAGCGGGCGCTGCGCAACGAGAGGTTGATGGCCGGGTAGCGCTTTTTGAAGGTCCGGATGACGATGGGCAGGAAGGATCCGGCCAGGGTTGGGAATGTACCCACGCTCAGGGACCCGCGTCTGAGGCCGGCAATCTGGCCCAGGTCGGACCGGGCTGCCTGCATCTGCCAGACGATCTTGCGGGCGTGGCCGGCCAGAACCTGGCCCGCCTCGGTGGGCACCACCCCGCGGGAGCGACGGGTGAGCAGAGGCTGCCCCACCTCCTGTTCGAGCTTGCGCAGCTGCTGGGAGACGGCCGAGGGCGTATACATCATCAACTCGGCCGCCGCGGTGATGGACCCCTGCTCTACCACTTCCAGCAGAAGCGCCAGCCGCCTTATGTCGAACAGATCCTGGCCTTCGTCGTTAAGCAACACTTCACCCTTCTTCGCCTTTGGTTCATTCCCTGCCGGGACGGGGCCTCCATTGGGAACTTCGCGCCCTATTCCTGGCAACGGACGCTGAGGAGCTGCGGTACAACCCCCCATCGCTCTATGAGTTAAGCAATTCTACATCCCCCTGAAAAAATCCAACATTGTCTAAAATTGTGATCTGGCTCAATCTCTTTTCAGGTCCTCATTCACGTCTGAGGCACGAGGAGAAGCGGGAATCACCATGAAGATCGAAGCCCAATGGATGCGCGGAGGCACCAGCAAGTGCTGGGTGTTCGAAGCGGAGCATCTCCAGGCGGGAGGCACCAGCCTCGATGTGCTGCTGCCGCGGCTGTTCGGCAGCCCGGACCCGCGCCAGATCGACGGCGTCGGCGGCGCCACCTCGACCACCAGCAAGGCCGTGATCCTGCACCGGCCCGTCAGTGGCGACGTCGACGTTGAGTACACCTTTGCCCAAGTGGGTGTCGAAGAGGCCGCGGTGGACTGGGGCAGCAACTGCGGGAACGGCTCGGCGGTGGTGGGTCTGTACGCCATCGAGAAGGGCTGGGTGCTCCCAAACGGAGACGTCACCAGGATCGTCACCCGCAACACCAACACCAACCAAATCATCGTCCAGCGTGTGGCAACCCCTGCCGGAGCCCTGGCCTCCATTCCGGACGCCCGGATGCCAGGCGTACCCTTCCCCGGCTACGCTGTGGGGCTCGGCTTCCAGGACCCTGCCGGCAAGACCACCGGTGCGCTGCTGCCCACCGGAGCGGCCACCGACACCCTCACCGCCGGCGGAACCCGATGGACTGTATCGATGGTCGACGCCGGAGCGCCCGTGGTGATCGTCAACGCCGAAGAGCTGGGCCTGGACCCGGCCAGGTACGACGGCTGGCGCGCCGGAGTGGAGCTGCAGCTGGATACCCTGGAGCAGATCCGGCGGCAGGCGGCGGTGCGGATGGGGCTGGTCCGCACGACAGCCGAAGCGGCCCGGGCCATCCCCAAGCTCGCCGTTGTCGCCGCGCCCGCCCAGGCCGACCCCGCCTGCGACGCCAACGTCATGATGCTGTCCATGGGCAAGCCCCACCCGGCCCTGGCCATCACCGGCAGCATCGCCCTGACCCTGGCCGCCCGCACCCCCGGCACCGTGCTGCACACCATCACGGGCGAGTCCCTGGGGAGCACGCTCCGGCTCCGCACCCCCGCCGGGGTCATCGAGACCTGGAGCGAGGAGCACGACGGGACGCTCCTCGTAGGCGTCGACCGCACGGCCCGCACGATCGCCACAACCACCATCCATCTCCCCGAGGTCCCTGGCAGCGCCGTCGCTGCCTCCCTCGCGGGAGCCACCTGCTGAGGAGACCATCATGACCGAGACTGAGCACCGCACCGCTGTCGCTGCGGACGAGACCCGGGACAACGATGCCCCGCGGCCAACCCGCCGCCGCCGCCGAATCCTACTGGCGGCGGCCGCCGGGTTCGCTTTCCTGGCTTTGGTTGCGCTCGTGCTGGGGGGTGGTATCTTCAACCCTTCGGCCACCCCGCAACCGGAGCATCCCATGACCGCTGTCCAAATCATCCCGCTCGTCATCCTCGTCATAATGTTCATCGTCGCCACGAAATGGCCGCTGAACATCGGCGTGATGGGGTTGGTTGCCTCCTTCGGCGTGGGCTATTTCATGCTCGGAATGACGGACAAGCAGATCCTCGAAGAGTTCCCCGCGAGCATCGTCGTGACGATCATCGGAGTCACCTATTTCTTCAGCATGGCCCAGCGGAACGGCACCATCGACATCATCGTCCAGACCTGCGTGCGCCTCGTCAGGGGCAAGACCATGCTGCTTCCCTGGGTGTTCTTCCTGATCGCTGCTGCGCTCACGTCACTGGGCACCTTCTCACCGGCGGCCGTTGCGCTGCTGGCGCCGGCGGCCATTGGATTCGCCTACGAGTCCCGGATCCATCCCGTGCTGATGGGCGCATTCATCATCAACGGAGCCCACGCCGGCGGCTTTTCCCCGCTGTCTGTCGCCGGTGTGCTGGTGCACGATATCGCCCTAAAGAACGGATTTCCCGTCTCCCCGGGCGCACTCTTCATTGCAAGCTTCGCTCTTAATCTCATTCTCTCCGTGCTCACTATCGTGCTGTTCGCCCTCCTGGGCAAGCTGCGGGACGGCGACGGCGGCCAGCATGCCGACGTCGACACCGCCCTGACCAGCCGTCCTCACGGGCAACAGATCCTCACGCTGGCACTGATCGCGGTGATGCTCGTGTGCACCCTGGGGTTCCACCTGCCGATCGGCTTCGTGGCCCTCTCCGCCGGACTCCTGCTGGCGCTGGTCAACATCAGGGAACACCAAACGTTTATCGGCGGCGTCTCCTGGTCCACCGTCCTGCTGGTAGCCGGCATGATCACCTATGTCTCCCTGCTCCAGCATGTTGGCGTCATCGATACCCTCGCCGAGCAGGCTCTGGCACTGGGCGCCCCGCTGCTGGTGGCGCTCGTCCTCTGTTACGTCATTGGCGTCGGCTCAGCCTTCGCCTCCTCCACGGCGTTGTTGACCGCGTTCATTCCCTTGGCCGGCCCGCTTCTGGCTACCAGCTCGCTGAGCGCCTCAGGAACGGTCGCGGCGCTGGCAATCGCTGCCACGGTGGTGGATGTCTCGCCCTTCTCCACCGACGGGGCGCTGGTCGTCGCCAACGCCCGCGACAACGACAGGCAGCGGGTCTACCGGCAGCTGATGGCCTATGCCGGGGGAGTGGTGCTCGTAGCCCCGGCCCTCGCCTGGGTCCTGCTGGTTCCCACCGGCATCATGTAACCCCACGGCCACCGGCGACGCGGCTACCTCTGGCCAGGACGACCCCGCCGCATTGAATCAAGTCGTCGGTTGCGGCAAGCAACCACGAAGAAGGCCCGGACACAGCGTCCGCCGGCACCAGACCGCAGTGGGGCGGCGAATGATGATCACCCGGATCATCGCCTAATCGCAACGCGCGCCGCCCCAGTGCCCTGACACTTCAACAGCGGCCGCATGGCACTAAGCGTTTGCGATCATCCCGCCGCACGGAAACCGCCGGGACGACATTTCGTGGCAGTGTTTCCCGGAATGACCGGCAAGTGCCCCCCATGGACGGGAACGGGGGAGCGCGAGGAGGCCTAGGTCCGCGGCCGGTTCCAGCGGTACTCGTTCTCCGGCCGGCCGGGGGCGCCGTAGCGGGCGGCGCGGGTGACCGTTCCGGCGTCGGCGAGGTATTCGAGGTAGCGCCGGGCGGTGACCCGGGACATCCCGAGCGCCTCCATGACCTCGCTGGCAGACACCGCCTCGGCCTGCTGCTTGATGTAGTCCTTGACCGATTCCAGCGTGGACACGGCCAGGCCCTTGGGCAGCGACAGCTCGGACGGGGCACGGAGGCTGGCGAAGGCCTGGTCCACATCGCTTTGGGACGCCCGGGCCCCGGCCTCCCCGGCCAGGGGCGCTGCCAGCTGCTCGCGGAACAGCCGGTAGCTGGCGAGCTTGTCCGCAAAGGTTGCATAGGTGAACGGCTTGATCAGGTACTGGACCACGCCGGTGGCCACCGCGCTGCGGACAATGTTCAGTTCCCGCACCGCGGTGATGGCGATGATGTCCGCGAACAGTCCGGCCGCCCGCATCCGGCGTGCAATGTCCAGCCCGTGCAGGTCCGGGAGGTTCATGTCCAGCAGGACCAGCTCCACCGGATTGCCTGCCGCGGAGAATTCGGTGAGCAGGCGCAGAGCGGACTGGCCGTCGGGCGCGGAGCCTGCCAGGGTGAAACCGTCCAGCCTCTCGATGTAGGCGGCGTGCGCTGCGGCAGCGATGGGCTCGTCCTCGACGACGAGCACCCGGATCTCGCTCATGGTTGTCCCTCTGTAGTGACCGGCTGCGTAGTGACCGGCGGTGTTGTGACGGGCAGAGTGACGCGGAACAGCGCCCCGGCCGGGCTGGTGATTGTCATGGTACCGCCCAGCCGCTGCACCGCCTGGCGCACCAGGGCCAGTCCAAGGCCGCGTCCGAACGGTCCCGGGGCCTTGGTGCTGAAACCGTGCCGGAAGACGTCCTCCACGGCCGCGGGATCGATCCCGGGGCCGCTGTCCTCCACGGTAATCTCCAGGGCGGAGCCGGTGGTCTCGACGGTCAGCTCCACGAGCCTGGGTGCCGGCGCCTCGGCCGCGGCGTCGATGGCATTGTCCAGCAGGTTCCCCAGGATGGCCACGAGGTCCTGCACGGCCAGTCCGGTCACGGCGGTCGAACCGCTGGTATTGAGGGTCAGTTCGACGCCGCGTTCGTGTGCCTCGGCTGCCTTGCCCATGATCAGGGCGCCGAGCACGGGTTCCTCGATGGAGCTCACAATGTCATCCGTGAGCCGCTGGCTCAGTTCCAGGTCCTTGGTGGCGAAGTCCAGCGCCTCGGGGCCCCGGCCCAGTTCCATGAGCGAGACGATCGTGTGGAGCCGGTTGGCGTGCTCGTGGGTCTGGGCGCGGAGCGCGTCCGAGAGCGTGCGCATGGTTTCGAGTTCACTGCCCAGGGATTCGATCTCGGTACGGTCCCGGATGGTGGCGACCGTGCCATAAACAGGAGTGCCAGCGGCGGCGACGGACTCCGCTCCACGCTGGCGGGCGCCGGCAGATTCGGGTCCCACCGCGGGGCCCTGGTTGACTACCAGGATCCGCGAGCCGGTCAGGTGGATCTCATCCAGGGCGGTCCGCCCCGATTCGAAGAGCTCCTTGAGGCTGGGGGCCAGCGGCAACTCCGCGAGGGAGGGAGCCGCCTGGCGGCCGCCCCCCGCACCGCCGTCAGCGCCGGAGGTGGGGCCGCCGTCGGCGGACTGTTTCCTCAGCCCGAGCAGTTCGGCGGCCTGGTCGTTGTACATGACCACTTTGCCCTTGGGGTCGATGAGGATCACGCCCTCGCGCACCGAATGCAGCACCGATTCGTAGTACGCGAAGAGCTGGCCCAGCTCTTCCGGACCCCAGCCTCGGGTCACCCGGCGCAGGTACCGTCCCAGGAGCCAGGCCGCCGCCGACCCGCCGGCCAGCAGCGCCAGGCTGATGGCCAGCAGCGCCGGCAACCGGCCGGAGAGTGCGACGTCCACCGTCCGGACCGTCACGCCCGCCGCCACGAGCGCCCGGACCTTGCCGTCGGCATCCTTGACGGGGGCGATGGTGCGCACTGACGGGCCGAGGGTGCCGGCCATGACTTCGGTGAACACCTGGCCATGGAGGGCCGCGTCGATGGAACCGATGTACGGTTTGCCCAGTTCCTCATCGCGCGGGTGGGTCCAGCGCGTGCGGTCCGGGGCCATGATCGTGATGAAATCCGCGTCGGCGTCGTTCATGATCTTCAGGGCATACGGCTGCAGCAGGGCCGTGGGGTTGGCCGAGTCCGCCGCCGCCAGGACGAAGGGGGCGTCGGCGACGGTGGTGGCGATGCCTGCCATCCGGCGTCCGGCCTCGTCGTAGGCGTGATCGCGCGCGTCCACGAACACGGCCGTGCCAACGATGGCCGTCAGGGCCACCACGAACAGCAGGTTGGCCGCAAAGAGCCTGCGGGCGATGCTCCAGCGCCGGATCATCAACACCTTCCATGACCAATATGAACGCAAGGGTGATGCGCGTCACCTTCTCATCAATGATGGGGTTACACGCAAGAAGGACAAGAGCGGACCACAGCCAGGACCGCACCAAGTCCAGCCTATCCAAGGAGAACACCATGGCCTCTCAACGAGGAGAGTCAGCAGCACCGGCCGCCGCTCCGGCCAAGAAGCGCAAGGGACTGGACAAGTCCCACTACCTCTACATCGCAGTCATCGTCGCCGTGATTGCGGGTGCCGTCATTGGCCTGCTGTTCCCCGAGGTCGGCAAATCCCTCAAGCCGCTCGGCGACGGCTTCATCAAACTCATCAAGATGATGATTGCGCCCGTGATCTTCTGCACGATCGTGCTCGGCATCGGCTCCATCGCCAAGGCCGCCACGGTCGGCAAGGTCGGCGGCCTGGCGCTCGCCTACTTTGTGGTCATGTCCACTTTCGCCCTGGCGATCGGCCTCGTGGTCGGCAACCTGATCCACCCGGGCGAGGGCCTCAAGCTCGCACCCTATGATCCGAACAAGAAGGCGGCTGTGGACAGCACCGTTGACTTCCTGCTGGGCATCATCCCGGGCGACATTCCCGTGTTGCCGACTCTCCTCGCCGCGATCCTGGTCGGCTTCGCGCTGCAGAAGATGGGCCCGCAGGGAGCCCCGATCCTCAAGGCCGTCGGCTACGGCCAGGCCCTCGTCTTCCGCATCCTCATCATGATCATGTGGCTGGCTCCGGTCGGAGCCTTCGGCGCGATCGCCGCGGTGGTCGGTGCCACCGGCTTCCAGGCCATCATCAGCATGGCGACCCTCATGGGCGCCTTCTACATCACCTGCGCCCTGTTCATCGTCGTGGTCCTCGGCGGTTTGCTCAAGGCGGTCGCGGGCGTCAGCATCTTCCGGCTCATGAAGTACCTTGGCCGCGAATACCTGCTGATCTTCTCCACGTCCTCCTCCGAAGCCGCGCTGCCCCGTTTGATCGCGAAGATGGAACACCTCGGCGTGTCCAAGCCCGTCGTCGGCGTCACGGTCCCTACCGGGTACTCCTTCAACCTGGACGGGACCGCCATCTACCTGACTATGGCCGCACTGTTCGTCGCCAACGCCATGGGCACGCCGCTGGACCTTGGCGCGCAGGTTTCCCTGCTGGTCTTCATGATCATCGCCTCCAAGGGTGCCGCCGGCGTCACCGGCGCCGGCCTGGCCACGCTGGCCGCCGGACTCCAGGCGCACGCACCCCAACTGCTGGGCGGCGTGGGCATGATCGTCGGCATCGACCGGTTCATGTCCGAGGCGCGGGCCCTGACCAACTTCACCGGCAACGCCGTCGCCACGGTGCTGATCGGCACCTGGGTCAAGGAGATCGACGGCGAACGCGTGGACCGCGTCCTGGCCGGTGCCGAGCCGTTCAACGAAGAGACGATGCTGGCCGGCCACTCCGGCGCACAGGATGCCGAACAGCCGGTACAGCCCGCACAGCCGGCACAGCCGGTCCTGGCACACGCCTGAACCCACGCCTGAACCGGCCCGGCCGCGGCCGGACCGGACGCACTACCGCTCGATGACCCCAAGCGCCCGGCAGCCCAGCTGCCGGGCGCTTGGGCGTTCGGTTCAGACCTTGTCGGCGCCGAAGGGGGTGACCACCGTGCGGCGGGGCGTCCCGGCGTCGTCGTAGTTCAGGGTGCTGACGCGGACGCCGTACAGCGCCGAAAGCTGCGCATCGGCGAGGAGCGGCCCGGCAGGCCCGGTCACCACACCCTCGGCGCCCATCAGGACCACCGAGTCCGCAAGGAACAGGGCGTGGTCCGGGTGATGGGTGCTGACGAGCAGGGACATCCCGGTCCGCACGAGTTCCCTCAGCAGCTGCAGGACCCGGACCTGGTTCTTCAGGTCCAGCCCGGTGGACGGCTCATCCAGGACGAGGAGCCGCGAACCGCCTGCAATAGCCCGTGCAATGAGGACCAGCTGCTGCTCGCCCCCGCTCAGCGTCGGAAACAGCCGGTCGGCCAGGGCGGCGATCCCCACCCGGTCCATGGCGTGGAGCGCGGCGGCCCTGTCCCGGCTGCCGGGGGAGCGGAAGACGCCGATGTGGCGGGCACGGCCCATGACCACCATGTCCAGGGCCGGGTAGCCGAACGTGCTGCCGCGCGCCTGGGGAACATAGCCCGCCGTCTCGGACCTGCGCACCGCGCCCTCCCGCACGGCCAGCATGCCGGCCGCGCAGCGCACCAGGGTAGTTTTGCCGCTGCCGTTGGGCCCCAGGACCGCGGTTACGGTGCCCGGCGGCACCGAGAAGCTGAGATCCTTGAACACCCAATTCTGCGGTGAATAGCCGAAGCCGGCCCCGCGCAGCTCAAGCACCGTCCCAGATCCTCTCCCGGTTCCGGCGCAAGAGCACGAAGAAGACCGGTGCGCCGATCAGGGCGGTCAGGACGCCCAACGGGATTTCCCCGGCCGTGGCGGTGCGCGCGATGGTGTCGATGGCGATCAGGTAGGCCCCGCCCAGCAGGAAGGAGACCGGCAGCAGCACCCGGTGGTCCGGTCCCACCCACATGCGTGCGAGGTGCGGGATGACCAGCCCCACCCAGCTGATGACGCCGCTGACGGCGACGGCCCCGGCGACCATGAGGGCCACGGCGGCGAGGACCGCCCAGCGCAGGGGGCGCGGCCGGAGCCCCAGGGCGGTGGCGTCGTCGTCGCCGAGCGAGAGCACATTGATCCGCCACCGCAGGGCCAGCAGGACGACGCCGCCGGCAGCGATCGGAATGAGGGCCACCAGCACTTTTGCCCAGGTGGCAGTGGAGACACTGCCAAGCAGCCAGAAAACGATGGCAGGCAAGGTGGTGAACGGGTCCGCCAGGTACGTCACCAGGGCCACCAGGGCGGAGAAGAACGAGGCCGTGACGATTCCTCCGAGGACCACCATGAGGATGTGGGCGCCGCCCCGTCCGGACGTGATGAGGAAGACGATTCCCAGTGCCAGCAGCCCGAAGCCGAACGATCCGCCCACGAGGGCGACGGGGCCCAGGCCCAGCAGCAGGGCCAGGGCGCCGCCGAAGGAGGCCCCCGAGGAGACACCGATGACCTCCGGGCTGACCAGGGGGTTGCGGAACACGGCCTGCAGGGCCGCGCCACCGATGGCGAGGGCGCCACCGACCAGCAGGGCAAGCAGGACCCTGGGCAACCTGACCAGCAGCACCACGTTCTCCTCGGCCGCGGGAAGGCCCGGGCCGAAGGGAACTATTCGGGACGCCAGGATCTGCACGACATGGTCCAGGGACACGCTGTAGCGGCCGCTGGCGAGTGCAACCGCCGACACGGCCGCCAGGACTGCTCCGGAGAGCAGGCATGGACCGATGACCTGGCGCAGCCGCGATCCCCGGCCGCCCGGGGGTCCCGTGGTCAGAGGCTGGGCCTCACGAAGCATCGAACTGCCGGTAGTTGGCCGAGGTGCCGTTGGCTTTGGTCCAGAGGATCTTGTCCAGCTCCGGCGCCGATGGCCGGTAGCGGTACAGGAAATCGAAGTAGTCGTTTGTCTCCTCCCTCAGCGTGGAGCGGTTGCCGGAGGGGAAACTGACATCTGTAAGCCAGCGCCACATCAGCGGCGATTCCTGGCCGGGGGGATCCCAGCGGTAGCCGCCCAGGGGGACCTTGTAGACGCGGCGGGAGCGCACGGCGGAAACGCTTTGCCACACCGGGTTGGCGTAGACGTCGGCGGGCATCGCGTCATCGAAGTTCCCGAGCAGGATGATTTCCGGATCCCAGGCCAGGACCTGTTCGACGTCCACGCCCACCATGCCCTTGCCCTGAAGGCCCTGCGGGCCGGTGGCGGGGTTGTGTGCCCCGATGAGCTTGATGTAGAAGTCGTTGTAGCTGCCGTTTCCGGCCACCTTGAGGCCGCCGTTGAATCTGTTGAAGTAGATGATGCCCGGCCCGCCTGTGCCGCGGGCGGCGGCCTCGGCCTGGATGGCCTTCTGCTGACCGTCGCTGCGCGCCTTCATCTGCACGGCCCGGTCCGGGCGGCCCAGCATCGTAGCGAAAAGCGCGGTCCACGTGTCCACATCCTGCTGCGTACCGGTGTTCGTGATGCCAAGGACCTTCATCCCGGCCTGTTCCAGCGGTGCCGTCAGTTGCGCATCGCTCCACTGGACCACGACGTCGGGGTTCAGCGCCCGGATGCTTTCGACATTGGGTGTGAAGTCCGTCGTGGCAATGTCGTGCGGGATGTTCAGGGCCTCCGGGTACATGGTGCCCATGGCGCCGTCGCGCATGGCGACCCAGGAGGCGTTGTGCATCCCGGCGAGATGGCTGGCGCCCTGGTCGACGGCGGCCAGCAGGGAGGCGGCGGGCATGGGAATGGTCACCACCCGGGTGACCGGGCTGTCGAAACTCAGGACGGTCCCGCGCTGGTCCGTGACCTGGATCCCGGCCGCGCCGGAGGCGGAACCCGGGGGCGCAGTACCGCCAGTCCCTGCCGGCGGCGACGTGCCGGCCGGGGCGCAGGAAGCCAGGAACAGCGCCCCTCCGCCGTAGAGGGCCGCTGCCAGTACAGATCGTCGGTTGGCTTCGGGGATGCTCATCGGCCTACCTCCCGGGAAGGACCGCGCGCAACGGCCATTCGCTCCGCGCCGGCAACGACAAGGATTCCGGCACGGCACTTCCTCACAGCATCTGCCGAATGCGCAGGGGTGTCAATGCCGATCACGCCGGGCATTGTTCGCCGACGGGCGCCGGTGCTAGCCTCGCTGATATCCCCTGTGAAACGAGGCCACGGGATGGAAATCAACGGCGCCCAACTGTTTGTCCGCTACGCATATCCACCAAATTCGCGGGGCAGCTGCGGGCCGCCTGACAGCGACGCGCTGCTGCACTATGGCCAGTCCGGGGTGACCGATGCGGGCCTGCGCGAACTGGCGAAGGGGTTCGCCGGCGCCTGGCCCTACCTGGAGCTCATCGCCGGTGCCACCGGCAACCCGGACCCACTGGACTACGCGGTGGTGGAGGCCTACTGGGTGGGAAACACGCTGCTGGACTCCGTGGGTGTGCGCAGCATCGGCAATTCCATGGAGGACCGGTTCCGCGCACGGACCGGGCATCAGTTCCCGCACCTGATGGAAGGGGTCCTGGCCGGCGGCGTCCCGCATCACAGCTTCCACGTCCTGGAAATCTATCCGTGGACGGGACTCTTGCGCGATGACCGGCGCTCATCCACGGCCCTGAACGTCCTTGACCAATGCCGCATCCGGTGGGGCGAGGTGGTGGCCGTCGAAGGGGACAGCGCACTCGTGCGCTCGCGGCCCCTGGCGTGGGACGGCATGGCGCTGTCGCTGGGGGAACCGGTGATCGAGACGGCCCAGTACGCCGTGGCCGGGTCCGGCTTCATCGCTGACCTCACGCCCGGGGACATGGTGTCCCTCCACTGGGACTGGGTGTGCGACCGGCTCGCGCCAGCCCAGCTCCACCGGCTCCAGCACTACTTTGCGCGCCACCTCAAGATCGCGAATTCCGGCGTGGAGCACCGCGGCGCCGCGATCGCCCTCGAATAGCGGACGCCTCCAGTTCGTTCAGTGCGAGAGTTCAGTGCGAGAGTTCAGTGCGAGAGTTCACCCAGTGGGGGAGTGAAGGCTACGGCGAGGTGTCGGTGGGGTCCTGGCCCCGTCCCATGAGCTCAAGTCCCGTCATCGCACGGTCCGCACCATCCTGGTCCACGCGTTCCAGGGCGAAGCCCATGTGGATCAGGACCCACGTGCCGCTCTCCACGGGGCCGTCGTCGAGGAGGCCAATGTTGATTTTGCGCTCCACTCCGGCCACATCCACGAGGGCGAGTTGCCCGTTGTAGCCATCGATCACTTCGATGATCCGGCCCGGTATTCCCAGACACATCCGTGGTTCCTCCTTAGCCTGCTTCATCCGGAGTCGCGCTCGCGGGCGCTGCGTCTGCGTTCGTGCTGCGGGCTGTGACCAGGGTGCGGACGGCTTCCACGGCTGCCGGAACGGCGCGGGACACGTCCTCGGACAGTCCCATGCCCTCGTCCGTTCGCCCCGCGATGCAGCCGACCAGATAGGTCTCCGGCAGCGATCCGCCCAAAACACGCAGGCGGCGGAGGACAGCCAGCGGATCCATGCCGTGCGGATCGAAGGCCGGATTGGCCCGAAGCCCGGCCGGAGTCAGCGGACCGCCGCTTTCCAGGTCCTCCACCCGGATCTTCAGGATCCGGAGCGTTCCGGCGCTTGTGCTTCCGTCCGCCGGGGCCGGGAGCACATCCACGAGCACCAGCGCATCCACTCCGTCCAGCAGGTCGTAGGCGAGGTGCAGCCCGCGGATCCCGTAGTCCCGCACCTGGACCTCCTCCGGCGCCCAGCCGGGCAGGCCGGACACCTCCTCGGCCAGCCGGCGGGCGACGGCCGGTCCAAATCCGTCGTCGCGGAGGAACACGTTCCCCACGCCCGCCACGAGAACCCCGCTCACACCGGGCCTCACATGCTCCGCATTCGCACGTAGCGCTTGATGTCCGGAATTGAACGCAGGCCGACGACGGCTGCTGCCAGGCCCGCGGCCAGCAAGAGCACGACTGTCATGATGCCCAGAGCTTTCATGGTGATGGTTCCTTTCCGTTGTCCGGGGCCGGCGCCGCGGTGAGCGGCACGAGTTCCTCGGGGGCGAAATACAGATACCGTCCGTACCACTCCTGCAGCTCGGCGGCGGGGTCGGCCTCGAGGACCACCGCGACGTGCGTTCCGCCGTCGACGTCGAAGTGGACTCCGGTGACACGCCCGGACTTGCCGGCGAAGAAGAGGTCCTGGGCGTCGGCGCGGCGCAGCGGGACAACCCGCACCCGGCTGCCGCGTGAGATCGGGACGCCGTCAATGAAGACGGTGTCCGATCCCGGATCGACGGCGGCGTCCCGGGCCGGATCCCACCACGGCGTGCCGGCACCGGTACCCGCCCCGGTACCTGATTCGGCGTCACCTGATTCGGCGTCGCCCGGAACTGAGAACTCCGGAACTGAAAACTCCGGATAGGCCGGGCCCGCGGGGCCGGGGAAGCCGTCGCCTCCGATGCTCCCGGGGCCGCGGGGCTCCGCCAGTTGCACGGCATCGTGCGGGTTCCGCAGGATGCCGTGCAACTGCTGGAGCTCCTCCGCCGTCATGTTTTCGCAGCGTTCGATGATCGCCGCGGCCCGGGCATCGGTTGACCGGGCCTCCGCCTTTTCCGCATCGGTCAGGGTGAGCACCCGCAGGGTCAGGATTTCATCGATCTCCGTGGCGTCGAACAGTTCCACGGTGCTTTCCGGTGCCACCGCCGGATGGTCATAGAGGATGATCGGGGACAGGAGCAGGACATCGCGCTGCCCCTCGGGGCCGGCAAGGACGGGCCAGCAGCGGTGCTGGCTGCACGAGGCCGCCGCCGCTGCTGCCCATCCCGGGGGATCGATCACCGACAGGAAATCGGCGTCGTGGACGGCGAGCAGGACATGGGCCCCGATGAACGAGTACTCGATGGCGGAACGCGCGTCGGTGGTCGCTGCCGCCGCGTTCTCCACCGTGACCCTGAGCCGCCACAGCGGGCCGTGGGCCGGCCCGGCGGCGGCAGCGGCTTGGACCGCCGGCCCCGGCGGCGCCACTTGCGTCGCCATCAGGCGCACCTCGCCGCGAAGCTGCCGGCGCCGGCGCACAAGCCGGCCGGCGGTGGCGCCTGCGGAGTCCAGCACGGGCTCGATGTCCTCGTTCGCCGGTACGTTGACCGGCGCGCGCACGCCCGCGGCAAGCTGGCCGAGGCTGTATGGCCCGAGAGTGATCTCCTGATCCGTTGCCTCGTCCCAGCTAAGCCACCGGGAAGCGCCGACGGTGAGTTCGTCGACTGGGGCGAAACCGCCGTCATCCGCGCGTTCGGCGGACCGTCTCTGGAGGTGCAGGAAGCGCAGATGCACGTCGACCCGGGCTGCGGGTCCCGGCTCGAGGAGGCAATCCGCTGCCATGTCCGGCGCTTCGCCGGCACCGGACTCATCCGCGCCCGGCGGCCCGAGCACCCCGAACTGCCAGCGGGCCTGGTTCTTGGCGGACGACGCGCGGTAGGGGTACAGGAGGTACCCCTCGTAGAGGACGGCGTCGGCGACGGCGCGGGCCAGGCTGAGTCCGGTGTTCACGGCACCGGGTCACCCGCCCCGGCCAGCAGCCCCTCGATGGCGGCCTCCCAGGAAATCAAGCCGTGGACCGCCTTGTACCTGGCCAGGGCCGCGAGGACGTCACGGTCGAGGCGGATCCATCCCTGGTTCGGGAAGAAGGCGTCCATCAGCGAGCGCCAGGCCGCCACGGGAAGGGCGTACCGCGTTTCCCGGTCCCAGGGAATCTGCTCGACGCCGAAGCCCGCCGCGCCACGCGTGAAGACCGTCCCGGAGAAGAGGAACTCCAGCGGGACCGTCCCGTCCCGCAGGGAGTTCAGGTATTTTGCCGCCGCGACCTCGAAGTCGAACGTGCAGGGCAGCGGCAGGTCAATGTCGACACTGTCCGCAAATCCCTGGACCAGGACGCCGCTGTGCATCCAGATGAAGGGCTTGAGCGTGGTGGGCCACCGTCCGCGGGTGCCGAAGAGTTCCAGCAGCCCGGCTTCCTCGTCGGCGTCGTAGCCGCGGCGCTGGGCCAGGATCCGCACCTGGCACCGCAGGGCCATGGCATGGACGGCGGTGCCGCTTTTCTCCTGGATCCGCAGGCGCGCGGTCAGCTGGGGTGCGGCGGCGTAGGCTTCCGGGGCGATGTCCAGCACACTGAATTCGAGCTCAACCATGGCGTCCCTCCAGATCTGCCGCGGCGGCGCCCGGCCTGCTGCGGCGGCTGATCCGGTCGAAGAATCCCGCGAGCTCCTGGCGGGACTCCTGGCCGCCGTCGAAGCCCTTCCATACCCGCCGCAGGCGGCCCACCAGCTCATAGCACGCATCGATGGGGACCAGATGGCAGTCCGCCCGGTCCCGGTCGGGACCGGGGGCGCGGATCAGCAGGGCTTCCGTGTCGGGGGCGAGCACGGTGATGGCCGGGTTGGCCGCCTGGACCGACGCCCAGGCAGCAAGGGGAAGCTCGGACTCCGTGGCGCCCGCGGGGCTCGGGTAGAAAGCGGCCGTCCGGCCAAGGGCCGAGTTGAAGAAGAAGAATGCCAGCCCCACCGGGATTTCCAGCTCGTCCCACTGGGCCTGGCCGAGCTCGAAGGGCTCGAACGAGAGGTAGCGGTCCGGGACGGAGCGGTAGCGCAGATGGGCCGACGAGTCCGTGAACAGCAGATAGCAGGGGCGGCACGTGCACAGCAGGGAGCGGCTCTCCAGATCCACCACGTGCTGGTGGGCGTCCGGGATCGGCTCCGCGCACATCTCGCAGCGCTCGCCGGCAGGCTGGGCCGGGCGGGCGGAAGCTATCCGGCGGAGCACGGCGAGGGCCGACGCGCTGTTTCCGGCCCTGTTGTTTCCGGCCCTGATGTTTCCGGCGCTGCCGGCCGGCTGACTCCCGGTTCCCGACGGCGCCGTCATGCCCTGCTCCGTTCCCGTGCCGCGGCGTTCATGTGCCGGCACCTCACAGCGGGTCCGCGGTGGTGGGGACGGCCACGGAGGGAACACCGTCGCGGAGCAGCAGCGGGAGGGGATCAAGATGCAGCGCCTTGTCCTCGAGGCAGGCCCCGGCCTTCCGGACATCGAAGTGGCTGCGGCAGTGCGGGCAGCGCAACAGGCCGCCCCCCACAGGGGCAGCCAGCGCCCGCTGCAGCGAGGCGCCCGGCATGGAGTGGGTGCACCGCGGGCAGCGGTCCACAAACGCGTAGACGTCCGGGCCGATCCGGCACGTGAGCACCTCCACGCCCGCCACCAGGAAGCCCGCCACGGCTCCGGACTCCAGCTCAGCGAGGGCCGGGACCGCCTGCCACGTGCCTGAGGCAGGCGTGCCGGAGTCGGGGACGGCCCAGCCCGGCGCCGCACTGCGGGTGCCGCCGTCCGGCGGGGCGCCCAGCCCGTCCAGCCGCGAGCGCAGGGCTCCGACCGGGATGAGGGCCGGAACGGCGGCGGGAGCCGCCTCCTCCACTTCGATGCCGGTCACCTCGGGCGCCGCAGATTCGATCGCGTCCTCGACGGCGAGCTTCAGCGTCACTGACGACGACGGACAGCCCTGGCAGCTGCCCAGCAGCCGCAGCCGGACGACGCCTTCTTCGCTGATGCCGAGCAGTTCCACATCCCCGCCATGCGAGCCAAGGTAGGGCCGGACGGAGTCCAGGGCGCCGGCGACCCTGCCGGACAGGTCCACGGGGTGCAGCCCGTGGATCAGGAGCAGGCCTGACACCAACGGGTCGGACGTGAGGGCGGACACCGTTCCGGGCCCGAGCGCACCTTGCGAATCGAGCACGTGCAGGATCCGTTCCAGCCCGGCACCGTACAGCTCCGTCACCTGCCGGACCAGTTCCTCGGCCCGGTCCCGGGCCACCGGACCGCCGGAGCCCAGCACGTCCAGGAGGGAACTGATCCGTTCACCGGCCGAGCCCAACAGATTCTCCCGGTCCATGGCGGGCTACTCACCGGTGAGCGACTGCGTGGGGGAGTGCAGCAAGTCCAGCGTCTGCCCGTCGCCGAGGTACATGTGGACTCCGCACGGCAGGCAGGGGTCGAAGCTGCGGACGGTGCGCATGATGTCGATGCCCTTGAAATGATCGCGGTCGTTCTCCTCGAAGATGGGCTGGCCCTGCACGGCGTCCTCATACGGGCCCGGTGTTCCCTCGGAGTCGCGCGGGCTGGCGTTCCACGGCGTCGGCGGATAGGGATGGTAGTTGGCGATCTTGCCGTCACGGATCACCATGTGGTGCGAGAGCACGCCGCGGACGGCTTCGGTGAAGCCGCAGCTGATGGCTTCCTCCGGCACCTCGAAGGACTCCCACGTCTTGGTGCGGCCGGCCCGGATCTCCTCGAGCGCCTTTTCGGCGAAGTGCAGTGCGGCGGCCGCCGCGTAGGCCTGGAAATAGGTCCGGGCGCGGTTCCGCTCCAGCGTGTTGCTCCACTGCGGGATCTTCCATTCCAGGGTCACCGGCCCCTTCAGCGCAGTCTTGGGGAGCTCGATCTGGACGCTGCTGCCCGTTGACTTGAGGTAGCCGGTGTCCACGAAGCCGGCAAGGGCAGTCGACCAGAGCCGGGCCAGCGGGCCGCCGCCGGTATCCAGCGCCAGGTTGCTTTCGCCGTCATTCCACCGTGGGGACATCACCCAGCTGTACTTGTCCTCGAGGTCGCGCTTCTGCGGCCGCGGGTTGGTGTGCTGGTTCCAGGGGTGCCGGCGGTCCACCGGGTTGCCCAGCGGGTCGCGGGTGACGAACATTTCCTGGTCGCCCCAGTCCTCGTAGTAGGACGAGCCCAGCATGATCCGGATGCCCAGGTTGATGCGCACCAGGTCCGTGGTCACGAGTTTGCCGTCCACCACGACGCCGGGGGTGACGAACATCTTCCGGCCCCACTCCGTCATGTCCTTGTAGGCGAAATTGCAGAACTCCGGGTCCTGGAAAGACCCCCAGCAGCCCAGCAGGGTGCGCCGCAGCCCCACCTGCTCGTACCCGGGCAGGGCCGCATAGAAGAAGTCGAAGAGGTCATCGTGCATCGGCACGACCTTCTTCATGAACTCCACGTACCGCATGAGCCGGGTGATGTAGTCCGTCATCAGCTGGATCGTCGCCACGGTGCCCACGCCGCCGGGGTAAAGCGTGGAGGGATGGACATGCCGGCCCTCCATCAGGCAGAACATTTCCCGGGTCATCCGGCTCACCTGCAGCGCCTCGCGGTAGAACTCCCCGGTAAACGGGTTCAGCGAGCGCATGATGTCCGCGATGGTGCGGTAGCCGTGCTCGGCGGCGTGCGGGGCCGGCGTGTTCTCGGCTTTGGCCAGTACCGACGGGTTGGTTTCGGAGACCATCTTCTCGCAATAGTCCACGCCGACGAGGTTCTCCTGGAAGATGTTGTGGTCGAACATGTACTCGGCAGCCTCGCCCAGGTTGACGATCCATTCGCCGAGGTGGGGCGGCTTCACGCCGTAGGCCATGTTCTGCGCGTAACAGGAACACGTGGCGTGGTTGTCGCCGCAGATTCCGCAGATCCGGCTCGTGATGAAGTGCGCGTCCCGGGGGTCCTTGCCGCGCATGAAGATGGAATAGCCGCGGAAAATCGAGGACGTGCTGTGGCATTCCACCACTTGGTTGTTCTTGAAATCGACCTTGGTGTAGATGCCGAGGCTGCCGACGATCCGTGTGATCGGGTCCCAGGCCATCTCCACCAGGTTCTCGCCCGCGGTACCGTCCGCCGGGGGCATCGGAATCGTCGAAGTCATTGCATTGCCTCTCTGCCTAGCGTCCCTACCAGGTCCGCTTGGCGCCGGTCAGCAGATCATTACCGGGTTTGCGCCAGCGTGGTTCCTGGTCCAGCGTGTGCTTCGTGATGTTCCGCAGTGTCCTGATGGTCTTGCCGTACGGCATGACCGACGCAGTCGACAACTTGCCGCCGGGAGGTTCGTCCATGAACGGCATGAATTTGTCCGGGAAGCCCGGCATCGTGCAGCCGATGCAGATGCCGCCCACGTTGGGGCAGCCGCCGATTCCGTTCATCCAGCCGCGCTTGGGCACGTTGCACTTAACCACCGGTCCCCAGCAGCCGAGCTTGACGATGCACTTCGGGGACCCGTATTCGGTGGCGAAATCGCCCTGTTCGTAGTACCCCGCCCGGTCGCATCCCTCGTGCACCGTCTGGCCAAACAGCCAGGTCGGCCGGAGCGCCTCATCCAGGGGAATCATGGGGGCCTGTCCGGTGGCCTGGTACAGCAGATACGTCATGGTTTCGGACAGGTTGTCGGGCTGGATGGGGCAGCCCGGGACGCACACGATCGGGATCCCGGCTTTGGAGCGCCAGTCATACCCGAGATAGTCGGGCACCCCCATGGCGCCGGTGGGGTTACCGGCCATGGCATGGATGCCGCCGTAGGTCGCACAGGTCCCGGCGGCGATGATCGCCGTCGCCTTGGGCGCCAGCCGGTCCAGCCACTCGCTGGTGGTGATCGGCTGTCCGGTGTCGAGGTTGTTGCCGAAGGCCGCCCAGTAGCCGCCCGCGGCGTGCAGCTTTTCATTCGGGATGGACCCCTCCACTACCAGCACAAACGGCTCCAGTTCGCCGCGGTCCGCCTTGCGGAACCACTCGAGGAAGTCGTCGGCGCCTTGCTGCGGGCCGCATTCGAAGTCGATCAGCGGCCAGTGCATGGCAATCTTGGGTAGTCCGGGGAGCGCCCCAAGGGCTATCTCCTCGACGCTGGGCTGGGTTGCCGCCGTCAGGGCCACGGAATCACCGTCGCAACTGAGTCCGGCGTTGATCCACAGCACGTGGATCAAGGTTTCTTCCGCTTTCAATGCAGTAGCTGTAGGCATCGTTGCCTCCTTCGGAGCCCGCCCTGTGGCCGCGGCTCGAATGTTGCGTCAGCAGGTCAAACGCGTAGTCCGCCGGAGCGCGGCGCACTCCCGGCGGCAGCCGCCGCCAGGTGGGGATTCTTCCGGATCCACTCCAGCCAGCCGTCCATGCCGTCGCCGGTGGTAGCTGACAGGGTCAGGACGTCGACGCCGGGATTCAGCAGGCGCGCCTGGCGCACGCAACGCTCGACGTCGAACTCCACATAGGGGAGCAGGTCTGCTTTGTTGATGATCACCAGGTCGGCAGCCAGGAACATGTGGGGGTATTTCTGCGGTTTGTCATCGCCCTCCGTAACTGAGATCACAACGACCCGGGCCGATTCGCCGAGGTCGAACAATGCCGGGCACACCAGGTTGCCCACGTTTTCGATGAAGAGTGTCGATCCGGGGACCGGATCCAGCGCGCCCAGCGCCCGCTGCAGCATCCCGGCATCCAGGTGGCAGCCTGCTCCGGTGTTGATCTGGATCACCGGCCGCCCGGTGGACCGGATCCTGTCGGCGTCCAGCGAGGTCTCCTGGTCCCCTTCGATCACACCAATGTCCAGCTCACCGGCAAGTTCCCTGATGGTCCGGACCAGGAGCGTGGTCTTGCCGGCCCCCGGGGAACTCATGACATTGAAGGCCTGGATGCCGCGGCCTTCCAGCCAACCCCGGTTCCGTGCGGCCAGGAGGTCGTTCTTGGCGAGAAGGTTCTCTTCCAGGGAGATGAGGGTCCGTCCGTCAGCCGCGGGGCTGGGCCCGGCGTCGGCTGTCCCGGGGGATTGGGGATGCTGATGGCCGTGCTCGTGCCCGTGCCCGTGATCGTGCTCGTGATCGTGCCCGTGATCGTGATCGTGATTGTGATTGTGATTGTGCGGATGCCCGTGCTCGTGATCGTGATCGTGCGAATGTTCGTGCGGGGCCGCAGCGGCGGGCACGGTATCGTGCACAGTCCCGTCGAGGTCCGAAACCCTGGTGCCGGCGTCGTCGCCGCATCCGCACGTCGCACACATGTCTACGCAACCTCCACCGAGGTGACCAGGAGTTCCCGGCCACTGACGACTTCGACATCGGCACTGCCGCAGGGGCAGAGCAGAAACATGTCCTCAAGGACGAACTCGTCGTGGCAGCTGCGGCATCTGGCCCGGCCCTCGGATTCATCGATCGTCAGGGTTGCCCCGGCCAGCGGCGTGTCAGCTGAAACGACTTCGAAGCAAAAGCGCACGGCATCCGGGAGGACGCCGCTCAAGGGTCCGATCCGCAGGTTGACGCCCGTCACGGAGCGGCCACCGGTCCGGTCCAGGACCGCCTCCACAAGACTTTGCGTGATCGAAAGTTCGTGCATGAGCCGCTGCCACCTCGTCGTTTCAATGTAGGCCTGCGGGGTACAAACTTCAATATGTCCGGAGCCCTGGGAGCGCTGGCCCGGCTGCCGGCTTCAGCCGCTCGCTTCGCGCCTGCGGGCGTCCGTCCCTGCGTCCCCCGGGCGTCCCCCCGGGCGTGCCTGCCGGCACGCCCGGGCCGCCGTGGCCGCCCGGCGGCAACCTTCGACTTCAACCCGAACGTCAAGGCACAGCCTCCGGCGCAGTGTCAAGGTCCGCCGAATACCGTGTCGGGCGCTGTAACCTTGGGAGGAACGCGCTGGGCTCCGGGAGCCTGGACGCGGCACAATGAAGCACGACAATCACCGTCATCGAAAGTGTGGATAGATACGTGAGCAGCGAGCAGGGTTCAGCAACTCTGGAAGGCACCGAACTCGATCTGGAAGACGCCGTCATGGGCCCCACCGGGCGGCCCCAACGCGACTTTCCGGAGCCCGCGCCGCTGTCCTCCCACGGTCCCGCGCGGGTCATCGCCATGGTGAACCAGAAGGGCGGGGTGGGCAAAACCACGTCCACTATCAACCTCGCCGCCGCCCTGGCCGAATACGGCCGCCGCGTGCTCCTGGTCGACTTCGATCCGCAGGGCGCGCTGTCTGCCGGCCTGGGCACCAACCCGCACGAGCTCGACCTCACCGTGTACAACGTGCTGATGGACCGCAAGGTGGACATCCGCGACGCCATCCAGAAGACCGGCGTCGAAAACGTGGACCTGCTCCCGGCCAACATCGACCTCTCCGCCGCCGAGGTGCAGCTGGTCAACGAAGTGGCCCGCGAACAGGTGCTGGACCGGGCCCTGAAGAAGGTCGAGGACGACTACGACGTCGTCCTGATCGATTGCCAGCCCTCGCTCGGCCTGCTCACCGTCAACGCGCTGACCGCCGCCCACGGCGTCATCATTCCGCTGATCTGTGAATTCTTCGCGCTGCGCGCCGTGGCGCTGCTCGTCGAAACCATCGACAAGGTCCAGGACCGCCTCAATCCGCGCCTGCAGGTCGACGGCGTGCTCGCCACGATGTACGACGCCCGGACCCTGCACGGCCGC
This sequence comes from Arthrobacter sp. 49Tsu3.1M3, assembly GCF_900168135.1. Taxonomy (NCBI): domain Bacteria; kingdom Bacillati; phylum Actinomycetota; class Actinomycetes; order Micrococcales; family Micrococcaceae; genus Arthrobacter; species Arthrobacter sp. 49Tsu3.1M3. The sequence continues at coordinate 42,011 of NZ_FUZD01000012.1, forward strand.
GAGGTGATCGCCCGCCTGGTGGAGGCCTTTGGCGACAAGGTCTTCGAAACGGTCATCAAGCGCTCGATCAAATTTGCCGACGCCACGGTCGCGGCCGAGCCCATCACGACCTACGCGGGCAACCACGTCGGTGCCGACGCCTACCGCCGCCTCGCCAAAGAGCTGATCTCGCGCGGCGGCGCGCCCTAGCCAGGGTCGTGGCAGGCGCCTTTTCTCCGCCGGTGAATCTTGACATGACTGCGGAGCTCGATACACGTGCGGAATCCGCGCGGGCCGCGGGGCCGGAGCACCCGGCAGAGCCGGGCGTCAAAAAGCCCGGATTCGAAGTGCGGCTGGCCAACTTCACCGGCCCGTTCGATCTCCTGCTCGGCCTGATCTCCAAGCACCAGCTGGACATCACCGAGGTGGCGCTGTCCACGGTCACTGACGAATTCATTAAATACATCAGGGGGCTGCAGCAGCTGGGGGAGGAATGGGCGCTGGATGAGGCCAGCGAATTCCTGGTGATTGCGGCCACCCTCCTGGACCTCAAAGCGGCCCGGCTGCTGCCCGCGGGCGAGGTTGAGGACGATGAGGACATTGCCCTCCTGGAGGCCCGGGACCTCCTGTTCGCCCGGCTGCTGCAGTACAAGGCCTTCAAGCAGGTGGCCGGCATGATCGGCTCCACGCTCGAGCTCGAGGCGCGGCGCTATCCCCGGCAGGTTGCCCTGGAGGGACACTTCGCTGCCCTGCTTCCGGAACTGCTGTGGCGGCACACCCCTGCCCAGTTCGCTTCCCTGGCCGAGGCGGCCCTCAAACCCAAGGAGGCAGCCCCCACCGAAGTGGGCCTCGCGCACCTGCACGGCGCGCCCGTCAGCGTCAAGGAACAGGCCGAGCTGCTGGGGAACCGGCTGCGGCTGGGCACGCCGCTGAGCTTCCGGGCCCTGATCGCCGACGCCGAATCGACGCTGGTGGTGGTGGCACGGTTCCTGGCGCTGCTGGAGCTGTTCCGTGACCGGGCGGTGGGCTTTGACCAGCTGCTGCCGCTGGGGGACCTGACGGTGCACTGGACGGCCGATACCCAGGGGTGGAGCAGCGAAAACCTGAGTGAAGAATACGAGGACCAACCGTGAACGAACGACTCCCTGACGCTGCCGGCGAGGCCGGGCCCGACGCCGGGCCGGACGTCGCGAGCCTGCCGGGGGGCGCCCGCGCGGCCCTCGAGGCCGTCCTGATGGTGGTCGACGAACCGGCCACCGCCCCGGCCCTGGCTGCCGGGCTGAAACTGACGGTCGACGTCGTCGAGACCCTGCTGGCTGAACTGCAGCGGGAGTATAACGGCTATACTGTTAATGCCCCGGATGCGGACGTCGCCAGCCAGAGCCGTAACAACAACGGCAACACGGACGGCAACAGAGCCGCCCCCCGGGGTTTTGAATTGCGGAATATCGCCGGAGGCTGGCGGATCTATTCCCGCGCGGAGTTCGCTGAGATCGTTGGCGGATTCGTGTTGGAAGGCCAAACAGCCAGGCTGACGCAGGCGGCGCTCGAAACGCTCGCCGTCATCGCATACCGCCAGCCCGTATCAAGGGCGCGGGTGTCTGCAATTCGAGGAGTCAACGTTGACTCTGTCGTGCGGACGCTGACGCAGCGGGGGCTGATTGAGGATTCGGGAACAGATCCCGAATCCGGAGCAATCCTGTACCGCACGACATCGTATTTCCTTGAGCGGATGGGAATCGGCTCTGTGGCTGAATTGCCGCAGCTTTCCCCCCACCTTCCTGGACTGGAAGGCATCGAGGATTTTTACGATGCAGCAAGAATGTAGGCAGTACTTAAGCAGAATCTGTGCAGGCACAACGTCTGCGCGAGAGTATCCACCGGGCAGAACCATTTGCCCGGCCGGCGGGTGTTGTCGGGAGACAGCGGCCGCGGGCCACCAACGTAAGGACGGGTCATGACACAGGCGGGACGCCAGGGTTCACCACGTAACAGTTCGGGACGCAGCAGTGCCGGACAAAGCTATTCCGGCCAAAAGCCGGCGCAAAGCGGTTCAGGCCGCGGCGCGCAGAGCGGCGCCGGCCGCAGCTCCCAGGGCGGCGCCGGCCGCAGCGGCGGAGCCGGCTACAAGGGCGGCGGAGACCGCCCCTTCAAGCACCCCAAGCCTCGCGAAGAGGCCTTCATCGATCCGGACCTGCAGGGTCCGGACGGCGCGCCGTCGGCTGCCCGCCCGGCTTCCGCTGACTGGAAGTCGAAAGCGCCCTCCGGCAAGGAAGCAGCCCGCAAGGCAGCAGCCCGCAAGCCCGGTTTCGGCAAGGCTCCCGGCACTCCCGGCGCCCTCAAGCCCAAGCCGCGCACCGGCGCCGCCAACAAGTTCGCCGGTCCCCGCGCTTTCGGCAGCGAACGCTTCGGCCAGAACCTCGGACCGGTGCGCAAACCCGCCCGCAACCGCGGACCGCGCCGCGAGGTGCCGCAGTCTGAGCTGCACGACGCCGACGGCACCCGCCTCCAGAAGGTCATGGCCTCCGCCGGCGTCGCCTCACGGCGGGTCTGCGAGGAAATGATCGCCGAGGGCCGCGTCGAGGTCGACGGCCAGGTGGTCACCGAACTCGGCGTGCGCGTCGACCCGAAGACGGCAGTGATCCACGTCGACGGACTGCGCATCCAGCTGGACGAGAACATGGTCTACATGGTCTTCAACAAGCCCAAGGGCGTTGTCTCCACCATGGAGGACCCGGACGGCCGCCCGTGCATCAGCGACTTTGTCCGCAACCACCACGGCGAACGCCTCTTCCACGTGGGCCGGCTCGACGTCGCCACCGAAGGGCTGCTGCTGCTGACGAACGACGGTGAGCTCGCCAACCGCCTGACGCACCCGTCCTATGAAGTGCCCAAGACCTACCTCGTGCAGGTCCGCGGGCCCTTCCCGCAGGGCGTGGGCGCCGAACTCAAAGGCGGCGTCGAACTCGAGGACGGCATCGCCTCGGTGGACTCCTTCAAGCTCGTCGACTCGACCCCCGGCCACGTGCTGATCGAGGTCGTGCTGCACTCGGGCAAGAACCGGATCGTCCGGCGCATGTTCGACGCCGTCGGCTTCCCCGTGCTGCGCCTGGTGCGCGTCAAGGTCGGCCCCATCGGGCTCGGCGACCAGCGCCAGGGCAGCATCCGCAACCTCGGCAAGCAGGAAGTCGGCCACCTGCTGGCCTCTGTGGGGCTGTAAGCATGTCCGCCTTCCGCACGCACGGCCGCGGCCACCTGAACGGCCCGGTGCTCGTTCTGGGCTCCGGGCTTCTGGGCACCAGCATTGGGCTGGGGCTGCGGGGGCGGGGCGTCCCTGTGTTCCTCTCGGATCCCTCACCGACCAACCAGGCCGTCGCCGTCGACATCGGCGCCGGGCTGCCGCTGGCGCGCCTCGAGGGGGAGGCGCCGGAGCTCGTCGTCGTCGCCGCGCCGCCGGATGTCACGGCGGACGTCGTGGCCAAGGCGCTCCAGGACTACCCGCACGCCGTCGTGGTGGACATCGCGAGCGTGAAGGCACAGATCCTGGCCGATCTCCGCAGCCGCGGCGCGGACCTGGGCCGCTACGTCGGGACCCACCCCATGGCCGGGCGCGAGAAATCGGGCCCGGTCGCGGCCCGGGGCGAACTGTTCACCTCCATGCCGTGGGTCGTGTGCCCCGCGGCGGAGACTCTGCCGGAGTCCCTGCAGGTGGCGCGTGCGCTGGCCGGCGATCTGGGCGCCGTCGTGTCCGAATTCGCTGCCGACGAGCACGATGCAGCCGTGGCGCTCGTCTCACACCTGCCGCAGGTGATGTCCTCGCTCGTGGCCAGCCGCCTGCAGGGCACGCCCCTGCACGCCCTGTCCCTGGCCGGGAACGGGCTGCGGGACGTCACCCGGATCGCCGCGAGCGATCCCACGCTCTGGGTCCAGATCCTGGGCGCGAACGCGGAAAAAGTGGTGGAAATCCTGCACGGAGTCCGCGAGGACCTCAACCGGCTGATCGGCACCCTGGAGGCGCCGGCCGCCCCCGGCGCCCGGCTGGACCTTGCCCAGCTGATCAGCGAAGGCAACGCCGGCCAGTCCCGGATCCCGGGCAAGCACGGCGGACCCCCGCAGGCATACGCGTGGCTGACCGTGCTGGTGGATGACACACCCGGACAGATCGCCAAGCTGCTGACCGAGATTGGCGAGATCGGCGTCAACGTCGAAGATCTCCGCCTCGACCACTCTTCGGGGCAGAATGTGGGCATGGTGGAAATTTCCGTCCTGCCCAACAAGCACGACCTTTTGATAGCAGCCCTCAACGACCGTGGATGGCGGGTACTCCAGTAATGACCCAGGAACTCATCGAGACAGTGGACGTAGTCCGCCCCGGAAAAAGCCTTGTGGTTGCCATCGACGGCCCCTCCGGCTCCGGCAAATCCAGCGTGAGCAAAGAGGTGGCCCGCCGGCTGAAACTGGCCTACCTCGACACCGGCGCGATGTACCGCGCCTTGACGTGGTTCTGCCTGCAGAGCGGCACGGACCTGGACGACGGGGCCGCCGTCGAGACCGCCGCAGAGACCCTGCCGCTGGAAATCAGCACGAGCCCGCAGGAGGAGTACGTCCGCGTCGGCGGGCACGATGTCACTCTCGCCATCCGTGAACCCGCCATTTCCGCGGCAGTCAGCGCCGTCGCCACCACCCTGGGCGCGCGGACTGAACTGATCCGCCGGCAGCGCGAGCTGATCGAAAAGCACCACCGCCGCATGGTGGTCGAGGGCCGGGACATCACCACTGTCGTCGCGCCCCATGCCGAAGTGCGGATGTTGCTGACCGCCAGCGAGGAAGCCCGGCTGCGCCGCCGCGGCATCCAGTTGGGCGGCAGCCAGAACGCCGAGCAGCTGGCGGCCCAGGTCACGCACCGCGATGCCAAGGACTCCACCGTAGTGAACTTCACCACGGCGGCCGACGGCGTCGTGACCCTTGACTCCTCCGACCTTGACTTTGACGAGACGGTCCAGGCCGCCCTCGACATCGTGGACACCGTGGTCAACCACTCTCCTGTTCCGCTCCGGGCCGTCCACGGTGACTGAGGGGCGCGCCGGACTGCCGGGGACAGCGGCCGCCTCCCTGCCCGGTCAGTGGACGACGGCGTGGAGCCGGCCCGTGGGCTGGATCCTGGACCACCTCGTCTACCGCACCTCGGTCAGCGGACGCTCCAACGTCCCGGCGGCCGGTCCCGTGATCTTCGCGGGAAACCACATCAGCTTCCTGGACGGGCCTGTCATGTTCGGCGCCTCGCCCCGGCCCATGCACATCCTCGTCAAGCAGGAGATGTTCACCGGGTTCCTCGGCCGCGTCCTGGCGGCGTCGGGCCAGTTGCCCGTCGACCGCCGCGGCGGCCGTGCGGCGCTGGCCACCGCCCGGAGCCTGCTCGACGCCGGACGGTGCGTCGGGATTCTTCCCGAAGGCACGCGGGGGAGCGGTGAGGCCGCCGCGATCAACAACGGCGTCGCCTGGCTGGCGCTTAACTCCCGCGCAACTGTGGTTCCCGTGGCCATCCTGGGCACACGAATCGGCGGCGAACACCTGGACACGGTGCCCGCACCGCGCCGGCGGCTGCATGTCAGCTTCGGCGGGGCCATCAACGTCAGCCGCAGGCCCGGCGAGACCGGGCGTGTTTCAATGGACAGGGCGGGAACCGAAATCCGGGCCGCATTAGCGCGCCATGTCCAGGACTCAGTACTAAGAACCGGGCAGCCCCTGCCCCACGCGGAATCACCGCATGAACGTCATGAAGCAGTAGCCGGGACGCCGGCAGATCACCACCTAAGGAAAGTGCAATGAGCGATACGACTCAAACCTCCGGCAATTTTGGCGCCGGCGAAGACGAATACACGCCCACCGGCACCGACCAGGTGGCTGAAAACCTTGCCGCCCTGGACGATGACGAAGCGGAACTCCGCGCGGCCTCGCTGCGTGCCGGCCTCGACGACTACGAGCTCGACGAAGACGACGCCGCCCTGCTCAGCGGCCACTTCGACGACGAGGACTTTGACGGCCCGGTCAAGCTGGACCCGGTCCTGGCCATCATCGGCCGGCCCAACGTGGGCAAATCCACCCTGGTCAACAGGATCCTGGGCCGCCGCGAGGCAGTGGTCGAGGACACCCCCGGCGTCACCCGCGACCGTGTCATGTACTCGGCAAACTGGAACGGCCGCAACTTCACCGTGGTGGACACCGGTGGGTGGGAGCACGATGCCCGCGGCATCCACGCCCGTGTGGCGGAGCAGGCCGAGATGGCCGTGGAACTTGCCGACGCCGTCCTGTTCGTCGTCGACTCCGCTGTGGGCGCCACCGCGACCGACGAAGGCGTCATGAAGATGCTGCGCAAGTCGAAGAAGCCGGTCATCATGGTGGCCAACAAGGTGGACGACTTCGCCCAGGAAGCAGACTCGGCCACCCTCTGGGGCCTGGGCTTCGGCGAACCGTACCCCGTCTCGGCCCTGCACGGCCGCGGCGTGGCGGACCTCCTGGACCACGTCATGGACACCCTCCCGGAGTACTCCCTGATTGAGGGCCTCGAGCGCTCCGGCGGACCCCGCCGCATCGCCCTGATCGGCCGCCCGAACGTCGGCAAGTCCTCGCTGCTGAACAAGCTCGCCGGTTCCGAACGTGTGGTGGTGGACAACACCGCCGGCACCACCCGCGACCCGGTCGACGAATTCATCGAACTCGGCGGACGCACGTGGCGCTTCGTGGACACCGCCGGCATCCGGCGCCGCCAGCACATGGCCCAGGGCGCAGACTTCTACGCCTCCCTGCGCACGCAGAGCGCGCTCGAAAAAGCCGAGGTCGCCGTCGTGCTCCTGGCCGTGGACGAAGTGCTCAGCGAGCAGGACGTCCGCATCCTGCAGCTCGCCGTTGAATCCGGCCGCGCCCTGGTGCTGGCCTTCAACAAGTGGGACCTCCTCGACGACGAGCGCCGCCGCTACCTGGAACGCGAAATCGAGCAGGACCTGGCACACGTGGCCTGGGCGCCGCGCGTGAACATCTCGGCCAAGACCGGCTGGCACAAGGACCGGCTCGTCCCGGCCCTGGACACCGCCCTGGAAAGCTGGGACAAGCGCATTCCCACCGGACGCCTCAACGCGTTCCTGGGCGAACTCGTCGCGGCGCACCCGCACCCGGTCCGCGGCGGCAAGCAGCCCCGTATCCTGTTCGGCACGCAGGCCTCGAGCCGGCCGCCGAAGTTCGTGCTCTTCACGACCGGATTCCTGGATCCGGGATACCGCCGGTTCATCACCCGACGCCTCCGGGAGACCTTCGGCTTCGAGGGCACGCCGATCGAGGTCAACATGCGTGTGCGCGAAAAGCGTGGCAAGAAACGTTAATTCCGACACACCTTGCCGCGACAGCCTGAAATTGTCACAGGCACCCTCCCGGATCGTGTAAGCTTTTGGAGGTGGTTCGGCCGGACTGCTTGGAAGAAAACCTGGAGCGAATCCGGGACGACTTCCGGGCGGAGAACGGTGGAACCAGCGGGCTGTAGCGCAGCTTGGTAGCGCACTTGACTGGGGGTCAAGGGGTCGCAGGTTCAAATCCTGTCAGCCCGACCAACAGCTGAAACCCCGCCATTCCTGATGAAGGAATGGCGGGGTTTTCTGTTGCCCGGCCACATCCGCTCCGCGGCGTTCCCTGGAAGGACCGCGGTGTTCCGCTATTTCAGGAAGCGGGAAGTCCGGCGGTCGGCCAGGATCTTTCCTTTCGTCTGGCACGTCGGGCAGTACTGCAGGGCGGAATCGGCAAAGGAAACCTCCCGGACCGTGTCCCCGCACACCGGACACGGTTCGCCGGTCCGGCCGTGGACCCGCATGTGGCTCCGCTTGGTGTCCTTGAGCTCGTTGGGCGGCTTGCCCTTGGCCTCCGCCACCGCCGTTCCCAGAATGGTGTGGATGGCGTCGTAGAGGCGCTGGACGTCCGTCCGGTCCAGCGACTTGGCGATCGCGAACGGCGAAGTCCTGGCGGCGTGCAGGATCTCGTCACTGTACGCATTCCCTATCCCGGCGATGATGCCCTGGCTCCTCAGGACACCCTTGATCTGCTGGGAACTGGAGCCGAGAATCCCGGCGAGGGCCTCGACGTCGAAGTCCGGACTGAACGGATCCGGTCCGAGCGCCGCGATGCCGGGCACGTCGTGCGGATCGCGGACCACATAGACCGCCAGGCTTTTTTTCGTGCCCGCCTCGGTCAGGTCCATGCCCACCGGGCCGGAATTGCCCTCGAACGTCAGCCGCAGCGCGATGTGGCCCTTCCCCATTCTCAGCTGTGTGTCGGTGGGGGAGTCAGTGAAGCGGACCCAGCCGGCCCGCGCCAGGTGGAAGACAAAATGCAGCCCGTCCGCTTCCATGCTGACAAACTTGCCGAACCTTTGCACCGCGGTGATGGCCTTGCCCTGGAGGTCGGAGTAGGGAGGGTCTGCCGTCTTGAGCACGGCGAAGGAGACCGGCTGGATTTTCCGCACCATTGCTCCGCGCAGGTGCTCGTCCAGGAAGTCCGTCAGGGCCGCAACTTCAGGAAGCTCAGGCATGGCCTAGCCCTGGCGTGTCCGGACGGTCCCGGCGCCCCGGTTGTTCACATTCCCGACCTTCAGCGGAGCATGTTCTGCCATGGCACCATCTTCGCAGATGCCTCCCCGGCCCCTGCCCGATATGCCTATACTTTCAGCGGCGGCTAGAACAAACGACTGCCGCCGCCAGGTGATTGACCCGATGAAAGGCCCGTCATGAGCATCATTCCCGAAGACCTGTCCTACACCGCAGAACACGAATGGGTTTCGGCCCCCAACGCCGACGGGGTTGTGCGCGTGGGCATCACTGATTTTGCCCAGGACGCCCTCGGGGATGTCGTCTACGCCCAGATGCCCGAGGTCGGGACTACCATCAAGGCCAATGACGTCGTCGGAGAGGTCGAATCGACCAAAAGCGTCAGCGACATTTACGCTCCGGTGACGGGCGAGGTGGTGGCCAGGAACGAGTCGCTGGACACCGATTCCGCCCTTATCAACTCTGATCCGTACGGTGAAGGCTGGCTGATCGAAATCAAGCTCGCGGAAGCCGACGCGGTCGAGTCCTTGCTCAGTGCATCCGAGTATGAACAGCAGGTAGGCTAAAGACAGAGGTCATTCGGGCCGGGGCCGCCGGCGAGTGTTGTTGGGATAACAAAACAAAGCCGCGCCCCGCCGAAGGGCCTCATTACCGGGACTGCAAGGCTTTTCCGGACGGCATGCGTTGTTTGCAGGGGGGACACCTGCAACGAATGAGGAGGACTCAATGTTTGGGCACGAACGGAACGACACCGGTGACGGTTACCGCACGGGTGGAGTGAAGGCTTCGGAGACCACGTCGATCAACCTCACTCCGGTGCGCGACGAACCCAATTTCACGCCGAAGCTTTCGACCGAGGAACGGGCAGCGGTTGAGGCCCTTCCCTTCGGGTCGGCCCTGCTCGTGGCGCACAGCGGCCCCAACGCCGGTGCGCGGTTCCTGCTGGACTCCGACGTCACCACGGCGGGCCGCCACCCGGACGCCGACATCTTCCTCGACGACGTCACTGTCTCGCGCAGGCACGTTGAATTCCGCCGCACTGCACGCAGCTTTGAGGTTGTGGACACCGGGAGCCTGAACGGCACCTACGTCAACCACGACCGCGTGGACTCGGTGGAACTGAAGTCCGGCAACGAGGTCCAGATCGGCAAATTCCGCCTCACCTTCTACCTCAGCCCTGCCCGCGCAGCAGGCAACGTCTGATTCCGGGGTAGTTGCCTGTGGCCACGGCACATGCGGATCGGCGCGGACCCCAGGTTCTGAACATCGGGGAAGTCCTGGCTCAACTGAGCGACGACTTCCCCAGCATGACTGCGTCAAAAATCCGGTTCCTTGAAGAAAAGGGACTTATCAACCCGCAGCGGACCCCTGCCGGCTACCGTCAGTATTCCGAGAACGACGTCGAACGGCTCCGCTTCGTCCTCTCACTCCAGCGCGACCAGTACCTGCCGCTGAAGGTCATCAAGGACTACCTTGACGCGATCGACCGGGGCGAACGGCCGGAGAACCTGCCGGCAGGCGTCACGTTGTCCCCGCGGATTGTCTCCGAGGAGCTCGCCTCCGAGCTGCAGAGCCGGGCACGCCGGCTCAGCGAGGAGCAGTTGCGCGCCGAATCCGGGGCGAGCGTCCCGCTGCTGGAATCGCTCCTGAGCTACGGCCTGATCGGGCACGTCAACGGCAAATTCGACGAACACGCGCTGCAGGTCGCGCGGGCCTGCGTCCAGCTGGAGAGCCATGGCCTGGAACCCCGCCACCTGCGGCCCTTCCAGGCGGCTGCCGACCGCGAATTCGGGCTCGTGGAGCGTGCCGTGGCCACCCTGACCTCCCGCAAGGACGCAGCCTCCCACGCCCGCGCCGCCGAGGCGGCCCGGGAAATCAGCGACCTCTGCCTGTCCTTGCACCAGGCGCTGGTCCACGACCGCATCTCAAGGATGGACATCTGATGATTGAGGTGGAGATTGTCGGCGTGCGGATTGAGTTGCCGTCCAACCAGCCGCTTGTCCTGCTCAAGGAAATCCATGGTGAGCGCCACGTGCCCATCTGGATCGGGACCCCGGAGGCCAGCGCCATCGCCCTGGCCCAGCAGGGGGTCATCCCGCCCCGGCCGATGACCCACGACCTCCTGGTGGACGTTGTCGAGGCCCTGGGCCACACGATCGTCAGCGTCAACATCGTGGCGGTGGAGGACAACATCTTCTACGGGCAGCTGCAGTTCGAGAACGGCACCACCGTGAGCTCCCGGGCCTCGGATGGATTGGCCGTTGCCCTGCGCGCCAAGTGCCGGATCTGGTGCGCCGACGCCGTCATGGATGAAGCCGGCGTCCGGATTACCGAACACGACGAGGGCGAGGATACGCACCCCGGTCCCGCCGTGGACGAGGAAGGCGAGCTGCGGCGCTTCCGCGAGTTCCTCGACGACGTCGAACCTGAAGACTTCGGCGGCTGAGCCGGCCCAGGCAGCCCGGTCCAGGGAACCTGCCGGGATTGCGGGCGCGGCTGTGACTGCTGGTGTTTCTGATACGTGCGTGACAGCTGTGGTGGCACCAAACGTTAAAGTCGAGGATGAAACTTTCGACACGCCCCCGGAATAGCCCCAACGTCTTTGACCTTGGGCCCCGGCAGGCCTAACGTCGGAGGTACAAGTTCCCATTGCATACGGTAGCCGCGCAAGTCACACTGGAAGGTGCAGCCCGGCTGAATTACACGGATGAAGTATTCATCCTGTGTCATGCAGCTGTTCACATCTATTGCTGCCGATGCAACAAACCCAGGGGAACCCACGACAAGGAGGGTCCACGTGAGTCCGAAAGGCGAAGCAGGCGAGCTGAAGCAGGCCTCAACGGCCGGCATTGCTGTGCCCGCCAGCGGTGCCCAAGGCCTGCTGTTCACCGAGGATCTCCCCGTTCTGGACGAGGACGCGGGCTACCGCGGACCCACCGCCTGTAAGGCGGCCGGCATTACCTACCGCCAACTCGATTATTGGGCGCGCACCGGACTCGTTGAGCCCGCCGTCCGCGGCGCGGCCGGCTCCGGCTCGCAGCGGCTCTACGGTTTCCGCGACATTCTGGTTCTCAAGGTGGTCAAACGGCTCCTGGACACGGGCGTCTCCCTGCAGCAGATCCGCACCGCCGTGGAGCACCTGCGGGAGCGCGGCGTCGAGGACCTTGCCCAGATCACGCTCATGAGCGACGGCGCCAGCGTCTACGAGTGCACATCGGCAGATGAAGTCATTGATCTCGTCCAGGGCGGCCAGGGGGTGTTCGGCATCGCCGTCGGCCGCGTATGGCGCGAAGTTGAAGGAAGCCTCGCAGCCCTTCCCAGCGAACACGCCGCGGACCAGTCCTTTCCCGACGACGAGCTGAGCAAGCGCCGGGCGGCCCGCAAGATCGGCTAGCGCCCACAGCTGCAGGCACGACTGAATACAACGCTTAGTTCAACAGAATGAGGCCGCCTCCCGGACAGGGAAGGCGGCCTCATTCTGTTGGGCTGTGTACGGCAGTCCGGGGCTACCGAAGGCTGCGGTCGCGGACAGCGCCGGCCGGGGCCACGCCGCCCTGGTTCAGCAGGTTCTGCAGCAGGGCATCGAAGAGCCCGGCCGCATTCTTGGCCGAGTCGCCGGGCCAGTGGTGGATGGAGTGGGCCGCGCCCTGGATCTGCTGCCAGTTGGCCTGCTCCGGGATATGCGGGCTCAGCAGCAGCTGGCCGAACATGGATTCCATCTCCGAGAGCCGGAACGAGTGTTCGGCCGAACTGCTGCGCACCCGGTTGGCCACGATGCCGGCCGGGGACAGCTTGGGGGCGAATTCCTGCCGGAACAACTGGATGGCGCGCATGGTGCGTTCCGTGCCGGCCACCGAGAAGAGTCCGGGCTCGGCCACCAGGGTCACCTTGTCGCTCGCGGACCACGCCATCCGGGTCAGGCCATTCAGTGACGGCGGGCAATCGACCAGGACGAGTTCGTAGTTCTCCGCACCGGCCAGGACCGTGGAAAGCCGGCGGAGGTCGCGGCGGCCCAGGTCGGGGCGGTCGTAGATGCCGGTATAGGCAGAGCCGACGGCCACGTCCAGGACGGAGGTTGCCGCGCCGGACTGAATTCTGCCGTTGGCGCTGCCGTTCGCACTGGCGTTGCCGCGGCCGTTGATCCGGGCGTGTTCCACCCAGCCGCTGGGGACCACGTTGTCCGCCAGATGCGCCCGCCGCGGCGACCTCAGCATCCTGCCGATATCGAGCTGATCGTCCGGGCTCACGCCCAGGGCAGTGCTGGCGTCAGCATGCGGATCAAGGTCGACGACGAGGGTGGGGATGCCGGCGGCCAATGCCGCCGACGCCAGTCCGGTGGTCACGGATGTCTTGCCGACACCGCCTTTGAGGCTGCTGATGCTCACTACTTGCACTTGAAAAACCAATACCTAACGCCGGTTGCCGAGACGGGGTCGTGCCGGCTCCTGCGTTCTTCGGAGCCGGGGCGTGCATGCGCCACCCACCCACTCATCATATGTTGATGCTCCGGCGAAACCCGTTTCATCCGGCGTGGGGCGCCAGACTCGCCAATCGGACGGACGGGGAAAGCTGCAAGGCCAAGGCCCTGCCCATCGCGGCGTCCGTGACGGATAATGCTGTGACAGTCGCCACAATGATTTGTGTTTGCCCGCACAGGTCCTAGACACTGTGAGCACTTACCGATACGCCCGCGATGAAGCAGGAGAAGTATGTTTTCTAAGATTCTGGTGGCCAACCGCGGCGAAATCGCGATTCGCGCCTTCCGCGCGAGCTACGAGCTTGGTGCCAAGACTGTCGCTGTGTTTCCCCACGAGGACCGCAACTCCATTCACCGCCAGAAGGCCGATGAGGCGTATCTGATCGGCGAGGAAGGACACCCGGTCCGGGCCTACCTGGACGTTGATGAGGTGGTGCGCGTGGCCAAGGAGTCCGGGGCGGACGCCATTTACCCCGGTTACGGTTTCCTCTCCGAGAACCCGCGCCTGGCGCGGGCCGCGAAGGAGGCCGGCATCACCTTCGTCGGCCCGCCGGCCGAGGTCCTGGAACTCGCGGGTAACAAGGTTGCCGCCCTCGAGGCCGCGCGCAAGGCCGGCGTCCCGGTCCTCAAGTCCAGCCAGCCGTCGAAGGACCTGGACGAACTGATCGCCGCCGCGGATGAAATCGGCTTCCCCATCTTCGCCAAGGCCGTCGCCGGCGGCGGCGGGCGCGGCATGCGCCGCGTGGATACCCGCGAGGCGCTTCCGGAGGCCCTGCAAGCCGCCATGCGCGAAGCCGACGCCGCGTTCGGCGACCCCACTATGTTCCTGGAACAGGCCGTCCTGCGCCCGCGCCACATCGAGGTCCAGATCCTGGCCGATGCCGAGGGCAACGTCATGCACCTCTTCGAGCGGGACTGTTCCATCCAGCGCCGCCACCAGAAAGTCATCGAAATCGCGCCTGCCCCGAACCTCGACGAAGGCATCCGGCAGGCGCTTTACCGCGACGCCGTGAAGTTCGCGAAGGCGCTGAACTACGTCAACGCCGGTACCGTCGAATTCCTTGTCGACACGGTGGGTGAGCGGGCCGGCCAGCACGTGTTCATCGAAATGAACCCGCGCATCCAGGTCGAGCACACCGTCACCGAGGAAGTCACCGACGTCGACCTCGTCCAGGCGCAGCTGCGGATCGCCGCCGGTGAGAGCCTCGCGGACCTCGGCCTGTCCCAGGAGAGCGTCCAGCTCAAGGGCGCCGCCCTGCAGTGCCGCATCACCACGGAGGACCCGGCCAACGGCTTCCGGCCCGACGTCGGCAAGATCACCGGCTACCGCTCGGCCGGCGGCGCCGGCGTCCGGCTCGACGGCGGCACCGTCTACTCGGGCGCGGAGATCAGCCCGCACTTCGACTCCATGCTGGTCAAGCTGACCTGCCGCGGACGCAACTACCCGGCCGCCGTCGCCCGGGCCCGCCGCGCCCTCGCCGAATTCCGCATCCGCGGCGTGTCCACCAACATCTCCTTCCTGCAGGCCGTCCTGGACGATCCCGACTTCGTCGCCGGGGACGTGGCCACCTCGTTCATTGACGAACGGCCCCAGCTGCTGAAGGCACGGGTCTCGGCCGACCGCGGTACCAAGTTGCTGACCTGGCTTGCCGACGTCACGGTCAACAAGCCCAACGGCGACCTCAAGGTCCACACGGACCCGGCGGACAAGCTTCCGGCCCTGGATGACGCCGCGGCCCGGCCTGGATCCCGCCAGCGGCTCCAGGAACTCGGCCCGGAAGGGTTCGCCCGTGCCCTGCGCGCGCAGGACGCCGTGGCCGTCACGGACACCACGTTCCGCGACGCGCACCAGTCCCTGCTCGCCACCCGGGTGCGCACCCGCGACCTCGTGGCGGCCGGTCCCGCAGAGTCCAAGCTGCTCCCCGAGCTGCTCTCTGTCGAGGCCTGGGGCGGGGCGACCTACGACGTCGCCCTGCGCTTCCTCGGTGAAGACCCCTGGGACCGGCTTGCCGCCCTGCGCAAGGCCATGCCGAACCTGTGCCTGCAGATGCTGCTCCGCGGCCGCAACACCGTCGGCTACACGCCCTACCCGGAAGAGGTCACGGTGGCCTTCGTCAACGAGGCCGCCGCCACGGGCATCGACATTTTCCGGATCTTCGACGCCCTCAACGACGTCAACCAGATGGCTCCGGCCATCCGGGCCGTCCGCGAGACCGGTACCGCCGTCGCCGAGGTCGCCCTCTGCTACACCGCGGACATGCTGGACCCGGAGGAAACGCTCTACACCCTGGATTACTACCTGGAGCTGGCGCAGAAAATCGTCGACGCCGGGGCGCACATCCTTGCGATCAAGGACATGGCCGGGCTGCTGCGTCCGGCTGCCGCGGCGCGCCTGGTCTCGGCGCTGCGGGAGCGGTTCGACCTCCCCGTCCACCTGCACACCCACGACACCGCCGGCGGCCAGCTGGCCACGCTCCTCGCGGCCGTGGATGCCGGCGTGGACGCCGTGGACGTGGCCTCTGCCTCGCTGGCCGGAACCACCAGCCAGCCCTCGGCCTCGGCCCTCGTCGCCGCGCTGGCCCACACGCCGCGCGACACCGGCCTCAGCCTGGCGAACGTCTGCGCCCTCGAACCCTACTGGGAGGCCGTCCGCCGGGTCTACGCGCCGTTCGAGTCGGGACTGCCGGGGCCCACGGGCCGGGTCTACCAGCACGAAATTCCGGGCGGCCAGCTCTCCAACCTGCGCCAGCAGGCGATGGCGCTGGGCCTGGGCGAGCGTTTCGAGGCGATCGAGGACATGTACACCGCGGCGGACCGGATCCTCGGCCGGCTGGTCAAGGTGACCCCGTCGTCCAAGGTGGTGGGCGACCTCGCCCTGCACCTGGTGGGCCTCAACGCCGATCCCGCGGACTTCAACGAGAACCCGCAAAAGTACGACGTCCCGGATTCCGTGATCGGCTTCCTCTCCGGCGAGCTCGGTGACCCGCCGGGCGGCTGGCCCGAGCCCTTCCGGACCAAGGCGCTGCAGGGGCGCACCGTCAAGGTCCGCGACGTCGAGATCAGCGCCGAGGACAGCGCTGCGCTCAACGGTGACTCCAAAACCCGTCGGGGCACGCTTAACCGCCTGCTCTTCGCCGGGCCCACCAAGGACTACCAGAAGAGCGTGGAGGCCTACGGCAACCTTTCGGTGCTGGACACGCGGGACTATCTCTTCGGGCTGCAGCGCGGCGCGGAGCACGAGATCGAGCTCGAGAAGGGCGTCCGCCTGATCGCCTCGCTCGAGGCCGTCTCCGAGCCGGACGAGAAGGGCATGCGCACGGTCATGTGCACGCTCAACGGCCAGTCCCGGCCCGTGGTGGTCCGCGACCGTTCAGTGGTGAGCAACGTCAAGGCCGCCGAACGCGCCGACACCTCCCAGCCCGGCCAGGTCGCCTCGCCGTTCGCGGGTGCCGTCACGCTGACCGTCAAGGCCGGGGACACCGTCAAGGCCGGCGACACGGTGGCCACGATCGAGGCCATGAAGATGGAGGCGTCCATCACGACACCGGTGGCCGGCACCGTTGCGCGGCTCGCCGTCGCCGGGATCGAACAGGTCCAGGGCGGGGATCTGCTGCTCGTCGTCGAATAGCCGCAGCGCGGCAACCCGCACCCCATCAACACACAAGGGTCCTTCCGGCTTCCGCCGGAAGGACCCTTGTGTTTATGCCGGACATTGCCTCCCGAACGAAAGCGGGGTCAGATACGGCCCATCTGGGGGCGCCGGATGGGCCGTATCTGACCCCGCGTTGCTCTGGTGCGGGGCGATTGCGGTTGCAGCCTAGGCGAGGGTGGGTCGCTTGGTGCTGTACATTTCCTCGATCACGTTCTCGAAGTCCTTGAGCACCTGGGCCCGCTTGACCTTCATGGAGGGGGTCAGATGGCCGGAGGCCTCGGTGAAGTCGGCCGGCACGATCCGGAAGGACTTGATTGCCTCGGCCTGGGATACGGACTGGTTGGCGTGGTTGATGAGCTCCTGGACCGCGGCCTTGACGGCGGGGTTCTCGGCAGCCTCGGCGAGCGAGGTCGAGGCCGGGAGCCCGTGGCGGCCCAGCCAGCCGGGCAGGGCTTCTTCATCCAGGGTCACCAGGGCGCCAATGAACGGGCGGTTGTCACCGACCACGAGCACCTGCGAGACGAGCGCGTCCGCGCGGATCTGGTCCTCCAGCAGGGCCGGGACGACGTTCTTGCCGCCGGCCGTGACGATGATTTCCTTCTTGCGTCCGGTGATGGTCAGGAACCCCGACTCGTCCAGCTGGCCGATGTCGCCGGTGCGGAACCAGTCGTCCTCGAAGGTCGCGGCGGACAGGTCATCGCGCTTGTAGTAGCCGCGCATGACGCACACGCCCCTGGCGAGGATCTCGCCGTCGTCCGCGATCCTGACGGAGTTGCCCGGAATCGGGGCCCCGACGGTGCCGATCTTGATCAGGTCGGGGGTGTTGACGGTGATCGGCGCCGTGGTTTCAGTCAGCCCGTACCCTTCCAGGATCTGCATGCCGATGCCCTGGAAGAAGTGGCCCAGCCGTTCGCCGAGCGGGCCGCCGCCGGAAACGGCATGGGAGACGTTCCCGCCCATTGCGGCCCGGAGCTTGCTGTACACGAGCTTGTCGAACACGGCGTGCTTGAGCGTCAGCACGAGCCCGACCTTGCCGGCCTGCCGGGCCCGGGAGAATTCGATGGCGGTGTCCGCGGCGCGGTGGAAGATGGCGCCCTTGCCGCCGTCCTCGGCCTTGGTCAGGGCCGAGTTGTAGACCTTCTCGAAAACGCGCGGGACGGCGAGGATGAAGGTCGGTTTGTAGCTCTGCAGATCCGGCAGCAGGTTCTTGATGTCCGGGGTGTGCGCCACCGTGACGCCGGCCGCGACGGCCAGCACAGAGATGAAGCGTGCGAAGACGTGGGCCATGGGCAGGAACATGATGGTCCGCGCCTGCTCGTGGACGATCGTGCCCAGCGACGTGACCAGCGCGTTCTCGGACAGTTCCACGAAGTTGCCGTGCGTCAGCTCGCAGCCTTTAGGCCGGCCGGTGGTGCCCGAGGTGTAGATGATCGTGGCGACATCGTTCAGGGACGCCTGGCTGCGCCGTGCTTCGAGCTCGGCATCGCTGATGCCGGCTCCGGCCGCACGGACCTCGTCCAGGCTGTCGCCCTCGAGCTGCCAGACATGCCCCAGGGCGGTGAGCCCTTCGGAGGTGGCCGCCTGCCGGATGATGTCCTCGTGGTGCGCCGATTCGCCGAACGCGGCCACGGCGCCGGAGTCGCCAAGGTTCCAGGCCACCTGGGAGGGGGAGGAGGTTTCATAGATCGGGACCGAGACGGCGCCGGCGAACCAGATGGCGAAGTCGATCAGGGCCCATTCATACCGGGTGCGGGACATGATGCCCACCCGGTCGCCGGCTTCCACACCGCTGGCCATGAGGCCCTTGGCGAGGGCCGATACGTCGGCCAGGAATTCCGTGGCGCGGACGTCCTGCCACTGGCCGGCTGCGTCGAGCCGCGAGAACAACGCAGGGTTGGAGGCCTTGGCCGCCTGGCGCACCACGAGATCGGTGACGTTGGTGTCCGGATCGACATTCACCAGTGGCGGGACAATGATTTCTCGCACGACAGCTCCTTTGGTATCCATAGGCCCGCAAGGGGTACCGCTAAGCCTAGTATGCGGTCCCCCGAAGGTGTGTTCTGCGACACCTACTGGCCAGTAACTTTACGGTTGGGGCCGCCGTTTCGCCAGTCGGGGATGCTGCGGGCACCTCCGTGGCGCTCTGCTGCCGGGTCATGCGGCCGGGTCTTCGCGGCTGCGGCGGCCCGGGCGAATAGAATGGGGCACCATGCAGACACCAACACCCGGCGGGCAGCCCGGCCTGCGCCGCCGGACCGCCGCCTGGCGAAGCAGGACCCTGGCCGGAGCCGCGTCCGCCACGGCCGGGCACGACCTCCGCTCACACCTGCGGCTGGGCCGCAAGGGCCTGGCGATCGGCGTCGACATCGGGGGAACCAAGGTTGCTGCCGGCGTGGTGGACGCCGAGGGCAGGATCCTCAGCCAGGCGAAACGCTCCACCCCGGGCAACGACCCGCGTGCCGTGGAACAGGTCATTGTCGAACTGGTCGCAGAGCTCGGCGCCGGACACCGGATCTGGTCGGTCGGAATCGGCGCCGCTGGCTGGATGGACCTCGACGGCGGCACTGTCCTTTTCAGCCCGCACCTGGCTTGGCGCAATGAACCGCTGCGCGAGAACCTGCAGCGGCTGCTGCGCCGACCCGTCCTGCTGACCAACGACGCCGACGCCGCCGCCTGGGCGGAATGGCGCTTCGGCGCCGGGCAGGGACAGAGCCGTCTGGTCTGCATCACCCTGGGCACCGGAATCGGCGGGGCCATGGTCATGGACGGACGGCTCGAACGCGGCCGCTTCGGTGTGGCGGGGGAGTTCGGCCACCAGATCATCATGCCGGGCGGGCACCGCTGCGAGTGCGGCAACCGCGGCTGCTGGGAACAATACGCCTCGGGCAATGCGCTCGGCCGCGAGGCCAGGGAACTGGCCGCCGCGAATTCCCCGGTGGCCCAGGAACTGCTCAAGGCCGTGGACGGCGACGTGGGACGCATTACGGGCGTGATCGTGACGGAGCTGGCCAAGGCCGGCGACCAAGCCTCCCGCGAACTCCTCGAGGACGTCGGGGAATGGCTGGGCCTTGGCCTGGCGAACCTCGCAGCCGCACTGGACCCCGGCAAGTTCGTGATCGGCGGCGGGCTGTGCGACGCCGGCGAGCTGCTCGTCGCGCCCGCCCGGAAGGCCTTCGCGCGGAATCTCACCGGCCGCGGCTTCCGCCCCGCGGCGGAGATCGAGCTGGCGGCCCTGGGATCCAACGCCGGACTGATAGGCGCCGCCGACCTCTCCCGGGTCAGCAGCCGCATGCACACCCAGTAGTTTGCCTTCCCAGGCCCTGTACCAACGAGAGCGGCGGCTGGCGCCCTGACCGGGTGGACTAAACCGGGCGGACTAAATGCGAGCCCCGTCGTCGTGCTCGTCCTTCTCACCCGGCAGCTTCATGATCAGGAACACCACGGAGGCTGCGAACGCGGCCACCATACCCACGATCGCCAGCGTCGGGGCCGACCGCCAGAACATCGCCGAGAACACGAGCGCAATCGGGCCGCCCACCGCGCCGATCCAGGCAAGGACGGTCATCGGATCGGCACCGGCCAGGCTGGGCGGCTCCTCCGGGACGAACACGCCGTCGTCGTCGTCGTCGGCCTCATAATCCCGGGGGCCGGATGCGGTGTCCGGTGCCTCACTGCTGCCCGCGGCCGGGTTCCCCGGGGCGGGGGCGAGCCGCTCCCTGGCGGAAAGCTCGATCGGCGCGACGCCGGCGAGGCCCAGCGGGTCGAAATCGCTGAACGACCTCGCCGTAGACGAGCCAGCGCCGGAGCCGGATCCAGCGCCGGTGGCGCTGTCCGTTCCGCCGGCCGTGCCGCCAGCTGCCTGGTCCCCGCCTGCCCCGACCCCTTCGAGCCTGGCGACGAGATCCAGCCAGACGGCGTCGTCATCGGCAAGCGGTGCGTCCGCGGCGGCCGGGTCCTGTGCCTCAGGGGGCGGGGTGGCGCCCGGACGCTGGAGGCCGGGAGCGTCAGCGACGGCATCAGGGGCAGGTGACCTGTCGTTGTCCGGGTCAGGGATCTCGGGGTCAGGGGTCTCGGGGTCCGGGACGTCGGGGTCCGGTTTAGTCATTGGCCGTGTCCTTCCGGCTGGCGCGGGCCGCGCCCGGACCGGCTGCGGCTGCAACAGACCGGACAAATTCGGCCGTGCCACGGAAGATCTCGGGCGCGTCGTTGTCCATGGTAGCGACGTGATAGCTGTTTTCCAGCCGGACCACCTCGAGCGGGGCGTTGGTCAACCCGCGGCGCAGGGCCTCCATGCTGGATTCGGACACCACATGGTCCACTGTGGAACGGTAGACCCGGACCGGAGCCGTGACGCGGGGCAGCAGCCGCACGGTGTCCTTGAACATCTTGTTAAGCTCGTGCGCGGCGGCCACCGGAGTGCGCGGGTATGCGTACTCATCCATGCCCGGTTTGAGGATGTCATTGGCGATCGCCGGGGTGCTTTTGAGGACAAACTTCAAGATGCCGGCCAGCGGGGCGCGGGGATCATCGATGACGAGGCCGGGGTTGACCACCACCACCCCCGCCACGGGGCGGGTGGCCGCGATCCGCAACGCGAGGGCGCCGCCCATGGACAGCCCCGCCACGAAGACGACGTCGCATTCTTCCGCAAGCTCCAGGTAGGCCGCGTCCAAGGCGGCATGCCAGTCCTGCCAGCGGGTCTTGGCCAGCTCCTGCCAGCTCGTTCCGTGCCCCGGCAGCAGGGGCAGCCGGACGGCGAACCCGGCGCCGGCCAGGGACGACGCCCAGTCCCGCACACCGTGCGGGCTGCCGGTGAAGCCGTGCGAGACCACGATGCCGGTCCGGGGGAGGGTTCCCGTGAACGGGCTGCTGAACGGCGAGTGGTCCGGGAGGATGCTCATGGGGTCTCCGAGGGGGCGCGGGGCGGCGAACTGGCGTGGGCGTGCTGGAGGAAGAAACGCACTGATTCTTCAAAGAGTAGCGGCGCATCGGCGTCCAGGGTGGCAACGTGCCCGCTGTGCGGGAGGGGAATCACGGTGAGTTCCTGGGACCCGAGCCGCCTGCGCAGCAGCGCCAGGGACGAGGGCGGGACGACGGCGTCGGTGCCTGACTTGAAGACCAGGGCCGGGGCGGAAACGGACGGCAGGTCCCGGAGGGTCGCGGCGAACAGCCGGCGCAACTGGTGGACGGCGGCCAGCGGCGTCAGGGAGTAGTCACCGTCATCGGTGGTGGCCGCCGTGGAATTCTCCTCCTGGATGGGCGTGGTGGTGCGCTGGAAGTACTTGAGCAGTCCCACGATCCGGACCCTGCGGTCGTAGAAGCTCAGGCCGGGGTTGACGGCGGCCACGCCGGCCACGCTGTGGCGGGCCGCGGTACGCAGGGCGATCGTGCCGCCCATGGACAGCCCCGCCACGTAGCAGTCATCAGTCCGGGCGGCGAGGTCCAGGTACGCTGTTTCGAAGCTCCTGTACCAGTCCTGCCAGCCCTGCCGGGCGAGGTCCCGCCAGTGGGTGCCGTGCCCGGGCAGAAGCGGTACCGATACGGCGAAGCCCTGCGCGGCGAGGTGGCGGGCCCACGGCAGGACGCTGAGCGGGCTGCCTGTGAAGCCGTGGCAGATGGCCACTCCGGTCCGGGCGTTGGGGCCGTGGCCGGGGTAGCTGAAAGCGGCCGGCGCAGGGGGAGTGCTGCTTTCAGTCATGAGCCCATCGTGTCACCCTTGGCGCCAAAACTCACTAGAGTAAGGTGTCCATTGAAGCCTGGCCGGGCCCGGTTCGGGCCGCAGGCCAGACGCCTTCCGGAGAGGTCACCGAGTGTTTTATTGGTTCATGAAGACGTTTGTCCTGGGGCCGGTGCTCAGGCTGCTGTTCCGGCCCTGGGTCAAGGGCCTTGACAACGTCCCTGCCGACGGCGCCGCGATCCTTGCCTCTAACCACCTCTCCTTCTCGGATTCCATCTTCATGCCGGTCATGGTGCCCCGGCCGGTCGCGTTCCTGGCGAAATCCGAATACTTCACCGGCACCGGGATCAAGGGCAGGCTGACCGCAGCGTTCTTCCGGCTCACCAACCAGCTCCCCATGGACCGGTCCGGGGGCGCCGCGTCCGCGCAGTCGCTGAACGCCGGCATGGACGTGCTCAAGAAGGGTTCCCTCCTGGGCATCTACCCCGAGGGGACCCGCAGCCCCGACGGGCGCCTCTACCGCGGCAAGGTGGGGGTTGCGCGCCTTGCGCTGCAGGCCCGCGTCCCGGTCATCCCGGTGGCAATGATCGGAACGGACAAAGTCCAGCCGATCGGCAAGCGGGTGCCCAACATCCGCCGCATCGGCATGATCTTTGGCGAACCGCTCGACTTCAGCCGCTACTACGGGATGGAGGATGACCGGCTGATCCAGCGTTCAGTGACTGACGAGATCATGTACGAACTCATGCGCCTCTCCGGCCAGGAATACGTGGATGAGTACGCCGCCGTCGTGAAGCTCCGCCTGGCGGGCAAAGCGCAGGAGGCGGGCCGCGACGCAGGCCCGAACACAGCGCAGGACGCAACCTCTCCCACGCCGGAACAGGGTCCGGAACAGGCCCCGCCGGCGACGGCAGGGGAGGACGGCCCGGAGATTCCCGGCGGCGCCTGAGTCCTGCCCAGTTGCCATATGACGGAAACTGCGCGGTCAATGACAGGCGGAACCGCCGAACAGCCACAGTACAACTATCCTTAGATAGTGACCGAGCTATCTGAGAAACCAGTTTCCCCGCTGACCAGCACCGCCCAGAGCGGAGCCGCCAACTATCCCGGACTGGACAACTGGCGGGAGCTCCCGGCCTCGCAGCAGCCCACCTGGTCGGACCCGGCTGTGTTCGAGGCGTCCGTCAAGGAACTTTCCGTCCTCCCGCCCCTCGTGTTCGCCGGCGAAGTGGACATCCTTCGCGAACGGCTCGCCGCCGCCGCGCAGGGCAAGGCGTTCCTGCTCCAGGGCGGCGACTGCGCCGAGACCTTCGAAGCCGCGACGGCGGACAAGATCAGCGCCCGCGTCCGGACCATCCTGCAGATGGCCGTTGTCCTGACCTACGGCGCGGCCATGCCCGTCATCAAGATGGGCCGCATGGCTGGCCAGTTCGCCAAGCCCCGCTCCTCCAACGATGAAACGCGCGAGGGCGTCACCCTGCCGGCCTACCGGGGCGACATCGTCAACGGCTACGATTTCACGCCCGAGTCCCGCGCCCACGACGCCGGCCGGATGCTGACGGCTTACCACACCTCCGCTTCGACGCTGAACCTGATCCGCGCCTTCACCCAGGGCGGTTTCGCGGACCTGCGCCTGGTGCACCAGTGGAACAAGGGCTTCACCGAGAACCCGGCCCACGCCCGCTACGAGTCCCTGGCCCGGGACATCGACCGTGCCATCAAGTTCATGTCCTCCTGCGGTGCCGACTTCGAGGCCCTGAAGCGGGTGGAATTCTACGCGAGCCACGAGGCCCTGCTGCTGGACTACGAGCGCGCCCTGACCCGCATCGACTCGCGCACCGGGCTGCCCTACGACACGTCCGCGCACTTCCTGTGGATCGGGGAGCGGACCCGCGAGCTGGACCACGCGCACGTTGATTTCCTCTCCCGCGTCCGCAACCCGATCGGCGTCAAGCTCGGCCCGTCGACCAGCGGCGACGACGCCCTGCGCCTGATCGACAAGCTGGATCCGAACCGGGAGCCCGGCCGGCTCACCTTTATCACCCGCATGGGTGCGGGCAACATCCGCGAGAAGCTGCCGGCGATCGTCGAGCGCGTCACCGCCTCCGGGGCCCAGGTCCTTTGGGTCACCGACCCCATGCACGGGAACACGGTCACCTCGCCCAACGGCTACAAGACCCGCAATTTCGACGACGTCATTGACGAAGTGCGCGGATTCTTCGAAGTCCACCACGCGCTCGGCACCGTTCCCGGCGGCCTGCACGTGGAGATGACAGGGGACGACGTCGCCGAGTGCCTCGGCGGAGCCGACCCGATCGACCAGGAAGCCTTCCTGGACCGCTATGAGTCCGTCTGCGATCCCCGCCTGAACCACATGCAGTCGCTCGAGATGGCGTTCCTGGTGGCCGGAGCGCTCTCCAAGCGCTGACGCACTGAAGGGCAGAACGTTTCTTGCAGAGTCCATCTGGCAGAGCGCATTCTGACAAACCTTTCTGACAGAACGTTTCTGATAAAAGCTCCGCCCGGCTTCAGCAGCCGGGCGGAGCTTTTTGTGCGATGGCAGGGGGAGCGGGGCGCCGGTCAGACGACGGTGAGCGTGACGGTCGAGCCTTCCGGGGCCATCGTGTCCACCGGGTTCTGGTCCCGGACCGTGCCAAAGAAACCGCCGAGGATGTTATCGACCTGGACCTTGAAGCCGAGTTTCTCAAGGGCTTCCTGGGCCTCCGAGGCCTGCTTGCCGATGAAGCTGGGCACCTCGACGAGCTTCGGGCCCTTCGAGATGGTCAAGGTGACGGTGCCGCCCTTGGTCAGGTTGCCGGAGGCCGGATCCTGCGCCAGCACCGCGCCCTCGGGTACATTCCTGTCGTTGGCCCGCTCCGGCGCAACCACGGCCTTCAGGCCGGCGGCTTGCAGGGCGTTCACGGCGGCGTCCTGCGCCTGGCCGCGGACATCCGGCACCGGGATGGGCTGCGGGCCCTTCGAGACGGTCAGGCCCACGGGCGTCCCGTGCTTGACCGGGTTGCCGCTGCGCGGAGCCTGGGCAAGGACGGTTCCGGCAGGGGCCTTCTCGTCGTAGGTCTCGGTAATCGGGCCCAAAGCCATCTGGGCGCCGTTGAGGGTGGTCTTGGCCTCGTCGAGGCTCTTGCCGGCCAGGTCCGGCAGCGGGAACAGCTCCGGGCCCTTGGAAACGGCCAGCGACACGGGCTGGAACTTGCGGATGACCTTCCCGGCGGTCGGCTCCGAGCCGACCACGAGCCCGGGCGAGACGTCGTCGTCGAAGACATCCTTCACGGTGGATTGGAAGCCGGCGGTGCGGAGCAGGTCCTGGGCCTCGGCAACGGTCTTGTTCGCCACCGGGGGAATCGTTCCCGGTGACCCCGGACCCATGCCGAAGAACCAGCCGGCGACGGCGGCGAGCAGCGCCGCGGCGACGAGCAGGACGATCCACAGCAGGCCGCGGCGCCGGGGGTTGCCCTCGTGCAGCGTCCTGGTGGGCGTGGCGGCGGCCCGCTGGCGCGCTTTCTCCCCGTCCCGGTCCAGCTTGCGCTGGGCGCGTTTGCTTGGGGCAACCGCACTCTCCGCCGGGCCGTCATACCCGGCTCCGTCGTAAGCCGCCTCGTCCGGGGTGGACAACGGTCCGTAGGCCGGACGCCGCGGGGGACCGGACATTACGGTGGTCGGGTTGCCACTGGCACGGGAAATCATCTCGGTGGGCCGGGCGAGGCTGCCGTAAACCTCAGTCTGCAACTCCGTGGGCATTTCGGTGGGCGGCAGCACGTGGGCCGTTGCCTGCGCGTCTCGCGCGCCCGGCGCCGGACCGGCACCGCCTGGCAGCCGGCGTGGCGGTGCAGCCACGGCCGGCAGGCTACTGCGAGCCGCCGGCGGCTGGAGGTCGAGTTCGGCGTCGCTGAGGTTGGTCCTGATGTGCCGGAGCTCGGACAACAGGGCGCCGCCGTCGACGGGGCGCTTGTCCGGGTCCCGGTCCGTGCACCACTGGACGAGTTCGTCGATCTCGGCAGCCAGCCCGGGCACCTCCAGCGAAGGCGCTGCGACGGTGGAATTGACGTGCTGGTAGGCGACCTGGATGGGCACGTCGCCTTCGAACGGCTGCCGGCCCGTGATCATTTCGTAGAGCATGATCCCGACGGAATAGATGTCGCTGCGTGCATCCGCCTGTTTGCCCAGGACAAGTTCGGGGGAGATGTAGGCGACGGTCCCGATCAGGGCGCCCGTGCTCGTCGACGTCGAGATAGCGCGTGCCAGGCCGAAGTCGCCGAGCTTGATCCGCCCGTCGTCGGCGATCAGGACGTTTTCGGGCTTGATGTCCCGGTGGATAATTCCGGCGGCGTGCGCGGCGCCGAGGCCTTCGACGACCGGATCGATCAGCGCCAGAGCCAGCCGCGGCGACAGGGCGCCCTTGTCATTGAGGACATCCCGCAGCGTGTGGCCCTTAATGAATTCCATGACCAGATACGCGAGCCGGCCGTCTTCGCCCTGGTCCAGGACGCCCACGACGTGCGGGTGGGAGAGCCGGGCGGCAGCCTTGGCTTCGCGGCCCAGCCGGTCAAGGAACTGCGGGTCGTCGGCCAGATGGGGATGGAGCACCTTCAGCGCGACGTCACGCTCAAGGCGCTGGTCCGTGGCGAGGTACACGGTGGACATCCCGCCGCGGGCAAGCCTGGATTGAACCTGGTAGCGGTTGTCCACCAGGTTCCCTACGAGAGCGTCCGACACGTATTCCTGCACCTTACAATCGTAGTCGCTGGACAGAAACGGGCCCGAATCAACATCCGATCCGGGCCCGTAGCGTCACGCTCCGCTGTAGGGGAGCCTGTGCTGGAGTCTGTAGTTGGCCGAACGGCCGGGTTTAGCCGAACAGCTGCCGGTTGGCCTTGATGGCGGCGACGTAGCCCTTAGTGTCCTCGTACATGCCGTTCTGGCTCACCGAGTACTGGCCCTGGTAGTAGCCGGCGATTGCGGTGTCCACATCCGGGCTCGTGCGAACCAGCTGGCGGATGATCGCGATGCCTGCCGTGGCGTTGTCGTACGGATCGAGCAGGTTCAGCTTGCGGCCCACCAGATCGGAGGCCCATTCGCCCGAGGACGGGATGACCTGCATGGTGCCGATCGCATTGGCCGGTGACACGGCACGCTGGTCGAAGCCGGATTCCTGGAAGGCAAAAGCCAGTGCAAGGCTGGCGTCCACGCCCATGCGCCGGGCCGTGTCCGCCACGATCGACTTCATCTGCTGGCGGCTGGGCACCGGAGAGGCGTTGAGCAGCGCCTTGTTCTGGTTGGCCGAGCTGACCACCGCGGCCGGGTAGCTGAACCCGAGGAACGTGCTGGGCACGAGGGGCGTGGTGGTGGCAGGCGTGCTCGATGCCGGTGCGATGGTCGACGCGCCGGGGATGACGAGCTTCTGGCCCGGGTAGATGATGCTCGACATCGTCAGCCGGTTGGCCGAGAGGACGTCCGAGAGCCTGACACCGTTGCGGGCCGCGATGCCGGAGAGAGTGTCGCCCGCCTTGATGGTGTAGGAGCCGGAACTGGCAGGCGCGGGCGCCGACGGCTTGGGTGCGGTGGCCGTCACGGGTGCGGAGGGGGCAGGAGTGCTGGATCCGCCGCCGACCTTGACCTTCTGGCCGGGATAGATCACCGAGCTCATGCCGAGCCCGTTCCACTTGAAGATTTCGGAAAGCCCAACGCCGTGGCGAGAAGCGATGGCGCTCAGGGTGTCGCCGGATTTAACGACGTACACGCTGCCGCCGCCCGAGGCGGGCGTTGCCGGAGTCGATTCCGCCGGTGCGGACGGTTTGGGCGCTGCCGCCGTCGAACCCGTGAGCTTGATCTTCTGCCCCGGGTAGATGATGGTGTTCGCCTGCAGGTTGTTCAGCTTGAGCACGGCAAACGTGTCCAGGCCGTAGCGGCCGGCAATGGCGCTGATGGTGTCGCCGCGGGCGATCGTGTAGACGGCCGGAGCGGCCGGCTGCGCGGGCCGCAAGGCGCTCGGCAGCGTCACCGGGACGGAGGCGGCCGGGATCACTGCCGCCTTCAGGGATGTCGCCGCGTCAGCCTTTGCCTGGGCACGCATGGCGGCCGCGAGCGTTGCCGGGACCGAGCGCACACGCGATTCGGCTGCGGCGGGCTGGGCGATCGCCAGGGATGAAAGCACGACGGCGGGAAGCGCCGCCGTCGTCGCCGCGATTAGCGGCAGGCTGCGCCCCGGACGGAGCTGTGGCGAACGTGAGGTTGTCATTGGAAAGATCCTCTTCTCAGCGGCAACGCTGCGGTCAGGCCGGTAGAACTGGTGTTACCAGTGTGACAAAAGTTATTTCTGTTACAAATGTGATCTATGTGAATCTCTCATGAATTGGCAATTAGCACAAGAACCGTTTGACATTCCGCAAACCGGATTCCGGTGGAGTGTCGCCCCGAAAGCCGTTCCGGTGGAGTCCCGGGTGGAGCCGGGCGGCATTCCGGCGTGGCGGGACCGGCCATGGCGGCAGCGTGAATTCTGCGGATGCCGACTAGGCGGCGGGGCACCGGCCATGGCAATCTTTATGCGTGAGTAATGTAGAAAGCCTCGTGGGCGAATGGCTGCCCCTGCCCGATGTCGCACAGCTTCTGAACGTATCTATCACCAAGGTCCATGCATTGCTGGACGAGCGTGCGCTGGCGGCCGTGAGAATCGGCGACCGGCGCATCCGGTCCGTGCCTGCGGCTTTCATCCAGGACGGGCACGCGGTGGAGAGCCTGAAAGGCACCATTGTTGTTCTCTCAGACGCCGGATACTCGGATGAGGAACTGATCAACTGGCTCTTTACGCCGGACGATTCCCTCCGCGGCCGGCCCATTGACGCCCTGCGGGAAGGGCGCAAGACCGAAATTCGCCGCAGGGCACAATCACTGGCCTGGTAAAAGCACACCGGCAGCAACACTGCGCCGGCAGCATCCTCCGGACGTGCCGTGCCGTGCCGTGCCGTGACGGGCCGTGCACAGCGCGAGCGCCGTGCGCGGCCCGCCGTGTTTCCGGACACCCTTTAACCAGGCACCCTTTAAAAGGGGATACTGCCGTGGGGGGCCGGGTTACGCGGCGCGGCTGACCGTGGCTTCTGCCAGCCTGCGGAGCGCGGTTTTGGGCAGCTCCTGAAGCGGCAGCAGATCCAGGGCGGCGAAGGCAGCCTTGCCGAACTCCTCGATGAGCACTTCCGTGGCCTGGAGCGCACCGCAGTCCACGATGATCCGCCGGATCTCCTCGATGTCCGCATCGCCGAGATCGGGGCTGCCCAGCTTGGCGTCGATGAACTCTGATTCGGCCGCCGAGGCCTGGTCCAGGGCGAAGGCCACCAGGACCGTGCGCTTGCCCTCACGGAGATCGTCCCCGGCAGGTTTGCCGGTGGTGACGGGGTCACCGAAGACGCCAAGGACATCGTCCCGCAGCTGGAACGCCTCGCCGAGCGGCAGGGCGAAGGCGGAATAGCCGCGCAGCAGCTCGTCGCCGGCGCCGGCCAGGGCGCCGCCGAGGGCGAGCGGGTGCTCCGTGGAGTATTTGGCCGACTTGAACCGGATGATGGACTGGGCCCGGCTGACGGCCCCGGCGCGGTCCCGTCTCGGCCCGGCGACCTCTTCCAGGATGTCGAGGTACTGCCCGGCCATGACCTCTGCGCGCATGAGGTTGAAGATCAGCCGTGCCGGGCTGCCGGAGGCCGCCCGGTGTCCGATCTCCGTGAACGATTCCTCGCTGAAGGACAGGCAGAGATCCCCGGTCAGGATCGCTGCCGCGTGGCCGAACCGCTCGCTGTCCAGCGCCCAGCCCTGGGCCTCGTGCAGTTCAATGAACCTGCGGTGGACGCTGGGTCCGCCCCGGCGGGTATCCGAGCGGTCAATGATGTCATCGTGGATCAGGGCCGCGGCCTGGAACAGCTCCAAGGCCGAGCCGGCCGTGACCACCTCGGCCGCGCCGGCTTCTCCGCCGGCACCGCGCCACCCCCAGTAGCACATGAGCGCACGCAGGCGCTTTCCGCCTGTGACAAGGTTTGAGATCGAGCCCATGAGCGGATCGATGTCCTGGGAGATCGAGGCCATGACGGCCTGCCGGCTGGTCAGGAACTCGGTGAGCTTGCCGGCGACGGCGGCCACGTAATCCGCCTGCTCGAGCCGTAGCTGTTCGGCGAGACTCACTTGACGGACTCGGCGGCGACGTTCGCACCGATCGTGAACGTGGACACCCCTGTTGTCTGCATGACGGAGATATTCACGGTTTCGTTGTCCCCGCGCAGGAAGTCCTTGGAAGGCAGGGCGCCGACGGTTTCCCCGGGGACGGGCTTGAAGCCCTGCGCCTGCAGCCCCTTGGTGTAGAAAGCCAGGACATCGGCGGCGGGGGCGGTGATGCTGCCGACCAGTGCCGCGGTTGCCGGCACCGTGGTTTTGTCGAAGCTGCTGGAGACCACCTGGGCCCCGGGCATCAGCGGCAGGAGTTTCTGCGGGAAGCCGGGCACGAGGGCGCCGACCGTTGCTGACGTGCCGGGCTCTGCGGAGGGGCTGGGGGGAGCCGTGGTGGAGGACTGCGCAGAGGCGTCCGGGGTCGACGCCGGCGACGCCGCCGGGCTCCCGGTGCCGGCAGGCGTGCATGCGGCCAAAGCCAATAGCGCGCCCGCCGCCGCGATGGCGGCTGCGGCACGTTTGCGCTGTCCAAATACCTTCACAGGGACTTTCCTCCTGGGGTTGAAGCGGAATCAGCCTCCAGTTTAGTCAGTCCCCGGGCATAGGATTGAAGACGTGGGGCCGGACGCAGAGAATCAGCAGGGAGTGCAGACGAATATGTACCCCAACGGGCCCTCGAATGCGCAACCCCAGGTCCAGCCCCCCGGCAGCCCGGGAGGGGACTCCCTGCTGGAACTGCGGCGCAGCAGCATCATGCACGTGGACATGGACGCCTTCTTTGTCTCCGTGGAGCTGCGCAGCCGGCCCGAGCTGAAGGGAAAGCCCGTGATTGTGGGCTACCCCGCGGACCGCTCCGTGGTGCTCTCCGCGTCCTATGAAGCCCGCGCCTTCGGCGTCAGATCAGCGATGCCCATGGTGGTGGCGGCGCGGATGTGCCCCTCAGCTGTCATCATCGAGCCCCGCCACAAGCTGTACTACGAAGTGTCCGGCCAGATCATGGCAATCTTTGGTTCCATCACCGACCTCGTCGAGCCGCTCAGCGTGGATGAGGCGTTCCTGGACGTCGGGGGAGCCATCCGGAGGCTCGGGCCACCACGGGAGATTGGCGAACTCATCCGGGCGCGCGTGTTCCGGGAGCTGGGCATTACGGCATCAGTGGGCATCGCCGCCAGCAAGTTTGTCGCCAAGATCGCATCCACCCGCTGCAAACCGGACGGACTGCTGCTGATCCGGCCGGAGGAAACCGTCCCCTACCTGCACAGCCTTCCCGTCAGTGCGCTCTGGGGAGTGGGCGGCAAGACCGTGGAGGTGCTGGCCCGCCGGGGCATCAGGACGGTGGCGGACGTCGCCGCGTCGCCGCTTCCCTCCCTGCGCAAGTTGCTGGGCGCATCGGGGGAGCATGTCTACCGGCTCTCCTGGGGCATCGATCCACGGCCCGTGACGCCGGTCCGCCTGGAAAAGAGCATTGGTGCCGAGGAGACGTTCGCCACTGACACCGCGGATGACGCGCTGCTTCACCGGGAGCTTCTGCGCCTTTCGCACCGGACGGCGGAGCGCCTCCGCAGCGCCGGCATGCACGCCCGCACCGTGGCGCTCAAGCTGCGCTACGCCGACTTTTCCACCATTACCCGCAGCCGCACCGTGAGCACACCGATCGATAGCGCCCAACTCCTGTACGCGGTGGCAGTGCAGCTCCTGGACTCGGTGGGTGAGCGGCCCATGACGGTCCGGCTGGTCGGCATCCGCGCCGAGCAGCTGGAAGAGGCCGCCGATGCCCCGCTTCAGCTCAGTCTTGACCGCCGGGACGACAACTGGCGGGCCGCCGAACAGGCCCTCGATGCTGTCACCCGGAAGTTCGGCAACAAGTCAGTCCTTCCGGCCCGGCTCCTGGATTCCGGGGGCGCCCCGGAGTGAGCGTGGCCGGAACCCCGGCGGGCGCCCGTTCCCAAGGGTTCCGGCGGCGAAAGGGCCTTAAGACTGTCTTTCAGAACAGGCCGCAACAATCTATCCTTATTAATACCTAGGTTTAGGACTACTGGATCGTCCGTTCGGGCGACCTGGCCAGCTAAGACCGGCGCGGGAGAGCTGAATTGACCCCCTTTTCACCAATGGCGGTGACGGGGGAACCACTTCGGAATCCCGGGCGTTAGGGAATTAGGGCAATGGCCACGTCATGCCCGGACGTTGGCAGACTTGAGGAGGTCGTGATGCCGCTCTCGGAACACGAACAGAAGTTGCTGGAGCAACTTGAGAAGCAGCTGCATGAGGACGACCCAAAGTTTGCAAGTTCAATGGGATCGGTCCCCGGGCGCTCATGGTCCACCCGCCACCTTGTCATCGGCGTGCTCGCGACTCTCGCGGGCGTGCTGCTGTTGTTGGTCGGGGTGTCGATGCAGAACATCTTTGTCGGGGTCCTCGGCTTTGTTGTGATGGGCGCCGGAGTCTATTTCGCCACCATGCGCAGTTCTGCGGTCGGCAAGGCCAGGGCAGCCGGCGGACGCAAGCAGGGCAAGCCCAGGAGTTCGTTCATGAGCAACCTTGAGCAGCGCTGGGACGAACGGCACGGGGGCGAGTCCTGAACCGCTCAGTGACGGCCCCGTAAAGTCCTCCACTTCCCGCCACCGGTCCGCCGGGGAGCGGCGCAAGACCCGCTTCGGCGGGTCTTCGCCATTTAATGCGGCAATTCCCGGCACGTTTCCTGCAGCCTTGCTCGGATTTGGCTTCGATGGCGCCGCAAAACGGACGACCGCGTCGAATTATGTGCTCCCGCGCCGGTGCGCCCCGTCAATCGGTGGGGGCCGGAAGGCAAGCGGGCAAAATCGCTCCACTTCCCCCACCAGTCCCGGTTCCCTGCAAATGCTGGGAAGAAGGGGGATAAACATCCGCAGAATTGTCTAAACATCCCGGGCGTGTCGTTGACTGTGGAGCGATGTGGAGTAATGTGGAGGACGTAAGAGGGTAGTGGCAGCACAGGGGACGTTGGACTTCCTAAAACAGACAGGCGGTGGGCCGTGTTTCTCGGCACACATTCGCCGCGTCTGGATGAAAAAGGTCGAATTATCCTCCCCGCGAAGTTCCGAGAGGAACTTGCCAGCGGACTGGTTCTCACAAGGGGCCAGGAGCGTTGCATCTACGTCTTCAGTGAGGCGGAATTCGGCCGGGTTCACGAGCAGATGCGGGAGGCTCCAATTTCCTCCAAGCAGGCACGTGACTACATCCGTGTTTTCCTCTCTGGAGCCTCGGACGAGGTACCTGACAAGCAGGGGCGC
The DNA here is from genome assembly GCF_900168135.1 of Arthrobacter sp. 49Tsu3.1M3. Lineage (NCBI taxonomy): Bacteria > Bacillati > Actinomycetota > Actinomycetes > Micrococcales > Micrococcaceae > Arthrobacter > Arthrobacter sp. 49Tsu3.1M3. The sequence continues at coordinate 75,816 of NZ_FUZD01000012.1, forward strand.
GTGACGATTCCGCCGGCGCTCCGGGAGTATGCGGGTCTTGGCCGGGAACTCGCCGTCATTGGCGCAGGATCCCGGGCAGAGATCTGGGACGCCCAAGCCTGGAATGAGTACCTGGCCGAAAAGGAAACTGCCTTCTCGGAAACAGACGACGCCATCCCGGGGATTCTCTGAACCCCCCTGATCCACCAGCAAACAACGTTCCTTGATCGAGATCTCCAGCCGCCCATCCGGTTGTTGTCCTGGCTCACTTCCCCGGAGCCAGGCCGGCGCAGGATAGGCGCGGATGGGGATCTGGACCAAGGAACGTTGCGTAAGAGCAGTACCAAGCAAAGCGCAGCCAGCAAAGCGCAACCAGCAAGGCCAACGAAAGGACGAAGGCATGACGGATCCCGACCAGGCGAAGCCGACGTCCGAACGCCATGTACCGGTCCTCAAGGACCGGTGCATCAATTTGTTGGCCCCCGGCATCGAGGCCGCACGGAGCCGTGGCGAGACCCCCGTGGTGATCGACGCGACGCTCGGCATGGGCGGACACTCCGAGGCCCTCCTGGAGCGCTTCCCCGACCTTCACCTGATCGGCATCGACCGCGACGAGGAAGCCCTGGCACTGGCGGGGGCCAGACTGGCGCCCTTCGAGAACCGGACCGACCTCGTTCACGCCGTCTACGACGAAATCCCGGACGTCCTCGAAGACCTGGGCTTCACCGAAGTCCACGGTGTGCTCATGGACCTTGGCGTCTCGTCGCTCCAGCTGGACGAGCGGGAGCGCGGCTTCGCCTACTCCTTCGACGCGCCCCTGGACATGCGGATGGACACCAGCCGGGGCCAGACGGCCGCCGACGTCGTCAATAACTACAGCGAAGAAGAACTCGTCCGGATCATCCGGAAATGGGGCGAAGAGAAGTTCGCCGGCCGCATCGCGAACAGGATCGTGGCCGCGCGCGCCGAAAAGCCCTTCACCACCACCGGCGAACTGGTCGACCAGATCCGGGCCGTGGTGCCCGCCGGTGCCGCCAAATCCGGCGGCCACCCCGCGAAGCGCACCTTCCAGGCGCTCCGGATCGAGGTCAACGAGGAACTGGACGTCCTCGAGCGCGCCATCCCAGCAGCGATCGAGGCCATCGCCCTCGGTGGCCGCGTGGTGGTCATGTCCTATCACTCCCTGGAAGACAAGATCGTCAAGGGCTTCTTCCAGGCCGGATCGAAGTCCTCGGCCCCGCTCGGCTTCCCGGTCGAGCTCGAGGAGCACAAGGCCGAACTCAAAACCCTGACAAAGGGCACCGAGGTACCCACCGCCGCTGAAATCGCCGAAAACCCCCGCGCAGCTTCCGCCCGGCTGCGCGCCGTCGAACGCATCAAAGCCAGGAGAGCCGCATGAGCACCGCCGCCGTCAACAGCTACCCCGTTGCCCAGGGCGCCACTGCCCGTGCACTGCCCGGCCTCCGCCCCGGCCTTGACCAGCCCCGCAAGGCACGCACCCCGCTGTCGGTGGTCCGCTCCGTGCCGCGCAAGCGCCGCGCACCGTTCGTGGTGCTCTGCTTCGGGCTCCTGGCGATTGCCCTCATGGCCGTGCTGGTCCTGAACATCTCCGTCTCCTCCGCCCAGTACCAGCTGGTCCAGCTCCGCAGTGAACAGACCACACTGACCAAGCAGAACCAGGACCTCACCCAGCAGGTGCAGAACTTCGACGCCCCGCAGAACCTGGCGGCCAAGGCCACTGAACTGGGCATGGTGGCTTCGGTCGCGAAGGGCCAGATCGACCTCTCCACCCTCAGTGTCACCGGCAAGGCCAAGCCGGCCGTCAAGGGTGATGCTCCGGGTGCCGTCATCGCCGCACCGGCCGTCGCCGGACAGCTCACGGTTGTCCCGCCGGCCACGGAGAACGAGCCTCTCGCCCAGCGCAAGGCGGCGGACACCACACCCGCAGACACCAAACCGGCGGACACAGACAAGGCGCCGGCCGCTGCGAAGCCCGCACCCGCACCCAAACCCGCCGCCCCCGCCGTGGAACTCCACGGCGGCTCGGTTCCCGCCCCCGCGCAGAAGACCCCGGGGCAGTAACGTTCACTGACCACCAGCAAGGCAAGCAGCAAGGACTCACCGTGGCGAAGAACTCCGGCAGGGCAAGCAAGGCGAAAGCCCCAAACCCCACCCGGCGGCTCCGCGTGGGGCTGGGCATCATGCTGGCGCTCCTGCTCGTGGTTGGCGGCAAGCTGTTCATGGTCCAGGGCCTGGACATCGGGGGCCTGGCTGAGGCCGCCCTCAACAACAGGCTCACGCCCACCGTGCTGCCCGCAGAGCGCGGCAGCATCCTCGATTCCTCCGGCGCCGTCCTGGCCAGCAGCGTCATCCGCTACAACGTCGTGGTGGACCAGACAGTCAACACCAAGACCGAATCCTTCCGCCGGTTCGAGACCATCAACGGCAAGGACGAGCTCGTCAAGGTCACCCGGGACCAGGGCATCTCCGAACTCGCCGCCGTGCTCGGCATGGACCGCGGCACGCTGCGCGATGCCCTGACCGGAACCCAGCGCTACTACATCGTGGCCAAGGACCTGAAACCGGACGTCGAGGACAAGGTATCCAAGCTGCAGATTCCCGGCATCGTCACCGAAGGCACCAGCAAGCGGGTCTACCCCAACGGCTCCGTGGCCGGCGGAATTGTCGGTTTCCTCAAGGACGGCAGCACCGGACAGGCGGGCCTCGAGCAGACCCAGGACGACGTACTCAAAGGCACACCGGGCAAGCGGCTGTTTGAAATCGGCGCCGACGGACTGCGCATCCCGGTGGGCGTGGACCAATTGACGCCGGCGGTGAACGGCAAGGACATCAAGCTCACGCTGAATTCGGACCTGCAGTACTTCTCCCAGCAGGCGATCCAAAGCCAGAAGGACAAGCTCAGTGCCGAGTGGGGCGTGATTGTGGTCCAGGACGTCAAGACCGGCAACATCGTGGCCATGGCCGATACCGACTCCCCGGATCCGAACGACCCCGGCAAGGTTGCCGCCGAGGACCGCGGGGTCCGGGCCGTCACCGCCGCCTACGAGCCCGGCTCGGTGGAGAAGATGATCACGGCCGCAGCGGCCATCCAGGAGGGGAAGTCCAGCCCGCTGGACAGGTTCACCATTCCACCGACCTATACCGTGGACGGCCAGACCTTCAGCGACGCGTTCGAACACGGCACCGAGCAGCGGACGCTGGCAGGCATTGTCGGCTACTCCATGAACACCGGCACAGTCATGGTGGGCCAGCGGCTGAGCAAGGAACAGCGCTATGACTGGCTGCGGAAGTTCGGCATCGGCGAGGCCCCCGACATCGGTCTGCCCGCCGAATCCAAGGGAATTCTGACCCCGTCCGACCAGTGGGACGGGCGCCAGCAGTACACCGTGCTTTTCGGCCAGGGCGTCGCCCAAACCACCCTCCAGACCGTCCGGGCCTACCAGAGCATCGCCAACGACGGCGTGATGCTCCAGCCGCGCCTGATCGACAGCTACATCAACCCGGACGACGGTGCCGAGGAAAAAGTCCCGGCCAAGGCCCCTCAGCAAGTCGTCTCCAAGGAGACGGCCAAACAGGTCCGCGACATCCTTGAGAGCGCCGTAACCGAGGGCGAGATCAAAGAGGCCGCGATCGACGGGTACCGGGTGGGCGCCAAGACCGGCACCTCCGAATCGCCCTGCGACGACGGCAAATCAGGGTTCTGCGGCTATACAGCCTCCATCATCGGAATGGCGCCCATGGACGATCCGCGGTTTATTGTTGAGGTGGTCCTGCAACGGCCCAAGGGAAGCATCTTCGGAATCACCAACGGACCGGTGTTCCGTTCGGTGATGAGCCAGACGCTGCGCACATTCAACGTCCAGCCCTCCACCGGCGAACCCGCGCGGCTGCCGCAGTACGCCAAGTAGCGCCTGTTCCACCTGGCACGCGGAAGTCACGAGCCGACGCCACACCCATTGCCTGCGCGCCGGAGCATTTCCGCGTGCGCAGCTCCCGATCTACCAGTGCCCGATTTTTTCAGTGCCCGATATTTTCAGTGCCCGATCCACTAGCACCACAACGGAGATCCACTTGTCAGAGCTCACCGACCCCGATGCTTCCGCGCCGTCCGGCCATAACTCCACCCAGGGCTTCCGGCCCACTGCGGTTGCCGCAGTGCCGCTGGCAGCCATCGGGGCGGCGATCGGCGTCGCCGTTCCCGGTGCGTCCGGCTCCGTCCAGGTCACCGGGATCTCCCTGAACTCCCGGTCGGTCCGCCCGGGAGACCTGTATGTGGCCCTGCCGGGCGCCACACGGCACGGGGCCGACTTCGTGTCCCAGGCCGTCGGCGCCGGCGCCGTGGCGGTCCTGACAGACGACGCCGGGGCGCGCCTGCTGGCCCTGGGCCATGACATCGCCGTCCCGGTGCTGCTGGCCGGCGAGCCGCGCAGCGTGGTCGGCCGGCTGTCCGCGCTCATCTACCAGAGTAGGCCCGACGGCGCCGGGGCACCGGCCCTCTTCGGGGTGACAGGCACCAACGGCAAGACCACCACCACCTATTTCATCAACGCCCTGTTGCGGGCGCTGGGCAAGCGGACCGGGCTGATCGGGACAATTGAGATCCTGGCCGGCGGGGAGCCGATCCCGAGCCTGTTGACCACGCCCGAATCCACGGATGTGCACGCCCTTCTGGCGCTCATGCGCGAACGCGGGCTCGATGCCGCCTCCATGGAGGTTTCCTCGCACGCCGTGTCCTTCCACCGGGTCGACGCCGTCGTGTTCGACGTCGCCGGCTTCACGAACCTCACCCAGGACCACCTGGACCTGCACGGGACCATGGAGGAGTACTTCCAGACCAAGGCCCGGCTGTTCACGCCCGAACGCGCCCGCGCCGCCGTGGTCACCATCGACGACGACTGGGGCCGCAAGCTTGCGGCCGCCGCCGAAATCCCGGTCACCACCCTGGCCACGGCCGGGACCGACGGCGCCGGGCAGGCCGACGCCGGCCGGACCGCGGACGGGAACGCGGACTGGACCGCCGACTGGACTGTGGTCCGGACCGTTCCGCGGGGCCTCGGCTCCGACTTCGTCCTCCGGCACCGCGACGGCACCGAGCTGCGCGTCCACACCTGCCTGCCGGGAAGCTTCAACGTCGCCAACGCCGCGCTGGCCACGGTGATGGTCCTCGCCGGCGGCCACGAGCCGGCCGCGGTGCAGGCCGCCCTCGACGCCGCGGATCCCTTCACCGTTGCCGTGCCCGGCCGGATGCAGCTGGTGTCCACGGCCCCGGCGGCCGTGGTGGACTTCGCGCACAACCCCGACGCCCTGGCCCGTGCCCTCGCAGCCGTCCGGTCCCCGGAACCCGGATCCAAAGTGATCATCGTATTCGGCGCCACCGGACAGCGGGACCAGGGCAAACGCCCCGCGATGGGGGCCATCGCGGCGCGGCTGGCGGACACCGTGATTGTCAGCGACGACGATCCCCACGACGAGGACGCGGCGGCCATCCGCGCGGACGTCCTTGCCGGGGCCCTGGCGGCCAAGGACGACGAAGGCCTGGACTGCACGGTCCTGGAGGTCTTCCCGCGCGACGCCGCCATCCTGAAGGCCGTAGAGCTCGCCGGAGCCGGGGACACCATCCTCGTGGCCGGGCGCGGGCACGAGGTCTGGCAGGAGGTCAAGGGAGTCAACCTGGCACTGGATGACCGGGTGGAGCTTCGGAACGCCTTGACAGCACGGGGATTCACCGTTCTCGAAGACCACCGGATAGAGTCCTAAACCGAGATGATTGCATTTACAGCGGCGGAAATCGCCGACATAACCAACGGCCGGCTCGCCGCGGAACCGGGAATCACCCCCGCCTCCGTGGTGACCGACTCCCGCGAGGCCACGGCGGGTTCCCTCTATGTGGCCAAACCCGGAGAGAACGCAGACGGGCACGACTTCGTCGGCGCAGCCTTCGACCGGGGCGCCGTATTGGCGCTCGTGGAGCGCGAAGTGGCCGACGCCGCCGGAACCGACTATCCCGCCGTCGTCGTTGAGGACGCTGTCCTGGCCATGGGCGCGCTGGCCGCCGAAGCCGTCCGCCGGATCCGCGCCAGCCGCGCGGCGGCCGGCGCCGCTTTCACCGTGGTGGGCATCACCGGCTCCGCCGGCAAGACCACCACGAAGGACCTGCTCGCCGGAATCTTCACGGCCGCCGGCGCCGAAGGTGCCACGGTCGCGCCGCAAGGGTCCTACAACGGCGAGATCGGCGTGCCGCTCACAGTCTTCAAAGCCGACTTCGACACCCGCTACCTCGTCATCGAGATGGGCGCCACGGGCATCGGCCACATCCAATACCTCGCGGACATGGTCCGGCCGGAGATCGGCGTCGTCCTCGGCGTCGGCTCCGCCCACGCCGGGGAGTTCGGCGGCGTCGAGAACATCGCGGTCGCCAAGGGCGAACTCGTGGAGGCGCTCCCGGCCGGGGGCACCGCCGTGCTGAACCTGGACGACTCCCGCGTCGCCGCCATGGCCACCCGGACCCGGGCACGCGTGCTCGGCTACACCTCCCGCGAGGCCGGCGCGGCCGGCACCGCCCAGGACAATACCCTCCAGGCCGAGGTGGTGAGGGCCGCGGACGTGGAACTGAACGCCGACGGCCACCCGGAATTTGAGCTCTACCTGCCCGCCGACGTGACGGCACAGCAGGGACCAACCCCGGAGGGGAAGGCACAGGACGGGAAAGCCCCGCAAGGGCCAACCCGGCACCACGTCGCCGCCAAGCTGATCGGCGCCCATCACATGGCCAACCTCCTCGCGGCGGCGGCCGCGGCCCACGCCGCAGGCATCCCCGGCGCGCAGATCGCGGCCTCGCTCAGCGCGCAGACCGCCGCCAGCCGCTGGCGGATGGAGCGCACGGAGCGTCCCGACGGCGTGACCGTCATCAACGATGCCTACAACGCCAACCCGGAGTCCATGCGGGCTGCACTGCGGACGCTGGCCGAGCTGGGCCGCGGCCGCCGCACCTGGGCGGTCCTGGGCGCCATGCTGGAACTGGGCCCGGATTCCATCCGGGAGCACATGGCAGTCGGCACCCAGGTGGTGCGGCTGAACATCTCCCGGCTCGTCGTGGTGGGCAGGGAGGCCCGGTCGCTGTATGTCTCCGCCGTCAACGAAGGCTCCTGGGGCGACGAATGCGTTTTCGCCGAGACGGCCGACGAGGCCTACGAGCTTCTCCAGGCCGAGCTCCAGCCGGGCGACCTGGTCCTGTTCAAGTCATCGAACGGCATCGGGCTGCGCCACTTGGGGGATCGGATAGCATTACCCCCACATGCCACCCAAGACTCTCCCGAGCGACCTGCTGAGGGAACTGCCGCAACCGCCACAGAAGGGAGTGCACAGCTGTGATTGCACTGCTGATGGGCGCCGGAATGGCGCTGCTCCTCGCGTTTGTGGGCACCCCGCTGTTCATCCGGTTCCTGGTCCGCAAGGGCTACGGACAATTCATCCGGGACGACGGACCCACCTCCCACCACACCAAGCGGGGCACGCCCACAATGGGCGGCACCGTTGTGGTCGTGGCCGTCCTGGTCAGCTACGGGCTCACGCACCTGATCATGTGGATGATGAACCCGCACTCACCGGGGCCAAGCGCCTCCGGGCTGCTCCTGCTCTTCCTCATGGTGGGCATGGGGCTGGTCGGATTCCTGGATGACTTCATCAAGATCTCCAAGCAGCGCAGCCTGGGCCTGGACGCCAAGGCCAAGCTGATCCTCCAGGGTGCCGTTGGCATCATCTTTGCCGTGCTGGCGCTGAACTTCCCGAATGCCGCGGGCCTGACCCCGGCGTCCACCCAGATCTCGCTGGTGCGCGATATTCCGTGGCTTAACCTCGCGTTCGCCGGAACCGTCCTCGGCGCCATCTTGTTCGTGCTGTGGTCCAACCTGATCGTCACCGCCGCGACCAACGGCGTGAACCTCACCGACGGCCTCGACGGCCTGGCAGCCGGCGCTTCCGTCATGGTGTTCGGGGCCTACACGCTCATGGGCATCTGGCAAAGCAACCAGGCCTGCGGATCCCCGAGGCAGGCCGGCAGCGGCTGCTACTCGGTCCGCGACCCCCTGGACCTGGCCCTGCTGGCCGCCATCCTGAGCGCGGCGATGGTCGGGTTCCTGTGGTGGAACACCTCGCCCGCGAAGATCTTCATGGGCGACACCGGCTCCCTTGCCATCGGCGGCGCCGTCGCTGCCTTCGCGATCCTGTCCCGCACCGAACTGCTGCTGGCCTTCATCGGCGGGCTCTTCGTCCTCATCACGCTCTCGGTCATCATCCAGGTGGGTTACTTCAAAATCACCAAGGGCAAACGGTTCTTCAAGATGGCACCGCTCCAGCACCACTTCGAACTCAAAGGCTGGGCCGAAGTCACGGTGGTGGTCCGGTTCTGGATCCTCTCCGGGTTGTTTGTCGCCGCCGGCCTGGGCATCTTCTACGCCGAATGGGTGGTGCTGCTGTGACCGGTCCCATCCCCGCCCCGCTCACCACCTCGCCCCGGCTGCAGGGGCTCACCACGTGGGATTCCGACTGGGCCGGCCTGCGCGTCGTGGTCACCGGCATCGGCGTCTCCGGCTTCGCCGCGGCCGACACCCTCATTGAACTCGGCGCCCGGGTGGTGGTGGTGGACGCCGCCACCAGCGCCAAGGCACTGGCCCAGGCCGACACACTCCGGATCGTCGGTGCCGTGGACGTCCTGCTGGGGGAGGAGGCGGTGGAGTCCGTTCCGAAGATCGACGGGCAGAAGCCGGACCTGGTGGTCACGTCCCCGGGCTGGCGCCCGGACCAGGCCCTGCTCGCCGCGGCGGCGCGGGCGCACATTCCGGTGTGGGGCGACGTCGAGCTCGCCTGGCGGCTCCGCGAACGTGAGGGCCGCAAGACTGCCGACTGGCTGGCCATCACCGGCACCAACGGAAAGACCACCACTGTCGGCCTGACCGAGTCCATGCTCCAGGCCGCCGGCCTGAAAGCGATCGCCGTAGGCAACGTCGGAACCCCGATCCTGGACGCCCTGCGCGATCCCGTGGACTACGACGCCTTCGCGGTGGAACTGTCCAGTTTCCAGCTGCACTGGAGCCACTCGGTGTCGCCGGTGGCCAGTGTGTGCCTGAACGTCGCTGAAGACCACGTGGACTGGCATGGCTCCTACGCCTCCTACCTGGCCGACAAAGCCAAGGTCTACGCGAACACGCAGAAGGCCTGCATCTACAACGCCGAGCAGATCGAGACCGAACGCATGGTCGAGGACGCCGACGTGGTGGAAGGCTGCCGGGCCGTGGGATTCACCACACTGACCCCGGCGATCAGCAGGCTCGGCGTTGTGGAAGGGCTGCTCGTTGACCGGGCGTTCATCGCCGAACGCAAGGACAGCGCGGCCGAACTCGCCTCGATCGCCGACCTGGGACCGGTGGCGCCGCGCCACATGGTGGCCAACGCGCTGGCAGCCGCTGCCTTGGTCAGGGCCTACGGGGTGGAGCCATCGGCTGTGCGCCAGGGCCTGCTGAACTACCTACCGGGAGACCACCGGATCCAGCTGGTGGCCCGGCATCAGGGTGTGCTGTGGATCAACGATTCCAAGGCCACCAACCCGCACGCCGCCGCCGCCTCGTTGTCCGCGTTCCAGAATGTGGTGTGGATCGCGGGAGGCTTGTCCAAGGGCGTGAATTACGACTCCCTGATCCAGGAACAGGGCAGCCGGCTCAAGGCCGTGGTCCTGATCGGCGCGGACTCCAGCGATCTGCAGGCCGCCCTGAAGCGACACGCGCCGGATGTCCCCGTGATCGGGCAGGGCAAGGGCGAGACTGAAGACGTGCAGACTGCCGGTACGGCCAAAGCCGACGCAGGCCCTTCGCCGATTTTCGGCGAGACTGTGATGGCCCAGGCCGTTGCCTCGGCGGCGCAGCTGGCCGCCTCCGGGGACACTGTGCTGTTGGCCCCGGCGGCTGCTTCCATGGACCAGTTCTCTTCCTATGCTCACCGTGGCGATGCCTTCATCGAAGCTGTCCGCGAGCTCGTGGAAGGGCAGGCTCAGACCAGCGAGGAGTAACAATGGTCAGCACGCCCACACGTACGACGGCGGCACGGCCCGCCGCAGGCGGGGTCAGTAGAGGCGGGGCCACCAGTGGCACGCCCGCCGGCCGTCCGGCCCCTTCGGCGGCAAGGCCAACGGCCGGCGGCCCGGCCGTCACCCCCGCGGCCCGGGTGCGTGCCTGGAGCCGCGGATTCTGGTCGGCCCTGGAAGGTACCGGCAAGTCCCGCAACGGATCCACGTACTACCTGATCCTTGGCTCCACCCTGGCGCTGACGGCTATCGGGATCATGATGGTCCTCTCGGCCTCCAGCGTGGAAGCCATCGCCGCGGGGGAGTCGCCGTACTCGGCCGCCCTCAAACAGGGCGGATTCGCCGCGATTGGCGTCTTCGCGATGCTTGTCCTTTCCCGCGTCAACGTCGTCTGGCTCAGGCGCTTCGCCTGGCCGCTCATCTTCCTGGCCATTGCACTGCTGGGCCTGGTCCTCCTCGTGGGACGCAGCGCGCTGGGCAACCAGAACTGGATCGACGTCGGTCCGTTCACGTTCCAGCCCTCCGAAGCCGCCAAGCTTGCCCTCGCGCTCTGGATGGCTACCGTGCTTGACCGCAAGGCCAAGCTCCTCCACGAATGGCGCCACGCGCTCATTCCGGTCGTGCTCCCGGGCGCCATTGCGGTCCTTGGCCTCATCCTGGCCGGAAATGACCTCGGGACGGCCATGATCGTGATGATCATCGTGGCCGCCGCCCTGTTCTTCGCCGGCGTGCGGCTGTACCTTTTCGGCTTCGCCGGGGCGGTCCTGGCCCTTGGCGCGACGATCCTCGCCGTCACGAGCCCGAACCGGATGTGCCGCATCCTGTCATGGACGGGCCAGACCTGCGCCGACGGCTCCGACCTGAACTACCAGTCCACCAACGGCCTGTACGGGCTCGCGTCTGGCGGCTGGTTCGGCGTCGGACTGGGCCAGAGCCGGCAGAAATACAGCTGGATCCCGGAAGCGCACAACGACTTCATTTTCGCGATCATCGGCGAGGAACTCGGACTGGTCGGCACGATCGTCGTCCTGGTCCTGTTCGCCATCCTCGGCACCGCCATCTACCGCGTGGTCGTCGCCCAGCACGATGTCTTCCACCGCGTCCTGGCCGGCACGATCATGGTCTGGCTGCTCGGCCAGGCCAGCGTCAACATGGCCGTGGTCACCGGGCTGGCACCGGTGATCGGTGTCCCATTGCCCTTCATTTCCTATGGCGGCTCTGCCCTGCTGATGTCGCTGTGCGCAATCGGCGTCGTCCTGTCCCTGGCCCGGGCCCAGATGGACCCCGGCATGCAGCCGAAGAAGATGCTCAGGTTCGGCCCGGCCGCCTTCGCCAATTCAGTCCGGAGGGCCCGCGCTGCCCGGGCTGCAAAGACTGCCGCCAGCCGGTCCGCCGCCAGCACGGCCTCCAGCCGGTCCGCCGCCCGCACGGCAGCCCGCCCCAAGGCCCCCTCAGCCAAGAGCCCCACTAAGAGCCCCACCAAGGCCCCCGCAAGCAAGAGCCCCGCCGCCAAGAACCGTACGAAAGCGTAAACAGCCCTTCATGAACACCGAGTCGCCCTTGTCCGTGGTCCTTGCCGGCGGCGGAACCGCCGGCCATATCAGCCCGCTGCTGGCCATCGCCGGCGCCCTCCGGCAGTCCCGCCCCGGAGTGCAGCTCCTGGCTGTCGGGACCCCCGGGGGAATGGAAGCGCGGCTCGTCCCGGCGGCCGGCCTGGACCTTGCCACCATCAGCCGCGTCCCGCTCCCGCGCAAGCCTTCCGCGGACCTGCTCCGGCTCCCGGGCCGGATGGCCGCTGCCGTGAAGCAGGCGGGTTCCATCCTGGACGAGGCAGGCGCCGACGTCCTGGTGGGGGTCGGCGGGTACGTGTGCACACCGATGTACCTCGCTGCCCGGCGCCGGAAGATCCCGATCGTGGTCCACGAGGCCAACACCCGTCCCGGCCTGGCCAACCGCGTCGGCGCAGGCCTCGGCGCCCACGTGGCAGTGGCCTTCGCCGCGACCAAGCTGGGCCGCGCCGCCCGGCACGTAGGCATGCCCATGCGCCCCGAAATTTCCGGCCTCGACCGCGCGGCCGCCCGGGCCGGTGCACGGCAGGCGCTCGGCCTGGACGCCAACCGGCCGACGCTCATCGTCACGGGCGGGTCCTCGGGCGCCCAGAGCATCAACCGCTCCCTCGCCGCGGCCGTAGGGGCCCTCGCCGACGCCGGAGTGCAGACCCTGCACATCACCGGCCGGGGCAAGTCCGTCCACGACGCCGACGGCAAACCGCTCGCCGCGCCAGGCTACCGGCAGGTGGAGTACGTGGACGGCATGGAAACCGTCTACGCCGCGGCGGACCTGCTGCTGGCCCGTGCCGGAGCCGCCACGGTCTGCGAGGTGGCCGCCGTGGGCGTCCCCGCCGTCTTCGTCCCGCTGCCCATCGGCAACGGCGAGCAGGCGCTGAACGCCGCCGGCCTGGTCGCCGCGGGAGGCGCATTGATCGTCGATGACAAGGCCTTCTCCGCCGACTGGATCAGCGGGAACATCATTCCCCTGCTGCTGGACACGGACAGGCTGGCCCGGATGGCAGCCAGCTCCGAACGGCTCGGCATCCGCGACGCGGACCGGCGCATGGCCGATCTCATCCTCGAAGTCGCGTCCTCGAACGAGCACAGCGGTAACCGACACCGCACGAACCAGCACGGCAGGAAGCAGTAGAGCAATGACCCAGCCCCAACACGTCACCCATGCCCTGGAATCCCTCGGCCGCGTGCACTTCATCGGCATCGGCGGCGTCGGCATGTCCGCCGTTGCCCGCATCATGGTGGCCCGCGGCATCCCGGTGAGCGGCTCCGACGCCAAGTCGCTGCCCGTCATGGCGGACCTCGCGGCCGCCGGGGCGCGGATCGCCGTCGGCTATGCTCCCGGCAATCTGGAAGACGCCCAGACGGTGGTCGCCGGCTCCGCGATCCGGCCCGACAACCCCGAGCTCGCCGCGGCCCGTGCCGCCGGACTGCCGGTGCTGCACCGCTCCGAGGCGCTGGCTGCCACGATGGCGGATGACACTGTGGTGGCAGTCGCCGGGACGCACGGCAAGTCCACCACGACCTCCATGATCACCGTGCTGCTGCAGGGCGCCGGGCTGGACCCGTCCTTCGCGATCGGCGCCAACGTCCCGGCGCTCGGAGTCAACGCGGCGCACGGCACGGCGGGCATCTTCGTCGCCGAGGCCGACGAGTCGGACGGCTCTTTCCTGAACTACCGCCCCACGATCGCCGTGGTGACCAACGTCGAGCCGGACCACCTGGACTTCTACGGCACCGCCGAGGCCGTGTATGCCTCCTTCGACAGCTTCACGGCCCTGCTCCCGGCGGACGGCGTCCTGGTGGCGTGCGCTGACGACCCCGGGGCCAGGGCGCTGGCCGAACGCACCCTGGCCCGCGGCAACACCCGCGTGGTGCTTTACGGAACCGCCGAGGACGCCGCCGTCCGGCTGCACGACGCTGGACCTAACCGGATGGGGATCTCGACGACGGCGGGCACGTTCGGCGTCGAACTCCAGGTTCCGGGCCGGCACAACGCGCTCAACGCTGCCGCCGCCTTCGCTGTGGCGATCGAACTCGGCGTCGCGCCCGACGCCGCTGCGGCGGCACTGGCACACTTCTCCGGCGCCTCGCGCCGTTTCGAGTTCAAGGGGGAGGGCCGCGGCGTCCGCATCTACGACGACTATGCCCACCACCCCACGGAAGTCCGCGCCGCCCTGTCCGCGGCACGGGCGGTCGCCGGGGAGCATAAGGTACACGTGCTCTTCCAGCCGCACCTGTTTTCCCGGACCCGCGAATTTGCCCGCGAGTTCGCCGAAGCGCTCAACACGGCGGACACGGCCCTGGTCCTGGACATCTATCCTGCCCGCGAGGATCCCATTCCAGGCGTCACCAGCGGGCTGATCGCCACACACCTGGGCCCAGGCGGCCGCCTTGTCGGACCCGACGGGGAGGCCGTGCAGGCAGTGCTGGCGGCCGCCGGACCCGGGGACATCGTGCTGACCGCCGGCGCCGGTGACGTCACGGCCTACGGGCCGCTGATTGTCGAGGCCCTGACGGCGGAGGCCACCGGTGCCTAGCGCCAGGCGCCCCACCTACCGTGGCGCATCCGGCACCGGCGGGTCCGGCTCCCGGCCGCCGGCCGCCGGGACGGGCACGGATGTCATTTCCGCGTCCAAGACCGCCGCGGACACCGCCGCCGGCCCGGCCCGCAATCCGCAGAACCTGCAGGGCACCGCGGACAACGGGCCCGGGAAGGTGCTGTCCTTCCCCGAGCCCAAGGGCAAGCGCCGCCGGCGGATCCTGCTCAGCACCATCGGCATCGTGTCCGTGCTGATGGCGGGCATCGTCGCGGCCGCCGTCTACTCGCCGGTCCTGGCCCTGCGCACGGTCACAGTGGAGGGTACAAAGATGCTGCACCCGGATCAGGTCCAGGCCGCCCTCGCGCCCCTTCAGGGCAAGCCGCTGCCGCAGATCAGCGAGGAGGAGGTCGCCGCCCTGCTCAAGCCGCTGGTCCAGGTCAAGGACGTCACCGCGAAGGCGCTCCCGCCCGCCACCTTGCAGGTGCACGTCACCGAGCGCATTCCCGTGGCCCTGGTCAAGCAGGGCAAGACATTCCAGCTGGTGGACGTCGACGGCGTCCAGCTCAGCACTACCGCCGATGCCGCGTCGGTATCGCTGCCGGTGATTGACGGCGGCAGCGGAACCCTGCCGAAGGACCTGTTCCAGGCCATCACGGCGGTGCTGGGCGCCCTGCCGGCGGATGTGCTGGCGCGGCTCTCCAACGCCTCTGCCGCGTCGGCCGACGCCGTCGAACTCAGACTCGTCGACGGGCAGACAATCGTCTGGGGCAACGCGGGGGAGAAGGAGCTGAAGGCACGGGTCCTTTCTGCCCTCCTGAAGGTCCCGGCCGATCCCAAAAACCCGGTGAAGGTCTACGATGTCAGCGTGCCCCGGCACCCTGTCACGCGGTAGCCGGCAATCGGATCCGCCGCGGCCAGGATGTCCAGCGGACGTCCAGCTGCCCGCGGGACTACTTACAGGGGCTATTTGCCCGGTATTCGCGCGACACGCGGCGCCGGTTATTGAATGTCCCCTGCATAGGAAATACCGTCACAGACATGAGTTACTTGACATAACTATAACCTTCAAGTCGAAGGTTAAGGTTCAAAGCTTCAAGCAGGACTCGATCAGTTTTCGCATTAGTACACGAACAAGGGACACGTAACGTGGCAGCTCCGCAGAATTACTTGGCCGTCATCAAGGTCGTCGGCATCGGCGGCGGTGGCGTGAACGCAGTCAACCGCATGATCGAGGTCGGTCTTCGCGGCGTCGAATTCATCGCCATCAACACCGATGCCCAGGCATTGTTGATGAGCGATGCCGACGTCAAGCTCGACGTCGGGCGTGAGCTGACCCGTGGACTCGGTGCTGGCGCGAACCCTGAAGTTGGCCGGCAGGCCGCGGAGGACCACGCCGATGAAATCGAAGAGGTCATCCGGGGCGCAGACATGGTCTTCGTCACCGCCGGCGAAGGCGGCGGCACCGGCACCGGCGGCGCCCCCGTCGTCGCCCGGATCGCCCGGTCCCTTGGCGCCCTGACCATCGGCGTCGTGACGCGCCCCTTCACATTCGAAGGCCGCCGCCGTGCCGGTTCCGCCGAGGCCGGCATCGACGCCCTGCGCGATGAAGTCGACACCCTGATCGTGATCCCGAACGACCGACTGCTCTCCATCAGCGACCGCAACGTCTCGGTCCTGGACGCGTTCCGTTCCGCCGACCAGGTCCTGCTCTCCGGTGTCCAGGGCATCACGGACCTCATCACCACCCCCGGCCTGATCAACCTCGACTTCGCCGACGTCAAGTCCGTCATGCAGGGTGCCGGTTCCGCGCTGATGGGCATCGGTTCTGCCCGCGGCGAAGACCGCGCCGTGAAGGCCGCGGAGCTGGCCATCGCCTCCCCGCTGCTGGAAGCATCGATCGACGGCGCGCACGGCGTGCTGCTGTCCATCCAGGGCGGCTCGGACCTTGGCCTCTTCGAAATCAACGAGGCAGCCCGCCTGGTCCAGGAAGTCGCCCACCCGGAGGCCAACATCATCTTCGGCGCGGTGATCGACGACGCCCTCGGCGACGAGGCACGCGTCACCGTCATCGCCGCCGGCTTCGACGACGTCAAGGCCACCTCGCCGTCCATGGACCAGTCCCTGCCGGCCGCGCCGCAGCGGCCCGCGACCGCCGCCCCCGCGCCGGCGCAGGCACCCGCCTCCGCCCCGGTCCAGCCGCTGCACGCCACCGTCGGCGCCTCCGGCTACGGCGGCTGGGGCCAGCAGCGCCCCTCTGCCGTACCGGCCGATTCGGGCTTCGACGTCGACCTTCCGGCCGTCGTGGAGCCGGACCTGTCCGGCCGGCACTCCGATGACCTGGATGTCCCGGACTTCCTCAAGTAAATAGTTCCGCTCCAGCATGGCACCGCCGTCCGGCGGTGCCATGCTGCTTTGCGGCGGGTTACGGTGGATTGTATGAACGCAGGTATTCCGGACATGTTGATGGCGGTGTTGTGATTGTTTTGCTGGCGGGCTGAAGTCCGGCCGGGCGTGTGGGTGGCTTTCACCGACGCCGGAGCCGGGAACCTGGCACTGCATGTCGGTGACGACCCCGCGGCGGTCCGCCGCCGGCGCGCGGCGCTCGAAGCGGCCGCCGGGCTCGGCGGGCGCTCCTTCCGGTACATGAACCAGGTCCACGGCAGCGACGTCGCCACCATCCTTGGGTCCACGGCCGCGGACGCCGCGGGCGAAGGTCCCGCCGCGCCCACGGCCGACGCCATGGTCTCCCTGACCGAGCCGCTGGCGGTCCTGGTGGCGGACTGCGTGCCGGTGGTGCTGGTCGGCGAGGATCCGGCCGGGGCGCCGGTGCTGGGCGTCGTCCACGCCGGACGGCCGGGCGTCGCCGCCGAGGTGGTGCCCGCCGCCGTGGCCCGCCTCCGGGAGCTCGGCGCGGACCACATCAGCGCCTGGGTGGGCCCTTCGGTCTGCGGGGGCTGCTATGAGGTCCCCGGCAGCCTGCGCGCGGACGTTGCCGCGGCCGTGCCCGCCACCTGGTGCACCACCTCCGCCGGCACCCCTGGCCTGGACCTGCCGGCCGGAGTGCGGAGCCAGCTGGAAGCTGCCGGCGTCGCGATCGAATACTCCGGGGGATGCACCCTCGAGGACGACACCCTCTTTTCCTACCGCCGCGACAGCCGCACCGGCCGCTTCGCCGGGCTGGCTTGGACGGACGGCACACACGGGACTGACGGGAAAAAGGCGCATGGCCATGACTGAACCGGCGAAGCGCCCCGACGCACACGCCGTCGAGCCCGGCACGGCGCCGGGGGAGAACCATGGGGGCCGAACGGACGCGCTTGAAGGCCCCCGCCTGGCCCAGCTGGAGGCGAACCTGGCGGCCGTCCGCCGCCGGATCGGCGCCGCCGCGGCCGCCGCGGGGCGGCAGGCGGCGCCACCGCGCCTGATCGTCGTCACCAAATTCCATCCTGCGCAGGACGTCCGGCGGCTGGCGTCGCTGGGGGTCACCGACGTCGGGGAGAACCGGGACCAGGAGGCCGCGGACAAGGCGGCGCAGCTTCAGGACCTTGGGCTGAGCTGGCACTTCATCGGCCAGCTCCAAAGCAAGAAGGCGAAATCCGTGGTGAAATACGCCACGTCCGTGCACTCCGTGGACCGGGAAGCCGTGGCCTCGGCCCTGGCCAAGGCGATGGCTGTCGAAGCCGACCGCACAGGCCGCCCGCCGCTGGACTGTTTCATCCAGGTCAGCCTGGCTGAAGACGAAGGAGCGCACCGCGGCGGCGCGGCCCCCGGCGAAGTCCCCGCGCTGGCCGAACAGGTCGCCGGTGCCCACGGACTGAGGCTCGCCGGCGTCATGGCCGTTGCCCCGCTCGGGGCGGACCCGGCGGCTGCCTTCGAAAAGCTGGCGGGCATTTCCGGGCGGCTGGCCGAACAATTTCCGTACGCCACGGGAATATCCGCCGGCATGAGCCAGGACCTCGAAGAGGCCGTCCGCTTCGGGGCGACACACCTGCGCATTGGCTCCGATATTCTCGGTCCGCGTCCGGCCCTGCGGTAAGTTCGACATATTGGAAGGTAATGGCGGGGATTCCAAGGCTGTCTAGTCACTAAGCGGCCCGCTTACGGACAAGATTAGGAGTCGACCATGGCTGGCGCTCTGCGCAAGACAATGATCTATCTTGGGCTCGCCGACGGCGACGAACACTACGAGTCTGAGCACCCCACACCGCACAAGGATGAGGACGAATCCATGGAGCAGGACCGCGAGGAACGACGTGCTCCGGCGCCCGTCCGCGAGGTTCCCCGGGAAGAGCCTCACGCCGCTGAAGAGGAATATCGCGCACCTGTGACACCCATCAAGCGTGCGGCATCGAGCCGCGAAGAGACCACCGGACTCCGGCAAATCACGACCATCCATCCGCGGTCGTACAACGACGCCAAGCTCATCGGCGAAAGCTTCCGCGACGGCATCCCCGTCATCATGAACGTCACCGACATGGGCGAGGCCGACGCCAAGCGCCTCGTGGACTTCTCCGCCGGTCTTGTTTTCGGCCTCCGCGGCAGCATCGAACGGGTGACGAACAAGGTCTTCCTGCTCTCGCCGTCCTACATCGAAGTCATCGGCGACGACAAGAAGGTCAGCGAGACGCAGGCGAGTTTCTTCAACCAGAGCTAGGCCCGAATATTCGGTACGGATGCCAGGCGGGGACACCTGCCTGGCATCCGTGCGGAATTATCCGTGTTGAAATAGAAGTGACACTTTCCTTAGGACACTTCGGTATCCGGAATGAACATGGAGATATGAGTTAGCTCATGGGAATTGTTTTGGGGCTCGTCTATATCGCTCTGTTGCTTTTTTTCGTGGCATTGATCATCCGCCTGGTCTACGACTGGGTGCAGATGTTTGCCCGAAGCTGGCGGCCGCGCGGTCTGGCACTCGTGACCGCCCATGCTGTGTATTCGGTCACGGACAAGCCCCTCAAGCTGCTCCGCCGGCTCATCCCGCCGCTGCGGCTGGGCGGAATGTCGCTGGACATCGGCTTCCTGCTGCTGTTCGTGGCCGTGAGCGTGGCGATGTGGGTCGTCAAGGGCCTGGTGTACGCCCAGCCGATCGCAGCATAGGCCGCAGCCGCAGCCCGGCAGCGACCTGTCCGGCCCTGGCCCAAACCGAAAGAAAACTCCGGTTTGACACTGCGGTGTTGAATTAGAGGAACCAGACCATATTTAGGTACCGTAGTTTTGACGGCCGGAAGGCCTACTGACTAACTAGACCAACGAGGTGACCAGATGGCTTTGACGCCAGAAGACGTTGTCAACAAGCGCTTTCAGCCGACCAAGTTCCGCGAAGGCTACGACCAGGACGAGGTTGACGACTTCCTGGACGAGATCGTCGTCGAACTTCGGCGCCTGAACCAGGAGAACGACGAGCTGCGCAAGAAGCTCGCCGAATCCGGCGCCGGCACGCCTGCCAGCTCCGCAGCCGCCGCACCCGTGGTGGAAAAGGTCCCGGCGCCCGTCAAGGCCGAGAAGGAAGACACCGCCAAGGCCGAGGCCGAGGCCAAGGCAAAGGCGGCCGCAGAAGGCGCCAAGAAGAAGGAAGCCGAGCAGGCTGCCAAGGCCGCCCAGGTTGTCGAGCCGGCACGCAGCGCCGCCACCCCGGCGTCGGAGTCCGCCGCCGGACTGCTCGCCATGGCGCAGCAGATGCACGACAAGCACATCGCTGACGGCGAGCAGCAGCGGGACAAGATCATCGCTGAAGCCCAGATCGAGGCCAGCAGCCTCGTCAACGATGCGCAGGAAAAGTCCCGCAAGATCCTCGGTGCCCTCGAGCAGCAGCGCTCCGTCCTGGAACGCAAGGTCGAGCAGCTTCGCGGCTTCGAGCGCGACTACCGCTCACGCCTGAAGGCCTACATCGAAGGCCAGCTCCGCGACCTGGACGCCCGCGGCTCCGTTGCGGCCCCCGAGGTTGGCGAAGCCAGCTAGGGCAAAAAGCAAGTATTCTGAAAGCCGGTGGCTGAGGATTCCTCGGCCGCCGGCTTTTCCCTTTTCCCGCAACGTGCCGGCACCGGCCCAGGTGCCCGGCGCTTGCCGGTACCTGAACCCGGTCCCGCACTGGCTCCCGATCGAAAGCCCTATGACTGACGCACCATCACCAGACGCCATGCAGCCCGTCGAGGCGGCACAGCCCGTGCGCGCCCGGCCGCGGCGGGCAAAGCTGTTTGTCCTGTTCGCTGCCTTCGCGGTCTTCGCCTACGTGTTCGACCAGCTCACCAAGCTCTGGGTCACGACCACCATGACCGAAGGTGAGCGGATCCCCGTGCTTCCCCCGCTGCTGCACTGGTTCTACATCCGCAACTCGGGGGCGGCGTTCTCGATCGGCGAGAACGTCACCTGGGTGTTCACGATCATCATGGCGGCGGTGTCTGTCGCGATCCTGCTGCAGCTGCGCAAGCTCGGCTCGCTCTGGTGGGCCCTGGCGCTGGGGCTGCTGCTCGGCGGCGCACTCGGCAACCTGACGGACCGGCTGTTCCGCGAGCCGTCCTTCGCGATGGGCCATGTGGTGGACTTCATCCAGCTGCCAAACTTCGCGATCTTCAACATCGCCGACTCCGCCGTCGTCTCCGCCGTCGTGATCATCTGCCTGCTCACGCTCCGCGGAATCTCCCTGGACGGCTCGCGCCACACGAAGGAGACGGTGGCTAACGATGTCTGAGACTGCCTCAGGAAGCGCCGCTGACATGGCGGCCGACATGGCCGCCGAACCCGGTACCGCAGCCGCTGGGCACCACCGCTTCACCGTCACGGAGGACCTCGCCGGTTCCCGCGTGGACGCCGGACTGGCCAGGCTGATGGACATCTCCCGCTCCCAGGCCGCCGTCCTGATCGCCGAAGGCAACGTCACCAGCAACGCAGGGAAGGTCGGAAAGTCCCTCAAACTCACCCTGGGCACCGTGCTGGAGGTCGTGGTGCCGGACCGCAGGGACCCCCTGGAAATCGTGGAGGAAGTAGTGGACGACCTGTTGATCCTGCTGGACGATGACGACTTTGTGGTCATCGACAAACCGGTCGGTGTGGCCGCGCACCCCTCGCCCGGATGGGTGGGACCCACGGTGGTGGGTGGCCTCGCCGGGCTCGGCTACCGGATTTCGACGTCGGGCGCCCCGGAGCGCGCCGGCATCGTCCACCGGCTCGACGTCGGCACTTCCGGTGTCATGGTGGTGGCCAAGACCGAAAATGCCTACACCGTGCTCAAGCGCGCCTTCAAGGAGCGCACCGTGGACAAGGTCTACCACGCCGTCGTACAGGGCCTTCCCGATCCGCTGGCGGGCACCATCGACGCGCCCATCGGCCGGCACCCCGGCCATGACTGGCGGTTTGCCGTGACCGAGGACGGCCGTGATTCGGTGACGCACTATGAGGTCCTGGAAGCTTTCGGGAAAGCCTCACTCGTGGAGGTGCACCTCGAGACGGGCCGCACCCACCAGATCCGCGTGCACTTCTCGGCCCTGCGCCACCCCTGCGCCGGTGACCTCACCTACGGTGCAGACCCGCGGCTGGCTGCCACCCTCGGGCTGACCCGGCAGTGGCTGCACGCCCGGGAACTGTCCTTCGACCACCCGCGTACCGGGGAGCGGGTGACTGTCGCCAGCGAGTACCCGCAGGACCTGCAGTACGCGTTGACGGTCCTGGAGTCCGGAAACGCCTGAGCCGCAGGCACGGGCGGCGTGAATCCACGGGGTTCTGCCGGGCCGGCGGATCCTGCCGGCCTGGCCGGCAGGTTCCATCCTCACCGCCGTGGCTGCACACC
The DNA here is from genome assembly GCF_900168135.1 of Arthrobacter sp. 49Tsu3.1M3. Lineage (NCBI taxonomy): Bacteria > Bacillati > Actinomycetota > Actinomycetes > Micrococcales > Micrococcaceae > Arthrobacter > Arthrobacter sp. 49Tsu3.1M3. Next base: position 97,785 of record NZ_FUZD01000012.1, read on the forward strand.
GCCGTCGCGGCACGGCACTAGAATGGTGCGGTGACTTCCAGCAACGACTCGTTTGTCCATCTCCACAACCACACCGAGTACTCGATGCTGGACGGTGCCGCCCGGCTCGGTGAGCTGTTCGACGAAACCGAGCGGCTCGGCATGCCGGCCCTCGCCACGACCGACCACGGCTACCTGTTCGGCGCCTTCGACTTCTGGAAGCGCGCAACCGACCAGGGCATCAGGCCCATTATCGGTGTCGAAGCCTATGTGACTCCCGGGACCGCCCGCACGGACAAGACCCGTGTGCGCTGGGGCGAGGAGCACCAGCGCAAGGACGACATCTCCGGCGGCGGCTCGTACACGCACATGACCCTGCTCAGCTACAACAACGTGGGCATGCGGAACCTTTTCCGGGCCTCCTCGATCGCCTCGCTGGACTCGGTCTTCGGCAAATGGCCCCGGCTGGACCGTGAGCTGCTGAACACCTACTCGGAAGGGCTCATCGCCACCACCGGCTGCCCGTCCGGCGAGGTCCAGACCCGGCTGCGCCTCGGCCAGTACCGCGAAGCCCTGGAGGCCGCGGCGGAGTTCCGCGACATCTTCGGGGCGGAGAACTACTTCTGTGAGCTCATGGACCACGGCCTGGACATCGAGCGGCGCGTCACCGGTGACCTGCTGCGCCTGGCCAAGGACCTGAACCTGCCGCTGGTGGCCACCAACGACCTGCACTACACGCACGAGCACGACGCGAAGGCGCACGAGGCCCTGCTGGCCATCCAGTCCGGTTCCACCCTCCTGGAGCCGACCTACGACAATGGCGGCTCGCGCTTCGCGTTCTCCGGCAGCGGCTACTACCTGAAGTCACCTCAGGAAATGCGCGAACTGTTCCGCGACCACCCCGAGGCGTGCGACAACACGCTCCTGATCGCCGAACGCTGCGAAGTCTCCTTCAACACCGGCGCCAACTACATGCCCCGGTTCCCCTGCCCGGAGGGGGAGGACGAAACGTCCTGGCTGGTCAAGGAGGTCGACAAGGGACTCCACTACCGCTATCCCGGGGGCATCCCGGACAAGGTCCGCAAGCAGGCCGACTATGAGCTCGAAGTCATCACCTCGATGGGCTTCCCGGGCTACTTCCTCGTCGTCGCCGACTTCATCAACTGGGCCAAGAACAACGGCATCCGGGTCGGCCCCGGGCGTGGCTCCGGTGCTGGCTCCATGGTGGCCTACGCCATGCGCATCACCGACCTGGACCCGCTGCACCACGGCCTGATCTTCGAGCGCTTCCTCAACCCGGACCGCGTCTCCATGCCTGACTTCGACGTCGACTTCGATGACCGGCGCCGTTCCGAAGTGATCGACTACGTCACACGCAAATACGGCGACGAACGCGTGGCGATGATCGTCACCTACGGCACGATCAAGACCAAGCAGGCCCTCAAGGACTCTTCGCGCGTGCTGGGCTACCCGTTCAGCATGGGCGAGCAGCTGACCAAGGCGCTGCCGCCGGCGGTCATGGCCAAGGACATCCCGCTGGCCGACATCCAGAACCCCCAGTCCAAGCGCTACGGCGAGGCCGGCGACTTCCGCCAGCTCATCAGCACCGACCCGGAGGCCGCCAAGGTCTTCGAGACGGCGCTGGGCATCGAGGGCCTGAAGCGGCAATGGGGCGTGCACGCCGCCGGCGTCATCATGTCCTCGGACCCCATCATCGACGTGATCCCGATCATGCGCCGCTTCCAGGACGGCCAGGTCATCACCCAGTTCGACTACCCGACGTCCGAAGGCCTCGGCCTGATCAAGATGGACTTCCTCGGGCTTCGAAACCTGACGATCATTTCCGATGCCCTGGAAAACATCAAAATGAACCGCGGCATCGAGCTCGACCTCGAAACGCTCGAGCTGGATGACACGGCGTCCTACGAGCTGCTCGCCCGCGGAGACACACTGGGCGTCTTCCAGCTCGACGGCGGACCCATGCGGTCCCTGCTCAAGCTGATGAAGCCCGACAACTTCGAAGACATCTCCGCCGTCCTGGCCCTCTACCGGCCCGGACCCATGGGCGCCAACGCGCACACCGACTACGCGCTGCGCAAGAACAAGATCCAGGAAGTCATCCCGATCCACCCGGAGCTCGAGGAACCGCTGTCCGAAATCCTGGGCGGGACCTACGGGCTGATCGTGTACCAGGAGCAGGTCATGGCCGTGGCGCAGAAACTTGCCGGCTATACCCTTGGCCAGGCCGATATCCTGCGCCGCGCCATGGGCAAGAAGAAAAAATCCGAGCTGGACAAGCAGTTCGCCGGCTTCTCCCAGGGCATGCAGGACAACGGCTATTCCATGGCCGCAGTCAAGACCCTCTGGGACATCCTGCTGCCGTTCTCCGACTACGCCTTCAACAAGGCGCACTCGGCCGCCTACGGGGTGATCTCCTACTGGACCGCGTACCTGAAGGCGCACTACGCGCCGGAGTACATGGCTGCCCTGCTGACGTCGGTGGGCGACGACAAGGACAAGTCGGCGATCTACCTCAACGAATGCCGGCGCATGGGCATCACGGTGCTGCCGCCCGACGTCAACGAGTCAGCCCTCAACTTCACCCCTGTGGGCACCGACATCCGCTTCGGCATGGGCGCCATCCGCAACGTCGGCGTGAACGCCGTCGAGGCCATGGTGGCGGCGCGCGAAAAAGAAGGCGCCTACACCTCCTTCAAGGACTACCTCCTGAAGGTACCGGCGGTGGTCTGCAACAAGCGGACCATCGAATCCCTGATCAAGGCCGGCGCCTTCGACTCGCTCGGCCACCCCCGGCGGGCCCTGGCCATGATCCATGAAGAAGCGATCGACTCCGTCATCACCCTCAAGCGCAACGAGGCGATCGGCCAGTTCGACCTCTTCGCAGGCTTTGAGGACCAGGAGCCGGAGGCATCGCTCAGCACCGAGATCCCCGATCTGCCGGAATGGGAGAAGAAGGACAAACTGGCGTTCGAGCGCGACATGCTCGGCCTCTACGTCTCCGACCACCCGCTGCAAGGGCTGGAAGGGCTCCTGAGCCAGCACGCCGACCGGTCGATCACCTCGATCATCGCCGAGGACGGGCCGCCGGACGGCTCGATCGTGACCATCGCCGGCATGATCACCTCGCTCAGCCGACGGATCGCCAAGGCCAGCGGCAACGCCTACGCCCGGGCCGAAATCGAGGACCTCGCCGGTTCCATGGAGGTCATGTTCTTCGGCCAGGTCTACGGCCCTATCGCCTCGGTGCTCGCGGAGGACCTGATCGTGGTGGTCAAGGGACGCCTGCAGCGGCGCGACGACGGCGCCGTCACCTTGAACTGCATGGAACTCTCCGTACCGGACCTCAGCGACAGCCAGAACGGGCCCGTGGTGATCACCATGGCCACGCACAAGGCCACCGAGGCCGTGGTTACCGAGCTGGGCGACGTGCTGCGCACCCACCGCGGAAATTCGGAGGTCCGCCTGCACCTGCAGGGCGACACCCGGGTGGAGGTCATGGGCTTGCCGGTGCACCTTCGCGTCAACCCGAGCCCGTCACTGTTCGGCGACTTGAAGGTGCTGCTCGGCCCGACGTGCCTGGATAACTGACGTGCAGGGGGTGCCGGCCGCCACGCAAGGCTGAGCGGTCCAGCGCGCCCTGAGTCCCTCCCGCCCCGCCAGGGTTCACGATGGTATCCGGGGATCAGCTTTTCGGGTTGAGCGTTCCCCGGGCGATGCTGTCGGCGGAGTGGGCCGGGTTCCCGTTGTATGGCTGGTTGGAGACGTCCACGATGGGGTACTGGGCCAGGTCAACGCCGTCCGGGATGGTGAAAATGCCGGATTCATTGTCGAGGACACCCAGGCTTACCATTCTGGACAGGTCGGCAGAGCCGACCCACACTCCCCGGAATCCGGTGATGGGGTCGTTGGAGAGCCGGATGATCAGGTGCCGGGTTCCATCGGGGAGTTGCTCCACCCGGGCATCTCCGCTCCCGGTATGTGCGGGCAGCGGAGTCAGTGACGTTTGGGCGACGACTGTCGAAACGGGACCCGACTGGGTGGAGGAAGGTGCGGGAGTGCCGGTGTGTCCGAGAACTCCGGCAGCGGTCCATCCGGCGGCCGTGCCGAGAACGATTCCGGCCGCAGCCGCGATAATCCACAGACCGGGACGGCCACGCCTGTCTTTGGCGCTGGGCCGCATTGGTATCGGTGCCGGCTTTGTGCCGGCGCCCTGGTTCGGGCGCGCCTCCGCCGCGGCGGGTTCCTCCGGTGCGGCTGGTTTCTCCGGGGCAGGGGGCCCTGAGCTGGGCTGGCTCAGGGGATCGGTTGCGAGGGCCGGCGCGAGGCCGAGGGCCTGATGGATGGCGGCCCAGTTCTGGCTGCCGGGTCGCTCGAGTTCGATGCCTGCGGTGTCGAGGGTGGCAACGTGCACGGCATGTTGCAGGCCTCGGAGGGTTTCGCTGCACGTGGGGCAGCTGGCGAGGTGGTCGGCGTCGGCGTCCGTGCCCAGGGGCTCGCCGAGGGCCAGCAGACTGAGGAGTTCGGCGTCAAGGTGTTCCATGTTCCACCTCCAGGCGGGTGCGTAAGCGGGTGAGGCTGCGCCGGATGTGGCTTTTGACAGTCCCGAGCGGCAGGTTGAGGCGCGACGAGATCTGGTCGTGAGTCAGGTCTTCATAGAACGCCAGCCGCATTATTGCCTGCTGGGGATCCCCTAAGTGCTCCAGTTCTTCGTCCAGCGCCAGGCGGTCGGCGACCTCTTCGACGTCCCCGGCATCCGGGCGGGAAGCGGGGTCAACGACCAAGAGAGCGGCTGCTTGTTCGAGATGGCGCTGGCGGGAGCGCGCGGACAAGGCGTCGGAGATTGCATTGCGGGCGATCCCGACCAGCCATGCCGGCAGCCGCGCCGCCTCCGGGCGAAAAGTGGTCCGTGATTTCCAGGCCCGAATGAAGACCTCCTGGGTGACGTCGTCGGCAGCGGCCCGCTCTCCCAAGGATCTCAGCGCCAGCGTGTAGACGAGCGGACTGAACCGTCGGTACGCCTCTGCGAGGACGCGTTCGTCGCCGCCGGCAAATGCGTGATCGAGACCGGAGTCCCAATCGTGCGATGCGGCAGCCTCCATCAGGTGCTCCTTTGAGCGGCAGTGGCCCCTGTTGCACCACATTATGCCGCTCGCGCGGGGACTCCGCCATGGTCGAACTGGGTCAGCCTTCCGGGCTGCCACTGTGCGCGTGCCGGTGGGGCCGCGGTTGATGCGGCCCCACCGGGCGGGAAAACAGGATGCCTGCCGAAGTTCCGGATGGGCCTACTCGTGGTGCTCTTTGTGGCCGCGCGATGAGGAGTCCACTACCTGTACGGCGACCCCAAGGTTGTTGTCGGCGAGGCTTCCCCAGGCGTAGACGATGGTGTTTTTCCCCGCAGTGACCTTGACGTCGGCCGGGCCGATCAGCGCTTCAGTGGTTCCCTCGGCTGCGACCGAGGCCGGGACGGTTCCGGCCTTGAGGGTGAGGGTTTTTTGATGCCGGTTGGTGAGTCCCTCAATCACCGCGTTGCCACCGGCCAGGACATCGACGGCGGGAGCCGCAGCGACGTGCCGGACGGTCAGCTTGCCCTTTCCATCCGGGCTGGCGGAGGTGCTATTGGTGAAAAGGGTGGCCGTGGGCTTCCCGTCAGCGGCCAGATGTGCGACTGCTGTGTAGTCCCGACCTGCTTCGAGGTCCACCGTTACGGGACCTATCACGGGGTGGTCGGCGCTGGTGGCGTCGGCACCGGTGATGGCGACCTTGTGGTCCCCGTCGGGGACGTTCAACGGCCCGGCCAATGTGCCCGGTGTGAAATTATCCAGGGTGAGTTTGCCGTCGACCCAGACGTCTACGGTAAGGCCCGGAACGCCGTGGAGGACGGAGAGTTTTGCCGTTCCCTCGTCGCTGTGGTGCCAGGTCCCGGCCTGGGCCGGGGAGGCCAGGGCCACTGCTGCCAGCAGCGTCATTGCTCCGGTGGCTGCAGAGAGTGTCTTGCGCATTTCCAACTCCTCATCGGGGCCCCACTTGGGGGCGGTGGTTGTGCTTACACCCTTACTACCGGCCAAAGGCCGTCGGCGGATGCACCACCGGGAAAGTTTTAATGCGCAGCCCGTCGAGGCGTCTGTCAGATCTCGTAGTCGAGTGGAACGGGCTGGCTGTAGGCCCCGGAGTGGTAGAGCAGGGGAACGCCGTCGTCGCCGACCTGGCCCTCCACCACCTCGACCACCACAACCGCGTTGTTCTCGAAGGAGAGCCGCATCTGAACCTTGCCGATCAGCCAGCCGCTGACTCCCTTGAGCACGGGCACCTCGTAGGGCCCGAGCTCCCAGTGATCGCCGTCGAACCGGTTGCCGGCCCGGGCGAAACGGTCGGCGAGCTCCTGGTTTTCCAGCCCGAGCATGTGCACGCCAATGTAGGTCGTGTTCGCTACGGCCGGCCACGAGCTGGAGGTCCTGGCCATGTTGAACGTAAAGCGCGGCGGCTTGGCGGACAGCGAGGCCACGGAGGTCGCCGTGAATCCGAACGGGACACCGTTGTGGTTGGCCGTGATGATGGCCACGCCCGCCGCGTGCCGGCGGAACATTTCCCTGAATGTTCCCTCGAAAATACCTTCATCTGTGGCCACTGCGATCCAACTCCCTGCTGCACGTGCGTGTCGTACTTCTACTCTGCCAGCGTATTGCGCAGGGGAATCGAGTGCGGCATTTTCTTTACGCCTCCCGTCATGTGCTGCCGGCCGGCGTCATGCGCCACGGGAATCCTTGTTACGGTTTGTTGCATGACACAGTCCGCAGTAGACGGCCCCGTCCACCACACCGGGGAGCCCGCACAGCCCGAGCGGCATGCCGAGGGGCAGCCCGGTCCCGGGGGGACATGGCGGAAGGCCGCGGTCATCGCGGCCGCCGGCATCCCGGTGGGGCTGCTCTGGTGGCTTCTGGCGCCGTCGGGCCTGAATGTCCTGACCGGGAACCCTGACCTCGCCGCCGGCACCAACACCGCCACCTGGCTGCCCCGGGACCTTGTGCTGGCGGGGCTGTGCCTGCTCGCAGGGTGCATTGCCGGCTCGTTCGTCGCCGGCAACAAGCACCAGCAGCCCGGACCCGGCACCGTTGTCCTCGTGGTCCTCGCCGGTGCTGCGGGTGCGCTCATCGCGTGGGGAACCGGCGTGCTCAGCGCCCAATGGTGGGGGGCGCCGGCAGATACCTCGGCCAGCGCCAGCGTCGCCTTCTCCCTGCGCTCCTATGCGGTCCTCGCCATCTGGCCGGCAGCGATAGCCCTGGCCATCTTCCTCAACAGCCTCTTCCCGGGCAACGGCGGCAACCCCGCCGCGGCGGGGCACGTAAAATGATCGGGTGAGCCTAACTCCTGACAGCCCCGTGACCCCGATGACCGCCACCCTTAACTTCCGCACGGTGGACGTGCGCGGTGCGCACCTGTCTCTCGCCGGACTCCGCGCAGCCGTGCCCCGGGCACAGTCCGGGACGATGGCCGACGCCGAGGGCAAGGTCCTGGATATCATCTCCGCCGTCCGCACCCGGGGCTTCGCCGCACTGCGGGAGCTGGCACAGGCGTTCGACGGCGTCGAACAGGCGCATCCCCGCGTCCCGGCCGAGGCGCTGCGTGCAGCCCTTGAGAACCTGGATCCCGCCGTTCGCGCGGCCCTGGAGGAATCCATTAAGCGGGCCCGCGCCTTCGCCGACGCCCAGCGCCCGGCGAACATCGACGTCGAACTCGGCGAGGGCGCCGTCGTCAGCCAGAACTGGGTGCCGGTGGCGCGCGTGGGGCTCTATGTCCCCGGCGGCCTGGCTGTCTACCCGTCCTCGGTGATCATGAACGTGGTCCCGGCCCTGGCCGCCGGCGTCGAATCGATTGCCCTCGCCTCGCCGCCGCAAAAGAACTTCGGCGGCCTCCCGCACCCCACGATCCTGGCTGCGGCCTGCCTGCTGGGCATCGAGGAGGTCTACGCGATCGGCGGGGCGCAGGCCATTGCGGCCTTCGCCTACGGCATCCCGGCCGACGCGTCCGACGGCGGCCACCTCCCCGGGATCGACCCCGTGGATGTCGTCACCGGTCCGGGCAATATCTTCGTGGCCACCGCCAAGCGCCTGGTCAAAGGGGTTGTCGGGATCGATTCCGAGGCCGGCACTACGGAGATCGCGATCCTCGCGGACGCCACCGCCAGTCCGGCCCTGGTAGCCGCGGACCTCATCAGCCAGGCCGAGCACGACCCCAAGGCTGCCTCGGTGCTGTTCACCGACTCCGAGGCCCTCGCCGCCGAGGTCCGCGTGGAGCTCGAGCGGCAGGCCGCTGCCACCAAGCACTCCAGCCGCGTCCGCGAGGCGCTCTCGGGCCCGCAGTCCGGGGTGGTGTTGGTCGAGGACTTGGAGCAGGGCATTGCTGCCTGCGACGCGTACGCCGCGGAACACCTTGAAATCATGACCGCCGACGCCGCCCGGGTGGCCGGCCGGATCCGCAGCGCGGGTGCGATCTTCGTGGGGGACTACAGTCCCGTCAGCCTGGGGGACTATTGCGCCGGCTCCAACCACGTGCTGCCCACCAGCGGCACCGCGGCCTTCTCCTCCGGACTGAACGTGACCACGTTCCTGCGGGCCATCCAGGTCATCAACTACACCCGCTCCGCGTTGGAGCAGGTCAGCGGCCACATCGTCAGCCTCTCCGGCGCGGAGGACCTGCCGGCGCACGGCGAGGCCGTCACGGTGCGGTTCGCAGCCCGGTAGTTCAGGTCCCGGACCACTACATGTAGTAATTACAGGCTTGTTATTCAGCTACATCTAGTCGTAAACTGATCTCACAGCGGATTGCGACAGGGGAGGAACTGACATGTATTGCCCGTTCTGCCGGAACCCTGATTCGCGTGTCGTGGACAGCCGGATCGCCGACGACGGCTCTGCCATCCGGCGCCGCCGGCAGTGCCCCGAATGCGGACGCCGGTTCACCACTGTGGAAACCACGAGCCTGACCGTCATCAAGCGCTCGGGTGTCGGCGAGCCGTTCAGCCGCAGCAAGGTCATCAACGGCGTTCGCAAAGCCTGCCAGGGCCGCCCGGTCACCGAAGACGACCTCGCCCTGCTGGCGCAGGAAGTCGAGGAGGCGATCCGGGGCTCCGGCGCCGCCGAAATCGAGGCCCACGAAGTCGGGCTGGCGATCCTGGAGCCGCTGCAGCGTCTCGACGAGGTCGCCTACCTGCGGTTCGCCAGCGTCTACCAGGCCTTCGAATCGCTCGAGGACTTCGAATCGGCGATTTCCCTGCTTCGCCATGAGGCAGAGACCAAGGGCCGGGACGGCAAGAGCCCGGACAAGCGGCCGCTGCAGGCGCCGTCGTAAATGTCCTGATTGTCCTGGCGACTGCGTCCCAGGATCCACCACAGACTCCGGTGGTGGCAGCGGAGGGGAAGCCGCAGCCACCACCGGCTCCACGTCACCGCTCCACATAGAAATTGAGCTATCACTCCGGGTCGTTCCCAGCGTTCAGGACGACCCGGAGTGATAGCTCAATTGGCTTTAAGAGTGCAATGGGCCTTTATTTGGCCAGCTTGTGCTTGAGGGCAATCTCGATGGCCGCGCCCACGATCCCGGCGTCGTTTTTCAGCTCGGCCGGGACGATCGGCGTGCGCAGCTTCATGTGCGGCAGGTACTCGTTCGCACGCTTGGAGATGCCGCCGCCCACGATGAAGAGCTCGGGGGAGAACAGGAACTCCACGTGGGAGAAGTAGCGCTGCAGCAGCACGCTGTACTGTTCCCAGCTGAGGCCCTCGCGCTCACGGGCCACGGCCGAGGCCTTGGTCTCGGCGTCGAAGCCGTCGATCTCGAGGTGCCCGAGTTCGGCGTTGGGAACCAGCTTGCCGTCGAAGATGAACGCCGAGCCGATGCCGGTGCCAAGGGTGATCACCAGCACCGTGCCGGCGACTCCCTCGCCGGCACCGAAGCGGGCCTCGGCGAGTCCGGCGGCGTCGGCGTCGTTGATGACCTCCACAGGGCGGCCGAGACGCGCCGTGAGCATGGCATCGATGTCGGCTTCCAGCCACGACTTGTCTACGTTCGCGGCCGAATGGACGACGCCGTGCTGGATGATGCCGGGGAAGGTGACCCCCACGGGGCTGCTGGCGTCGGGGGCATCGGAACGGGCCGAGAGCTCGGCGACAACCTGCGCGACGACTTCGGCCACGGACTCGGGGGTGGAGGGCTGCGGGGTCGGGAAGCGCACGCGGTCACCGATCAGCTTCCCCTTTTTCAGGTCCACGATCCCGCCCTTGATTCCGGTCCCGCCGATGTCAATGCCGATCAGCGGGGCGTTCTTCTTCGACTTTTCGTCCTTCTTGGCCAATGTCGTTCCGTTCGTGGCAGGGGCGGGCTGTAGTGACCGGGCAGGGCCGGTTGTGAAAGAGCGGGGTGGTTCCGGGAACTAGCGTGTCGAGCAGGGGGTCAGGGCAGCGTGAGGACCTCTGCGCCGGACTCCGTCACGAGCAGGGTGTGCTCGAACTGGGCGGTGCGCTTGCGGTCCCGGGTCACGACGGTCCAGTCATCGGCCCACATGTCCCAGTCGACGGTGCCCAGGGTCAGCATCGGCTCGATCGTGAACACCATACCGGTTTCCATCGTGGTGTTGTATGCGGGCGCGGCGTCGTAGTGCGGAATGATCAGCCCGGTGTGGAAGGCTTCGCCAACTCCGTGCCCGGTAAAGTCGCGAACCACGCCGTAGCCGAAGCGTTTTGCGTAGGACTCGATGGTCCGGCCGATCACGTTGATTTCGCGGCCGGGAGCCACGGCCCGGATGGCGCGGTTCAGCGATTCCTGGGTGCGCTCGACGAGGAGGCGGGATTCCTCGTCGACGTCGCCGACCAGGAAGGTGTAGTTGGTGTCGCCATGGACGCCGCCGACGAAGGCCGTGATGTCGATGTTGAGGATGTCGCCGTCCCGGACCACGGTGCTGTCCGGGATCCCGTGGCAGATGACCTCGTTAAGGGATGAGCACAGGGACTTCGGAAAGCCCCGGTATCCGAGGGTGGAGGGGTACGCGTTGTGGTCCAGCAGGAACTCATGGCCCACCCGGTCCAGCTGGTCGGTGGTGACGCCGGGTTCGATGTGCCTGCCGACCTCCACGATGGCCTGGGCGGCGATTTTGGAGGCGATCCGGATCTTCTCGATGGTCTCCGCCGACTTGACCTCTGAGCCGGTGAACTTCGCAGGGGCCGGCTTGCCCACATATTCCGGACGCGGGATGGACGGCGGCACGGGAAGCTGCGGGCTCACTGTCCCCGGGACCAGCGTGCCGATGGGTGCAGTTGAGGCTAGAGAAGGCATAGATTGATCATATAAGTAGCCGGGCGCAGCCCGGAAAACACAGCCGGAAAACACAGCCGGAAAACACAGCCGGAAAACACAGCCCGGACACGCTCCGGGCCATGAAGGAGCCCCGATGCCCGAATACTGGTACAACGTCAACACCCACGAGATCGAGGAAGACGCGATGTCCGACTGGAGCCAGCTGATCGGACCGTACAAGACCCGTGAGGAAGCCGAACACGCCCTGGAAAAGGTCAAGGCGCGCAATGAGGCGTGGGACAAGGACGAGGACGACTAGCCCGTACGGGCCTGTTGCGCCCGCGGGAACGTCCCCCCGGCGACCGCGGACCGGACACCGCACACGCTGACTGATTTTTCCCCGCCCGTGATTCTCACCCTGTGAGGGTGAGTGCCGGCCGGTTGCCGCCCGCCATACTGGGAAAATGCCGACGCGCGTTGTCCGCACCCGCGGCGCCCGAATCTCAGACCTCGCCAGGCTCGCCCTTGCCTGGGCTGCCTCGACTGTAGCCCTCATTATCACCGGCGCCCTGCTGCCGGGGTTCTCTGCGGCCAGCTGGTGGTCATACGCCGCCGTGGCGGCGGCAGCCGGCCTCGTCGGCCTGGTCCTGCGCCCCGTGCTGGTGGAGATCTCGGCCAGGGTGGGCTGGGTGGCAGTGCTTCTTACCGCCCTGGTGGGGCAGGCCCTGATCATGTACGTCGCGATCCGTCTGGTGCCGGGCATCGAGTCGACGCCGTTGACAGCCCTCGCCGCTACCTGGGTCAGTGCCGTCGTGGGCACGCTCATCTCGTGGGCCACCACAGCCGGAACCGATGACGGCCTCATCACCTCGCTGGCCGGACGGGCGCGCCGGCAGGAAACGGTGACTGATCCGGAGGTTGACGGTGTCCTGTTCGTCCAGCTCGACGGGGTCCCTTTCCCGGTGCTGCAGTGGGCGGTCCAGTCCGGGGGAGTTCCCCATCTCCGCCGCTGGCTGGCCTCGGGGGATTACCAGTTCCGTGAATGGACTCCCCAGCTGCCCTGCACCACGCCGGCGAGCCAGATGGGCATACTGCACGGCACGGTCGACGGGATCCCGGCCTTCCGGTGGTATGACCGTGAGCTCCAACGCGTCCTGGTGGCCAACCGTCCGGCAGATGCCCGGGTGATCGAGGAGAGGCACAGCACCGGCCAGGGCCTGCTCTGCGACGACGGCGTCTCCATCTCGAACCTGTTCACCGGCGACGCGCCCCGCTCGTTCTTGACGATGAGCCGGGTAGAGGTCCGGCGCGGCTCGACCCAAACCCGCCGCGCGTTCGCCTGGTTTTTTGCCACCCCGAACGGCTTCATGCGCAGCTTCACGCGCACCGTCGGCGAGATCTTCAAGGAGCGTTGGCAGGCCCGGAGACAGATCAAACGTGACCTCAACCCGCGGGTGCGGCGGGACTGGACCTTCGCCCTGCTGCGGGCTGTCACCAACGGTCTGCTGCGGGACCTGAACACGGCCCTCGTGGCGGAGGAGCTGCGTCGCGGCACGAAGTGCATCTACGTCGACTACGTTGACTACGACGAGATCGCCCACCACGCAGGCATGTTCCGCCCCGAGTCGCTTGCCGCCCTGGATGGCCTGGACCGCACGCTCGGCGCCTTGGCCGAACTCGCCGGGTCCGCTCCCCGCCGCTACCGGCTGGTGGTGCTCTCGGACCACGGCCAGTCCCAGGGCACGCCGTTCGCGGACAGGTATGACCAGGCGCTTGGTGATCTGTGCGCGGAACTGATGCAGGAACAGGTTCAGAACGTGGACGCGTCCGTCGAAGGACTCGGGCGCGCTGACTCCATCGCCGGCGACGTTGCCTCTGGCGGACTGTCCGGGAAGCTCGCCGGCCGTGCCGACGAGGTGCTGACCAAGGCACAAGAGACGCCGGCTCCGGGCGACGCGGCAGAGGATCCGGTGGTCGTGTTGGGCTCGGGCAACCTGGGCCTGGTGTACCTGCGGGGTGACCGGCGCCTGAATCTCCGGGCACTCGAGCATCGGTGGCCGGCACTGGTCCCTGGCCTGGCGGGCCATCCCGGCGTCGGGTTCGTGGCCGGCATCGACGACGACGGCGCGGCGTGGGCGATCGGAAGCGGCGGGCGCGTCAACATCACCAGCGGGGCAGTGGAGGGCACCGACCCGCTGGCCGGCTTCGGGCCGCATGCGGCGCGGGTGCTGCAGCTCGCGCTGATGCACCCCGAGGCGCCGGATCTCTATGTCAACAGCTCGGTGGATCCCGTGACCGGCGACGTTGCAGCCTTCGAAGGCCTCGTGGGATCCCACGGGGGACTGGGGGGCTGGCAGGACCGCGCCCTGCTGATGGGCCCGGCTGATCTCATGGCGGGGCTGCCTGAACGGATTGAGGGTGCCGGGGAACTCCACCAAGTGCTGGTGGCGATGCTTGAGTCCTGTGGCCAGCGCACCACGACGGCGTCCCGCGGCTGAGCGACCGACCGGGGGATTTCCCCGGGGCCGGGTCCAGTCCGAAGTCCTTGGCTTACGGGGGCGCGACCCAGGACTGGCCGGGAGCGAGGACGACTGCTGTGCAGCCGGGAGCCTGTTCCGCCACGGCAGCGGCAAACCGGTGGCCGGGCCGCTCGAGCCAGCTCCGGGCAAAGTAGGTGACGAACGGAGGGTGCAGCGTCCCCCAGTGCACCGGCAGGGCGAACCGTGCGCCGCTCATCGCGACAGCCCGGGCGGCGGTCTCGGGAGTCAGGTGTCCCGCTGAGAGCCTCGGTCCCCACCCCCAGACCGGGACCAGGGCGACATCGATCGGCCCTCCCGCCATGGCGGGGAGAGCGGCCATCTCCGGGAACAAACCCGTGTCACCGGCGATCCACACGATGCCCGACTGGCCGCGAACGAGCTGGCCATTGGCGTCGTTGGGGCGGTGTGGCATTGGCCGGCTGTGATGTTCGGCCGGCACCTGGCGAATCTGGACCCCGCTGCCTACCGGGGTCCAGCCGTCGCCCAAGGAAACTGTGTGCGCCAGCTTTCGGCGACGCAGCCAGGCCACGTTCGCCGGGGCACTCATCAGCGCTGCCCCGCGCAGCATGCGCAGGGAGCGCAACTCGGCGTGGTCGTGGTGCAGGTGGGAGAGGAGCACCGCGTCCGGTCGGGCCCATGAGGACGGATCCGGACGCGGTGCCAGGCGTCGGAGCAACCCGGCATGGGTACGGAGCAGCGGATCGGTGAGGACCCGAACCCCGTCGAGATCCAGAACCACCGTGGAGTGACCAAGCCAGGTGATTCTCATGTCGGGCGCAGCCCGTTTTAGCGTCAGGCCAAGGCCTTTGCCTTGAGCGAATCAAACTCGGTCTGGTTGATGGCTCCGGAATCGAGCAGCGCCCTGGCATCGGCGATCTGGGCGGCGGGACTGGCCGTCGAGCCTGCGGCCTGCTTGATATATTCCTGCTGGGCAGCCTGCTGCTGGGCCACTATCTTCATCTGACGATCGGCCATGCTGCGGCCCCGGGCGATCAGGTAGATGAGGGCGCCGAGCCACGGGACGAAGATCAGCAGGATAACCCAGCCGGCCTTGGCCCACCCGCTGAGCTCGTGGTCGCTGAACAAGTCCATCAGGCAGCGGAACCACACCATCAGCGCAGCGATCCAGATGAAGAACCAGAAACTCCACAGCAGGACGTTCCAGAAGCTGTTCGTGTCCATCAATACTCCTCGAATCGTGTCCGCCGGAGCCTGACCCAACGCTTAGCGCATGAAACCGTCCGGGCCGGCGGAACATCTTGAGGTCCTAATGCAGACCTTAATGGTCAGTGTGCCCGCACTGGAGGCGCAACGCCTCGCCCATGAAGGATGATGTGTTGCCGAAGCGTCCCCGGATCCGGAAGGTCCCGGGCCCCCCGGCGCAGAACTAGAAGGAGTGTTCCGGGCCGGGAAACTGGCCTGAGCGCACGTCGTCGCCGTAGGCTTTTGCGGCGTCACTGAGCGACGTGCGGAGGTCGGCGTACTGTTTGACGAATTTCGCCATTTTTCCACCGCGTAAACCGGCCATGTCCTGCCACACCAGGACCTGTCCGGTGGTGGCGCTGCCGGCGCCGATGCCCACCGTGGGGACGTCGACGGCGGCATCGACGGCGGCCGCCGTGGCGGCCGGGACCATTTCCATGAGCACGCTGAACGCGCCGGCGTCGGCCAGCGCGACGGCGTCGTCGATCAACCGCTGGGCGTCATCGCCGCGGCCCTGGACGCGGTAGCCGCCGAGGGAGTGCTCGCTCTGCGGGGTGAAACCGATGTGCGCCATGACGGGGATGCCGGCCTGGACCATGGCCCGGACGGTCTCGGCGTAGAATTTTCCGCCTTCGATCTTGACGGCGTGGGCCAGGCCCTCTTTCAGGAAACGGACGCCGGTGGCAACCGCCTGCTGGGCGGAGACCTCGTAGCTGCCGAACGGCAGGTCAGCGACCACCAGGGCGCGCCGGGCGGAACGGGCGACGGCCCGGCACAGCGGAAGGAGCTCGTCCACCGTCACGGGAAGGCTGGTTTCGTTGCCGAAGACGTTGTTGGAGGCCGAATCGCCGACCAGGAGCACCTCGATGCCTGCCTGGTCAAAGATTTCTGCGGTGTACTGGTCATACGCGGTGAGCATGGCGAAGCGCTCGCCGTTCACCTTGGCCTGGTGAAGATGATGGGTGCGGATCCTGGCCGCCGGTTTCCGGGCCGCCTCCGCCGCCGCGCCGGTGCCGCCGTCGCCGGTCCCGGCTGTGCCACTGGCCGGCGTGTCCGAGGGGGCGGCCGCTGAAGCCCCCGCCGGGCCGCTGCCGTAGGGGGCCGCGAGTTCTGCGGGCGTGCTGGAATCGGAGCTGTTACTTGAGGCCATGCCACGAGCGTAGTGCGAGACGAAGTGCCGCAGCTACCGCGGGTTGCCCCCGCCCGGCGTGAATCACGTCACACGGGCGGCCTGTGCGACGGCGCAATGCCCCCTCCCGCCGCGAATTTCTCCGGCTTTGTGTTAACGGTGTGTTACGCGGGGGTCCGGCTTCAGCAATCGGTGGCAATGCTTAGTAAAGTGAACCGTGAGCAGCCGCGGGGCCCATGAATGCCGGGCCTGGGGCGGATGGAAGAACCGGAAAGAGGCCAGTATGGACCGCCAGCAAGAGTTTGTCCTGCGGACGATCGAAGAGCGCGACGTGCGGTTCGTGCGCCTGTGGTTCACCGACGTCGTGGGATCGCTCAAGTCCGTGGCCCTGGCCCCGGCCGAGGTGGAAGGCGCCTTCGAGGAAGGACTCGGATTCGACGGTTCCTCGATCGAAGGCCTGGCCCGCGTCTTCGAATCCGACATGCTGGCCCAGCCGGATCCGGCCACGTTCCAGATCCTGCCCTGGCGCGGCGAGACCGAGGCCACATCGCGGATGTTCTGCGACATCCTGACGCCCGACGGCGAACCTTCCGCCGCGGATCCGCGCAACGTCCTCAAGCGCACCCTGGCCAAGGCCGCGGACATGGGCTTCACCTGCTACACCCACCCCGAGATCGAGTTCTACCTGCTCAAATCCCAGGAACCGGGCCCGGACGGATCACCCATCCCCGTGGACGAGGGCGGCTACTTCGACCACGTCCCGGGAGGCGTGGCCCAGGACTTCCGCCGGACCGCCGTGACCATGCTCGAATCGGTGGGCATCTCGGTGGAATTCAGCCACCACGAGGCCGGCCCGGGCCAGAACGAAATCGACCTGCGCTACGCCGACGCCCTGCAGACCGCGGATAACATCATGACGTTCCGCACGGTCATCAAGGAAGTCGCGCTGCAACAGGGCACCTATGCCACCTTCATGCCCAAGCCCTTCACCGCCCACCCGGGTTCCGGCATGCACACCCACTTTTCCCTCTTCGAGGGGGACACCAACGCCTTCTACGAGGCCGGTTCCGAGTTCCAGCTTTCCGAGACGGCGCGCCAGTTCATCGCCGGTATCCTCAAGCACGCCCCCGAATTCACGGCCGTGACCAACCAGTTCGTCAACTCCTACAAGCGGCTCTGGGGCGGGGGAGAGGCACCGAGCTACCTGAGCTGGGGCCACAACAACCGCTCCGCCCTGGTCCGCGTCCCGCTGTACAAGCCCGGCAAGGGCCAGTCCGCGCGGATCGAGTACCGTGGCATCGACTCCGCCGCCAACCCCTACCTGGCCTACGCGGTGCTGCTCGGTGCCGGCCTCAAGGGCATCGAGGAGGGCTACCAGCTCCCCGCGGCGGCCGAGGACGACATCTGGTCGCTGAGCTCGGCTGAGCGCCGCGCGATGGGACACGACCCGCTGCCGGCCAGCCTGCACGACGCCATCCGGACCATGGAGGATTCCGAGCTCATGCCGCAGATCCTCGGCGAGCAGGTGTTCGAGCACTTCCTGCGCAACAAGCGTGCAGAATGGCAGGACTACCGCCTCCAGGTGACGCCTTACGAACTGCAGCGCAATCTCGGCATTCTGTAGGTTGCCCAGATGAGCCTGGCACGACGCCTCATTGCCGCCGGCTTCAGCGATCTCGACAAGGGCGAGCGGTTCCTGGCGGCCCGGGAACTGGAGGGACTCGACCAGGATGCCCTCTTTGCGGGACTGCAGCTGGCGGCCAACCCGGACACTGCCCTGCAGTCCCTGGTCCGGCTGATCGAGAAGCACCCGGAGCTGCGCAAGCTTGCCGTCGCGGACCCGGAAAGCAGCGAACCGCTGTACCGGGTTCTGGGGGCCTCCGAGGCGCTGGGCGAGTTCCTCATCCGCCATCCCGAGCACCTCGACGCCTTCGACGTCCGGGTCAGTCCGGAGCCAATGCCCGCGGACGCCGCGGCCCTGCGGACGCGGCTGCTGCAGTCGGTGCGGGCCGATCCCAAGTCTGCCCGGCCGGTGGCGGCCCTTAGTGGTCAGGAAGCCTACGCTGCCCTGCGCACCGCCTACCGGCGCGGGCTCGTGGAGCTGGCCATCAAGGACCTGTGCGCGGCAGATCCGCTGGACTTCATGCCGGCCGCTGGTGCGGAACTGGCGGATCTCGCCGGCGCCGCGCTCGAGGCGGCCCTCGCCGTCTCCCGGGCCGAGGCGGCGGAGAAGTTCGACGCCGCGGAGGTGGCCGACGTCGGCCTCGCCGTGATCGGCATGGGCAAGTGCGGTGCCCGCGAACTGAACTATATTTCCGACGTCGACGTCATCTACGTGATCGAGTCCGGCGCGCTGGAGGAGACCCTGGCCACGACCATCGGCACCGTCCTCGCCTCCGGGGTCTCGCGCGCGATCATGTCCACAAGCCGCGAACCCGGGCTGTGGGAAGTCGATGCCAACCTCCGGCCCGAGGGCAAGTCGGGGCCGCTGGTCCGGACCCTCGCCTCGCACGAGAGCTACTACGCGCGCTGGGCCGAGAGCTGGGAATTCCAGGCCCTCCTGAAGGCCCGGACCATCGCCGGCGACGCCGCCCTGGGGGCCCGCTACGAGGCAGCCCTGACGCCCCTGATCTGGTCCTCGGCCGGCCGGGAGGGTTTTGTCGAATCCGTCCGCGCCATGCGCCGCCGCGTCACCGAGCACATTCCAGCCGATGAGGAGCAGCGGCAGATCAAGCTGGGCCGCGGCGGACTGCGCGACGTCGAATTCACCGTCCAGCTGCTGCAGCTCGTGCACGGCAAGTCGGATGAATCGTTGCGCTGCCGGGACACCACCTCGGCCATCGCCGCGCTCTCCGCCGGCGGGTACATCGGCCGCTCCGACGCCGCTGAGTTCGACCGCGACTACCGCTACCTGCGGCTGCTCGAACATCGGATCCAGCTGTTCCAGCTGCGCCGGACGCACCTGATGCCGGTGAACGAAGCGTCGTTGCGTTCCCTCGCCAAGGCGGTCCTGGGACCGTTCTCCGCCGAGCGGCCCAAGCCGGACGCCCTGGTGGCCGCATGGCGAAAAACCAAGCGTTCCGTGCGGGAACTCCACGAACGCATCTTCTACCGCCCCCTGCTCAATACCGTCGCCACCCTGAGCAGCGAAGAGGCGCGCCTGACCCCGGAAGCCGCCCAGGGCCGCCTCGCCGCCCTCGGCTACCTCGATCCTCCCGGCGCCATGCGGCACATCGAGGCCCTCACCGCCGGCGTGAGCCGGCGCGCGGCACTCCAGCGCCAGCTCCTGCCCATACTGTTGGACTGGCTCGCCGACGGCGTGGACCCCGACGCCGGGCTGCTCGCCTTCCGGCGGGTCAGTGAGGCCCTCGGCACAACGCACTGGTACCTGGGCATGCTCCGGGATTCGACGGCCGCGGCCGAGCGGCTCTGCCACGTGCTCGCCAACTCCCGGCTGATCGCGGACCTGCTGGAGGTTTCGCCCGAATCAGTGGCGTGGCTGGGCACGGACAAGGAACTGGTGCCGCTCAGCTTCGAATCCCAATGGCTTGAAATCACCTCGAAAATGTCCCGGCACGCGGACCCGGAGAGCGCCATGCGGCTGATCCGGCTGATCCGGCGCCGGGAAATCCTCCGGGTCGCCATCGCGGACAGCGCCGGGCTGCTGGACCAAGACCAGGTGGGGGAAGCCCTCGCCGACACGGACCGGGCCGCCGTCCTGGGGGCGCTGCGCGTGGCGGAGACGATCATCACCGCCGAGGAACCGCTGAAGACCCATGTGCTGGTGGTTGCGATGGGCCGTCAGGGCGGCCGGGAGATCGGCTACGGCTCGGACGCCGACGTCATGTACGTCCATCGCGGACTCCCCGGCGTGCCGGAGGAGGAGGCGCAGGCTCAGGCCCTGCAGATCGTGGGCAAGCTCTCGAGCCTGCTGACCCAGCCGCTCAAACCGGCGATCCTGGCCGAGCGGGTGCTCGCCGTGGACGCGGACCTGCGCCCCGAGGGCAAGAGCGGGCCCATGGTGCGGTCCCTGGAGTCCTATGCCGAGTACTACCGCCGGTGGTCCCTGGTCTGGGAGGCCCAGGCGTTGCTGCGGGCGCGCCCCATGGCCGGCGATGACGCCCTGGCCGAGGATTTCGTGGCGCTGATCGACACCATCCGGTACCCGGAGTCGTTGTCTGACCAGGACGTGCGGGAGGTGCGGCGGGTCAAGGCCAGGGTCGAGGCGGAGCGCCTGCCGCGCGGCGCCGATCCCGCCCGTCACCTGAAGCTTGGCCGGGGCGGGCTGAGCGACGTCGAGTGGCTGGCCCAGCTGCTCCAGCTCCGGCACGCCGGCCGGAACCCGGAGCTGCGGACCACGTCCACGGTGGACGCGCTCGAGGCGGCCGCGGCCCTGGACCTGATGGACGCGGGGGACACCGTCATCCTCCTCCGGGCCTGGCGGCTGGCGAGCCGGATCCGTTCGGCCAACGTCATCTGGACCGGCCGGCCCTCGGACCTTTTGCCCTCGTCCCGCCGCGACCTTGAGGCGGTGGCCCGCTGGTGCGGCTACGGACAGGGCAACGCCGCGGCGCTGGAGGAGGACTACCTGCGGTTGAGCCGGCGCGCCCGGGCGGTCTTCGAGCGGGTTTTCTACGGCCAATAGCGCCCGGCGGCGGCCTGCCGGCTGCTGACGGGGCCTGCTGACACATGCTGCGGGCGGGTGCTAACTTGGGCCAATGGCCAGGCAACTTTTTGTGAACCTTCCCGTCCGGAATCTGGATAAGACCGTTGAATTCTTCACGGCGCTGGGATTTTCCTTCAACCCCGACTTCACCGATGAGAACGCCACCTGCATGATCGTCAATGACGGCGCGTACGTGATGCTGCTCGTCGAGTCCTACTTCAAAACCTTCACGTCGAAGTCCGTCGCCGCTACGGCCGGCACCGCCGAGGTCATCATGTCCTTCTCGCTGGAAAGCCGCGAAGCCGTCGACGAGGTCATCCGCACCGCCCTGACTTCCGGGGGCACGGCATCGGAGGAGGCCCAGGACTACGGCTTCATGTACACGCACAGCTTCCAGGACCCGGACGGGCACCTCTGGGAAGTCTTTTGGATGGATCCGGCCGGACCGCCCAAGGACGCTGCGCTGTAGCCGCTTTCCCGAGGCGCCTGGCGCTGCCGGCGCGGGTACGCTGGCTACATGTCTGGACATGTGTGGCTGCTGCCTTTGAAGAACCTCGACGACGACGCCCGGGCCATCAAGCTTGGGGAGATCGCGCTGCTGGAGCTGGGCGCAGGGCAGCAGAAGTTCGTGGGGGACCCGCTGCGGATGATGCTGATCGGACTCGAGGAAGAGTCCCGGCACCCGTTCGCCGTCGATGAGAACGGGACCGCCGTGGGAGTCCTGACGCTCCAGGCCGGGGCGGCGACCCTCGCGGGCTGGCCAGAGGACCACACGGCCTGGCTGCTGCGGGGCTTCCTGATCGACCGGCGGCAGCAGGGCAAGGGCCTCGGCACCCTCGCCGCGGAGGCCGCCGTGCGGGAGGCAGCCAAACTGACGGCGGACTTCGGCAGCGGCCAGGCCGGCGTCGTACTCTCCGTCAACGAACTGAACCCCGGCGGCCAAGCCGCCTACCGCAAGGCCGGGTTCGAGGACCGCGGCCGCTACGAAGGCGGCGACGCCGGCCCGCAGCGCATCATGTACCGGGCATTCTGACCGAAAGAGCATCTTGACTGGGACGCTGTGTGCCTCAGTATTGAGTCAAGATCAGCAGCTAGAAAGGTGCATGATGGACCACTCGCAGATAAGGGTAGAACCGGTCATCCAGGAGCTCCACATCCCCGCCGGGCTGGCAGGGCCGGTTGAGTTGACGATGGACGTACGTTGTTTCCTTGTGCCGCACACCGAGGGATTGCTGTTGATCGATACGGGCCTAAATGGCAAAGCGGATGCGATCGGTGCGGCCTTGGACCGTGTCGGAGCAGCATGGAGTGACATCACGGACGTCGTCCTCACCCATTGGCATCCGGACCATGTCGGCGGCCTCGGCGAAGTCGTGGAACGGAGCCCGTCGGCAGCGGTCTGGGCGGGTGAGGCGGACGTTTCCCAGATTCCTTCCGCGGTGCCGCTGCGCCCGCTCGTGGAAGGTGGCAGGGTCCGCGATATACAGATCGTGCCGACGCCTGGGCATACCGCAGGACATATCGGCTTGCTGCACGACGACGGAATGCTGTTCGTCGGGGACGCTGTGGGGACAGCAGGAGGTGTGATGAGCCGGCCGCCGGAGCAGTTTACCGCAGACGCTGCGAGGGCCGAAGAGTCGCTTCTGAGACTGAGCTTGCTGGAGCCGGACAGGATGCTCTTTTCGCACGGCCCGGAGATCCCTGATCCCGTAGGGGAATTGCGCAGGCTTCTTGCCGTCAACGAGGGTTGACGCACTTCCCGGTGTCAACTAACGTTGACGAAGGAGGTGCTTCATGCAGACATTGATAGGTTCCATGGACGGCAAAGGGCCTGCCGAGGCGCTGTACGCCGTGGCGGAACTCCACAAAGAGCTGGCGCGCACGGAAACCGAAGTGGTGCTGCGTGCCCGGCAGGCCGGACTGTCGTGGGAGGCCATTGCGGTGTGCCTTGGCGTCAGCAAGCAGGCCGTGCACAAGAAGTACGGAAAGCGCTGAGGGGCTGGAAAGCGCCGAAAGATAAGGCCGGCCACGGGGTGAACCCGTGACCGGCCTTTTATTTTGGAAATGTTGCGGCCTAACAATGTCTGGCCGCGTGATCTAGCTGGATCTAACTAGACGCCGTAGTAGAGCTCGAACTCGTACGGGTTCGGGCGCAGCGAAAGCGGACGGATCTCGTTCTCGTACTTGTACTCGATCCAGGTGTCGATCAGGTCCTGGGTGAAGACGCCGCCGGCCTGCAGGAACTCGTTGTCCTCGGCCAGTGCATCCAAGGCCTCCTCGAGCGTGCCCGGAGCCTTGGGGATGTCCTTGGCTTCTTCGGCCGGGAGCTCGTAGAGGTCCTTGTCGATCGGAGCCGGGGGTTCGATCCGGTTGCGGATGCCGTCAATGCCGGCCATCAGCTGGGCAGCGAACGCCAGGTACGGGTTGGAGGAGGGGTCCGGAGCGCGGAACTCGATGCGCTTGGCCTTCGGGTTGGAGCCCGTGATGGGGATACGGATACCGGCGGAGCGGTTGCCCTGCGAGTAAACCATGTTGACCGGGGCTTCGAAGCCCTTGACCAGGCGGCGGTAGGAGTTAACCGTCGGGTTGGTGAAGGCCAGGACGGCGGAGGAGTGCTTCAGCAGGCCACCGATGTACCAGCGGGCGGTGTCGGACAGGCCGGCGTAGCCCTTCTCGTCGTAGAACAGCGGCTCGCCGCCGGTCCACAGCGACTGGTGGCAGTGCATGCCCGAGCCGTTGTCACCGAAGACCGGCTTCGGCATGAAGGTCACTGACTTGCCCCAGGCATCGGCGGTGTTCTTGATGACGTACTTGAACTTCTGCAGGTCATCAGCCGCGTGGGTCAGGGTGGTGAACTTGTAGTTGATTTCAGCCTGGCCGGCGGAGCCGACTTCGTGGTGGCTGCGCTCGACCTCAAGGCCGGCCTCGTCCAGGGCAACACACATGGCGTCGCGCAGGTCGGCCTGCTTGTCGGTGGGGGAGACCGGGAAGTAACCGCCCTTGACAGGGGTCTTGTAGCCGAGGTTTCCGCCCTCTTCCTCACGGCCCGAGTTCCAGTGTGCTTCTTCGGAGTCGATCTTGTAGAAGCTGCCCTGCGGGGAGGACTGGTACTGGACGTTGTCGAAGACGAAGAACTCGGCCTCGGGAGCGAAGAACGCGGTGTCGGCAATGCCGGTCGAGGCCAGGTAGGCCTCCGCCTTCTCGGCCACGCCGCGCGGATCGCGGTGGTACGGGTCACCGGTACGCGGGTTCACGATCGAGAAGTTCAGCGCAAGGGTCTTCTCCATGCGGAATGTGTCGATGAACGCCGTCGTGACGTCCGGGATGAGCTGCATGTCAGACTCGGCGATGCCCTGGAAGCCGCGGATCGAAGATCCGTCGAAAAGCTGGCCGTTGACGAAGAAGTCGGCGTCAACGCTCTTGGCGGGCACGTTAAAGTGCTGCTGAACGCCCGGGAGATCGGTGAAGCGGATATCGACGAATTTGATGTCTTCGTCCTTGATGAACTTGAGGACTTCGTCCGCAGTCTTGAACATCTATGCTCCTTACGCATATGAAAGATCTGGCCGTCAGGCACATTTGTCCAGCGCAGTCCAACGGCGGAGAAGGCAAAAAAGCTTCCCCGCTTCGCAGTCGCTAGCAACTGTTACCACCCTAAGGACAAGGGATTTCCCCGCAGTGTCCGCATTGTTTCGGGGAGGTTACAGAATGTCCTGACACGTAAACGCTAGTCGCCAGTCCACACTGTGGCCTATCTGGTCCACAGTGTGACACCCTACCGCCCACACTGTGGACAGGCCAGAGCCGATAAGATTGGAAGGTGGTTGATCGCAAAGACATCGGTTCATGGCTCACCGGGCCGGACACATCCGGCATCTCCAGGTACCCGGGGGAACGGCTCGGGCTGCCCGAGTCCGGGTCAGGATCGATCGCCCGTGCCGGCCGGCGCATCCTGGCCATCTGCATTGACTGGGGCATCGCGCTGTTGATCAGCAATTTCGCCTTCGGCGGCGACTCCTGGGCCACACTTGCCGTGTTTGCCATCGAGCAGATCCTGCTGATCGGCACCCTCGGCTACGGCATCGGCCACCGGATCGTGGGGATCCACGTGGTCCGGCTGGGCGGCGGCCCGGCGGGTCCACTCGCGGCCCTTGTGCGCACCCTGCTGCTGTGCCTCGTTATCCCCGCCGTCATCTTCGACCCGGACCAGCGCGGCCTCCACGACAAGGCCATGAACACGGTGCTCACCCGGATGTAGCAATCCGTCGCCGGATGCGCGACGGCGGTGCCAGGCAACCAGGCGCGGCGGGCCCTCGTCCGTTTGCCACGAATGGCCACTATGCGCCGCGCATTGCGGCCATGTGCGTCAGATGGGCGCAGCGATGCTGCCGGTGGCGCGGCGGGCCCTGGTCCGTTTGCCACGAATGGCCGCTAACCGCCCCGCATAGCGGCCAAGTGCGTCAGATGGGCGCAGCGATGGTGCCGGATAGGACAGAAACCCGGGGGTCCTGGGCGGAGCTAGACCCCCGCCGTCTCGTGGGCCGTCGTCGGCGCAGCTTCTGCGGGCCGTGCCGTCAGGTGCCCGTGGCGGCCGCCCCAGCGCTCAAACCAAACCGTCGCGAAGGGGAGGACGGCGGAGAGCCCTGAGAGCAAGGCAACCCGGAACGGCCAGCGCAGCATTGCCCAAAGGCTCACTGCCGCAATCGCGTAGCCAATGAAGAATGCCCCGTGGATCGGACCGGCGATCTCCACGCCGAGTTCCGTCGTCCGGGTGATCCATTTGAGCACCATGCCGAGCAGCAGCGCGGCCCAGCTGAACGCTTCGGCGATCGCCAGGCCTCGGAAAATGCGGATCATCGTGGCGGTCGAGGGAAGTTTCATGCGTGTCTCCTGAGGTCGTGCGTCCTGTGCTGCTGTGTCCGTTGCCTTGTGTCCGGTGTCCCGTGTCCCGTGCGCGGCGCCGGGCGGGCCGACGTCGGGCAGTAAAAGAAACGCCCCGGCTGGCGGCCTTGCGTGGCCGTGAACCGGGGCGATTCTGTACTGCTGGCAATTCTGTGATGCGGGCGCGGTACTGCCGCCGGGCTAGCGTCCGCGGGTCGGACGGGCCTTGTAGGGATCGATGCCCTTGGGGATGGGCAGCCGGCCGCCAAGCGAGGAAATGCGCTTGGACACGGCGCTGACCTCGGTCTTTGTCAGTTCGCCCTTGAGCTTGTTCATCTTCCTGGCGATCTGGTTGAGGGGCACCTGGCCCTCGCCGCGGCCGCTTTCGATCACGTGGATGGTGACGTTGGGGAGGATGCGGGCCAGGCGCTTGCGCTCGGCGTCGACCAGCGGCTTGACCCGGTTGCTGGGACCTTCGCTGACGAGCACGACGCCGGGACGGCCGATGGCGCGGAAGACGGCATCCTGCGTGCGGGGGTTCACGGCGACGGGCTGGTCCTCGGTGATCCAGCCGCGCTTGAGCGTGCCCAGCGCGGCACCTGAAGCGCCCGGCTGGTTCTCGATCTGCGCGAACGCGGCGCGCTCGGCACGGCGGGACAGAATCAGCGTGGCCGCGAGGGCGCCCAGGGCGATGCCGATGATCAGGCCGGTGATCCAGTTGTCGAGCAGGAAACCGACCAGCAGGCTGAGCGCAACGACACCCAGGAAAGCCAGCAGCATGAGCCACGGAACCATGGGATCGTGGCGGCGGGTCATCTGGAAGACCTCGCCGATCTGCTTCAGCCGGCTCGGCTTCTTGGCCTTTGCTTCCTTGGGCTTACGGGAGAAAAGACCGCGCTTCGGAGCTTCGGAAGCCGGGCTGGAGTTGCTGGGATCAGGGGAATTCGCCATAGTTCCTTAATTCTACGTGATGGACGGCCAAGGGCCGGCACCGGAGTCATCCGGTGCCGGCCCTTAGGTGGAAGGGTGTCAGAGCAGGGTTCAGGAGTGTGCCGCGAGCAGCGAGCTGGCTTCCTGGCGGGTGCTTCCGGAGCTTTCGATGTGGGCGAGTTCGGCCGGGATTTCCCAGCCTTTCTTGCGCATCGCGGTGGCCCAGAGCCGGCCGGCGCGGTAGGAGGAACGCACCAAGGGTCCGGACATGACGCCCAGGAAGCCGATCTCGTCCGCTTCGTTCTGCAGGTCCACGAATTCCTGCGGCTTGACCCAGCGGTCCACCGGCAGGTGCCGTTCGGAGGGGCGCAGGTACTGGGTGATGGTGATCAGGTCGCAGCCGGCCTCGTGCAGGTCCCGCAGTGCCTCGGAGATTTCCTCG